>NZ_JBAKHX010000034.1:0-82531 GCF_036906915.1 Micromonospora sp. CPCC 206061
CCCGCCGAACCAGCGCCTCGTCGTTGCCTGACCCTGCCCGCGAACACCAGACGTTCACCTCCGATGGCGGTAAGTGCATACCTGCATTGATTGGCCAATTGACCTTAAGCCAACTCGCCACGTTCCGTAGGTCGACCGATCGGCCGACGCGAACAGTTCAACGGTGGTGAGGAATTCTTCGATTCGTTTCCGCTGCGCTGCTCGGATCTTGTGCAACCCGTGCACGTAGCCAAAGATTGCCGTGTAGCACGACGCAACAGATAGATCAGGAGGTGCGAAATCTCGAACAGGTTGCCCCGCTCCACTCTCAGTCGTGACTTCGTCACCGCGATCTCCTGCATGAGACTTCACCGAACCGTGGAGGACGTCGACCTGCCGGCGATCGCCGCGACACTATCCCGCGGGCTGCTCGACGACCCCGTCGCTCTGATCATGGATCTCACCGCCGTCCGCGATGCAGGGTGGAGAACGATCACCGTGTTGGCCGACGCCGGCGGGCAATGCGCGACGCCGGCATTGCCGCACGCGCCCTAACGCAGCGACCCAATCGCCGGCACCGACACCTGCCACCGCAGCCGTGGTCGGTGACGTCGACCCGCCACATGGTGGACGCGGCATGCGCCGCCTGGCAGATCCCTGCGGTGACGCAGCCGGCGCAGGCGATCGTGTCAGAACTCGCCGGCAACGCGGTCCTGCACGCCGCCACCGAGTTCGACGTGACGTTAAGCCTGCTGGCTGGCCACCTGCGCATCAGTGTCCGTGACCGATCCACAACACTTCCCCACCGCAGCATGGATACAAAGTCTGCACTTACCGAAGGCGGCCGGGGCCTGATGATCACCGAGGCGCTGTCGGCCGACGATGGGAAGACCGTCTGGGCGATAGTGCGAACCTGAGCGGTGAGCGACAAGGTTTGACCGCCGGGCCCGAGGGTAGCCGCCGCCCGACGTCGAGGAAAGGAGGACGATGATGTCCACACGTCACATGCGCGGCTCGACGTGGCGCCCCGACGACACGTCCGCATTGAGCGGCGGCGCCGAGAGCTCACGCAGGTACCAGAGCGTCGCCTCTTACCCCAGGTACCCAGACGCCGAACGGGCCGTCGATCGCCTGTCCGACAACGGCTTCCCGGTGCAGAACGTGGCCATCGTAGGGCGCGGGCTCAGAAGCGTCGAACAGGTGACCGGCCGGCGCACCTACTGGACCGCCGCCGGACAGTACGCCCTCGCCGGTGCCATCGGCGGTGCCCTCATCGGCTGGTTCCTCGGCCTGTTCGACCTCGTCGACCCCCTGGTCGCGGCGTTCTGGCTGGCGGCGTCAGGCGCGCTCATCGGCGCCTTCATTGGCACTGCGCTCGGGCTGCTCGTGCACGCCATGACCGACGGCCGGCGCGACTTCTCGTCCGTCGGGACCGTCCAGGCCGACAGGTACGACCTCCAGGTCGACACCCGGTACGCCGACCAGGCTGCCAGGGTCTTGGCCGCCGACCGCGGGCGGTGAGCGGCGATGAAACAGCACCCTGATACCCACTCCCGCGTCGCCGGCCTCTGGATTGGGCTGATCGTGGCGGCGGTAGTGTTCGCGCTACTGCTGATCTTCATCCTGCAGAACGGGCGGCGGGTCGAGATCTCCATCTTTGGCGCGGATGGCACCATGCCGCTCGGCGTGGCCTTGTTGCTAGCCGCCATCGGCGGCGCGCTGCTGGTGGCGATACCAGGCAGCATCCGGATCACTCAACTCCGCCGGATGCTCCGGCCCGAACACCTCCGGCCGGACAGGGAGTGACCGGCCCGGACGACGCAGCGCGCAGGAGGCGGGCGTTTCCATGACACCAGGGCGGGTACCGACCGTTTCAGGCCGATAGCCGGCGTGGTGGAGGTGAATGTGGCGGGCCGCATCGAGGACTACGCGCTGCTGGGCGACCTCCAGACCGGCGCCCTCGTCGGCCGGGACGGCTCCATCGACTGGCTGTGCCTGCCCCGGTTCGACTCGTCGGCGTGCTTCGCCGCGCTCCTGCACGACGAGAGCGCCGGCCACTGGCGCCTCGCCCCCGCCGGCGCCGACCGCGCGAGCCGCCGCCGGTACCGGGACGACAGCCTCGTCCTCGAGACCGAATGGCACACGCCGGACGGGGCGGTGCGGGTGGTCGATTACATGCCGCCGCGCGGCCAGGCGCCCGACATCGTCCGCGTCGTGGAGGGCGTGTCCGGCGCGGTGCCCATGCGGATGCGGCTGCGGCTGCGCTTCGATTACGGCAGCATCGTGCCCTGGGTACGCCACCACGACCGGGACTTCGCCGCGGTCGCCGGGCCGGACGCGGTCTGGCTGCACACCGAGATGCCACTGCACGGCGACGAACGGCTCACCGAGGCAGATTTCACCGTCCGAGCCGGCGACCGGGTGCCGTTCGTGCTCACCTACCAGCGCTCGCACCTGTCTCGCCCGGAGCCGGTCGACCCCGACCGGTCCCTCCACGAGACGCAGCGCTTCTGGAAGTCTTGGATCGATCGCTGCCGTTACCGCGGCCCCTGGAGCGACGCGGTACGTCGCTCGCTGGTGCTGCTCAAGGCCCTCACCTACACACCTACCGGCGGCATCGTGGCCGCGGCCACCACCTCGCTGCCCGAGCAGTTGGGCGGGGCACGCAACTGGGACTACCGGTACTGCTGGCTGCGCGACGCGACGTTCACCCTGCAGGCGTTGCTCGGCACCGGGCACGTCGCCGAGGCCCGGGCGTGGCGGGAGTGGCTACTGCGCGCAGTGGCCGGCGACCCCGCCGACCTGCGCATCATGTACGGGCTTGACGGCACCCGCCGCCTCCCGGAGTCCTCCCTGGACTGGCTGGCCGGGTACGCCAACTCTCGCCCGGTGCGGGTGGGCAACGCGGCCGCCGACCAGTTCCAGCTGGACGTGTGGGGCGAGGTGCTCGACGGGCTGCACCTGGCACGTGAGAGCGGCCTGTCGGCGAATGAAGCCGCCTGGGACCTGCAACGCGCCCTCCTGGACTACCTCGAAGGCAACTGGCGGCGCGTCGACAACAGCCTCTGGGAGGTACGCGGCCCGCGCCGGCAGTTCGTGCACTCCAAGGTGATGGCCTGGGCCGGCTTTGACCGGGCGGTGCGCGCGGTCGAACGGCATCGCCTCGACGGGCCGGCCGACCGGTGGCGCGCGGTGCGAGACGAGATCCACGCGGAGGTGTGCGCCAAGGGCTTCGACACCGGCCGCAACACCTTCACCCAGTTCTACGGCTCCCAGGGTCTGGACGCCGCGCTCCTGCTGATCCCCCGTGTCGGGTTCCTGCCGCCCACCGACCCGCGGGTGCTGGGCACCATCGACGCGATCCAGCGAGAGCTGTGCGTGGACGGGTTCGTGCTGCGCTACCAACCACAGAACGATGACAATGTGGACGGTCTGCCCGGTCACGAGGGCGCGTTCCTCGCCTGCAGCTTCTGGCTGGTCGACGCGCTGCACACGGCGGGGCGCAGCGGTCAGGCGCGGGAGCTGTTCGAACGACTGCTCGACCTGCGCAACGAC
This sequence comes from Micromonospora sp. CPCC 206061, assembly GCF_036906915.1. Taxonomy (NCBI): domain Bacteria; kingdom Bacillati; phylum Actinomycetota; class Actinomycetes; order Micromonosporales; family Micromonosporaceae; genus Micromonospora; species Micromonospora sp. CPCC 206061. The sequence continues at coordinate 3,535 of NZ_JBAKHX010000034.1, forward strand.
GTCGGCCTGCTGGCCGAGGAGTACGACCCGGTCAGCCGCCGGCACCTGGGCAACACGCCACAGGCGTTCAGCCTGGTCGGCCTGGTCAACTCCGCTCGCCAGCTGGCCGGCGCCACCACCCGCACCTCGGCCGAACCGTCCGAACAGGACACCCAGACCCGCCGCTTGCGCAGCGCTGGCCGGTCCCGGCGGATGCCGTAGATCCGGTTGGCGCCACGCTCGATCTGGCCCATGGCGACGCGCTCCCGTGGGTCGCCGTGGTCAGGCGGGTCGTTCATCCTCCGCCGCGAGGCCGTGCACCCGGTCCTGGACGGCCCGGCGCACCGTGCGGCCGGCCAGGTCGGCAGTGGTCCTGCCGACGATGCGCAGCGGAGGCGGCCCCGTACCGGACTGGGTAAGCGCGGAACCAGTCATTTGGGCTCGAAGCCGTCCACCCCGCGCAGGGCGGTCAGGGCGCCGGCCGCACCGTGGGGGATGACACTCAACTGGCCGTCGGTCTCCAGCACCACCGCCGCCACGTGGGCCAGGTCGCCGATTCCCTGACTGCGCACGGCTTGGCGGACCTCCCCCTCGGTGACCCGCTGGGCTCGCAAGGCGCCCGGCCGCAGTTGCCCGTCGCGCAGCAGCAGCGTCGGCGTGGACTTGATCGTGGTCCGAAATCCGCCGAACCGAACGGACAGCCACGTCGCCGCGAACTGGAGCAGCACCAGCAGCACGAGCGCGGCCACGCCCTCGACGAGCGAGACGTCGGCCGACAGCAGGATGGTGGCGAGTGTGGAGCCCAGCGCGACCGTGACGACCAGGTCGAAGGCGTTCATCTTGGCCAGCGTCCGCTTGCCGGACAGCCGCAGGACGGCGATCAGCGCCGGGTACACCAGGGCGCCGACGATAACGACCCGTGCCAGGTCGGACCAGCTCTGGAACAGCATGTGCCCGGCCTACCAGGCGCTCACGACTTGTTACCCGGTTCCTGGGTGCGGGACTCGAACTCGGTGTGCCCGTTGGGGCACTTCGGAATCGTCTGGCCCTGCTTGACGGAGACCCTTCTCGTCGCATTTCGCGCAGTGGAACACGCCCGTCTTCTGCGCCTTCTCGCCGGCGTGCGCGGTCATCTCGATCACCTTCCCGACTCGTTGGCTGGTATCGCACCGCCTACCCCGCCTTGGCCGATCCAATCGCCGAGCGCGGACCCGCATGGGGTTTCATCCTGCGGGCGATCTGGTACCCGACGGGCATGAAGCGAACAGCGTCCAGGACGCTGACAGCGGCCGGGCTCGTCGCCGCGCTCGCAGCCGCACCCGGCTGCGTCAGCGACCCGCAGGACGTCGTACAGGCCGGCGTGATGGGCGCCAACGCGGAGGTGGGAGATATCCGGCTACTCAGCGTGTATGTCGAGGCCCCCACGGCGCCGGCCTACCCGGCCGGCGCCGACGCGCGAGTATGGCTCACGCTGCTGAACCAGGGCACCACGCCGGATGCGCTGACCGGGGTCACGACGCCGGCCGCCGATCGGGTGGAGATCCGCTGGGATCAGAACTGTGACGGCGTGTACCAGGCCGTCCCCCAGCTCGCGTTACAGCCCACCCAGCCACCGCGGGCCAGCACTACCGGCGTGCCGCCGTTCGACGCGTACCACCTGCGGGTCGTGGGCTTCCAGGATCCGGTGCTCGCCGGGTCGGCCATCGAGCTGACGTTCGCCTTTCAAAAGGCCGGGACGGTGACCGTCGAGGTCCTCGTACAGCCCAGTGACGCGCCTCGCGCCGAGCCCAGTGTCCGCTGCGCTGGATAGGGCGACTCGACGTTTACCTGGCTGGCCGCCGGGTAGCCGGCGCGCCGGCTGACAACGAGAAAGAGCGGAGGTCGGCTGATGAAAGACGCGGCAACACCGCCGATGCGGCCCAGCAACGAGGCCACCAAGCGTCAACGGGACATCGCCGCCGTGCAGGGCGAGGCGTATCGGCTCGCGGTCGAGGCGATGGCCGTGGAGAACGGCATCCGGGAGACCCGTGCCGGCGGCTACGTGATCGGCTTTACCACGGAGGCGGCCGAAGGCGCGTACACGCCACAGGACAGGCAGTTGGCCAGGGCCGAGCCCGCCGGGGCCAACACGCACATGGAAGTGATCGTTGCCGACGGCAGCGACGGCCGGTTCGTCCCTCAGCTCGACGTCACGGTCACCGTTTTGACCGACGGGCGACAGCTGTTCACCACCGCCGTCCCCTTCCTGTGGCACCCGTTCCTGTACCACTATGGGATCAACGCCGAGGTGCCAGGCGAAGGCCCATTCGACGTGACCGTCCGCATTCAACCGCCGGATTTCATGCGCCACGACCCGGTGAACGGCCAGCGGTTCGCAGAGCCGGCGGAGGCGGCCTTCACCCAGGTGCGGTTCAACACGGGGGTGAAGCGGAGCCCGGACGTCTCACCACACGCCGGCACCGTGCCGGAAGCCAGCCACTGACCTAGGCCCGATCGTCTTGCGCCAGAACCGCCTCACGCCAGCCGCTCGGTCAGGAACTGCTCCCAGGTACGGCGACCGGAGGAATCGGTGGTGAGGTTGGCGCCGGCGCGCAGGGCCGCCGCGGCCTTACCCGGCATGCGGATCGACGCCATCGGCCGGCGCCTGCCGGTCGCCCGCAAGTATCCGCGGTACGCGGTCCGCGCCGACGGTCGGCGAAACCTTCAGCCGCCGTTGAAGCGGGCGACGATGACGCATCGATCCATGTCGTCACCGGCCTCGTCAAGCAGGCCGGACACCGTCTCCGGCTCGATCCGAGCCGCGGCGCCGGCTAGCGTGTGGACGGCCGGTTGGCCCGCCGGCATGTGCACGTGCAGCAGCAGGCGGTCGCCCGCGGCTACCGGAAGCTCCCGTTCCTCGTATGCGGTCGCCGGCTCGGCACCGAGTGGGGGCGCGTCCGCGCTGGCCAGGATCGTGCCGGCGGCCTCGCCACGGAAGTGGATGGGCCTGCCCGTGCCGGCGGACGCCCAGCGGACGCGGCGGTGTGCGTGGGCGTAACGGGCCAGGACGATGCCGGCGGTCAGTCCGGGCCGGTCGAAGCGGACCAGCGCGTTGGTGGCGGTGAGGATCTCGCCCGGACCCCGCCGCACCACGGCATACGAACGGACGGCATGCCGTATCCGCCCAGCGCCCACCATCGCGTCGGGGGCGCTACCCGCCGCGAGTCCGGCCATGAGCAGCACATCGCCGCCGGGCAGTTCGGCCGCGTCGTGCCATGCGGTGCCGAAGGAGTGGGCACCTGGCCGGCAGGCGCCGTCCGCGGTCACATGCTTGGCCGCCAACGGTTTGGGCGCCGGCAGCATCGCGGAGGCCAGAGCAGTCCGGACGGCGGCCGCCTGGCGCTGGCCGGCCAGGTCTATCTCGGTCTTGCGCAACCGCGCTTCCAGCAACCGCTGCTCAGTGACGTCCTGCACGGTGCCGACCACCACGGCTGCGGCCTGGGCTGGCTCCACGGTGACCTGCAGCGATCTGCCAAGGATCCGGCCGGCACCGCGAAAGACCTGCGTCTGCGGCGCCCTTCCGCCGCCCGTCATCAGAGCGCGCAGCAGCCGGCGGGCGGCCGGACGGTCCGCCTCGTCGATCCGGTCGAGGACGGCGTCCACGTCCGTGAGCCGCTCATCATCGAGGCCGAGCAACATCATCAAGTACGGCGACAGGTGTACCACGCCGCTGTGCGGCTCCCAGCGGAAGGAGCCGATCCGGGCCACCGCCTCAGCCCTCAGCAGTTGCTCGTAGCTGGACTCCGCCGAGGTGTGGGGATGCCACACCAGCAACACCTTGTCCGCTACGGCGGCGACCCGGGCGCTCACGCTGCCGGCGTCCTGGCCGCCCACGTCGTCCGGGCGCAACCGGACCAGGTCCAGATGGTGCAGCGCCGTGCCTGCCACAACATCCCGGCAGGCGGCTAAGAGCGCCTGACTGCCCGCATAGGGAAACAGGGACAGCAGCGTCGCTCCAGCCAGCTCGACACCGCCCGCGCGGCACAGCGCCTTCGCATACGAGTTGGCCCGAACCACCCGGAAGTCAGTGGCGATCGCGGCACCGGACGGCACCGGTGCGAGCAGCACGGCCGGGTTGTGCATCGCCTCCAGCGGGATCGACAGCCAGGCGCCGGCGGCCAGGTCCGCCCCTCCCGACAGCTCACTTAGCCGGATGCTAACCGGCTCGGCCAGCGCCAACAGATAACGCTCGGACTCGCCGCGTAGCCGCAGCGGAGTCGACCAGCTCAGGCCCGCACTGCCAACGATGTCCTCACCATCCGTCAGCGGCAGCGCGACAGCGGCGGCCGGCGGGTTGGCGCTGTCCGCCAGCGCCGGGAACTCCTGCTTGACCACGTCCGGGGTACTCGCGACGACCGGCGCCCGGCAGCGCACCGCCCGCGTTACAGGCACCTCCAGCTGCGGCGGCATCCGCGTCCACTGCGACCGCTGCAACACCGTCAGGCCGTGCGCGCCGAGCAGGCGCAAGGCGCCGTCCGGCTCCAGGCCGCAGATGGAGACCGCCCGTGGCTGTGGCCATCCAGGCGCGGCGACCGCCAGCGCCTCGGCGAGTTCGTCGTGATCACGGGCCGCCGCGGCCCGCGCGCCGATGATCTGGTGAAAGGTGTGCAGCGCCTCCACCCCGGCCGGCCGTGCCGGGGGTGTCACCGGCTGCCCACCCTGGCTGGCCGGCAGTTCTTCGGCCACCCGGGTGCGTAACTGGTCGTCGACCACCGGTTCGGTCTCCGGTTGCGGGGGATCCGGGATCGCCGCGCCCACCACCGCCGCGGCCACGCCCGCGACCTTGGTGTTCGTGTCCTGGGACAGCTTCATCAGGCGGTCGAACGCCTCCTGTGGCGGAACCCCGAGCCGGGCCGCCATGACACCCTTGGCCTGCTCGATGACCGCCCGGTTCAGCATCGCGCGACGTAACCCGGCGACCTCCGCACGCAGACGCGCTACCGTCTCCTCCAGCGCACGAGTTGCGGCCTCTCTGTCCGACAGCGCCACCGTTCCCCCTTCCGAACTCTCGCACGGTGGATTCCCCGGCAGCCCTGGGCAAACCTGTCGGTGGGCGCACAGTCTCATGACAGAAGCGTGACGGCCGCGCGCCCCATGACGACTGTGTGACAAAACGCCGCAGTCCAACACATCAGCCCGCGACTGGCGTAACGTTCAGAGGAGCCGTTCGTACAACGCTGGAGCGGCCACTCGACAGGCGAAAGCGATGGCGGAATGCCGATCCTCGCCTGACGGCACTCGAGACCAGGGTGCCCTGCCAACGGCCTTCCCGCCGGCGTCACGTTGCAAACCGCGCCTTACGCGGTGAACGCTGGCCACTGCCTCGCAGGGGTACCCATGACAACCGTCGCCATCTCCCCCGAAACCACCGTCGCCGTCGAACCACCGGCCACGCCCCGGCCCAGCCGACCCGATCCGATCGAACGCGCACACACCGACCAGGCGATTGAGCGGCTGCTGCGCCGGATGGACGCCGAGCCCCCCAACAGCGCCACCCGCGCCCGCCTGCGGGAGCAAGTGATCATGTTGAGCCTGCCGATCGCGCACCGCCTCGTGCGTCGCTACCGCACCCATGGCGAGCCGCTGGAGGACCTGTGCCAGGTGGCGGCCCTCGGGTTGGTCAACGCCGTCGACCGGTACAACCCCAAGTTCGGCGAACACTTCCTCAGCTATGCCATCCCCACCATCCTCGGCGAGGTCAAGCGGCATTTCCGGGACCGCACCTGGAGCGTTCACGTGCCGCGGCGGTTTCAGGAGCTGCGCCAGCAGATCGCGGTCGCCTCCGACCTGCTCGCGCAACGCTTGCACCGCTCCCCCACACTCGACGAGCTCGCCGCTTACCTGGATATCGAGGGGGACGAGCTCATCGACGGCATGTACGCCGCCACCTGCCACGACGCCGTGTCGCTGGACGGGCCGGGCGCGCGCGCCAGCGTGCTCATGGATGAGGTCGGCGGCAACGATCCCAGGTTTGGACGCACGGAGGTGAACCTCGTCGTGCACCCCGCCCTGCGCTGCCTGCCCAAACGGGAGCGGGAGATCTTGTACCTGCGGTTCTTCGAGAATCTGACGCAGTCGCAGATCGCCGCCCGTGTTGGGGTCTCTCAGATGCACATCTCGCGGCTGATCCGCCACTCCCTCGACCAGCTCCGCCAGCATCTGTCCGCCGACCCCGATGCCGCCTACGGGAATGGCTAGCGATCACCGCTGGGCCGGCGCTGCCGGCGCCCCAGCACGGCGTGGATGTGCAACTGCGGCTCACTCCCGCGCAGCCTCATCTTCGGCACCTTCCCCTCACTGATCGGCCATGAGCTCGTGGCGGCCGACCTTGAGAACCACAGTCCCGTTGTCGACCTCGGAGATCTCGTCCGCCGCGACGTACCGGTCGACGCCGTACACGCCGGTACCCAGCACCTTCACGTAGCCATCGGACATCAGCCGGTCGGCCTGCCCATCGACGACGTCCGGGGCGTTGTCGACAGCGCCTCCGACCATCGCGCCACCGTCGTGCCGGCGGGGCCGCAGATCGCCGTCCGCCGGCTGGTCGCCGACGGTGACGTGGCTGACCGTACCGACGGTCTCCCCTTCCGCGTCCACGACTCGCATGCCGGCGCGGACCTTGCCGATCGGGCGAATCGGCCCGTCAGTCAGATCGGTCATTGTTTACTCCTCCCGCCTGTTCACGGTTATGCGCGCTCGCGACCGCCTACCCTCGGCGCGAAATGCGAAACGGTGTGCGGCCTCAGGCGTCGTCCCAACGGAACAGGTACACCGCCAGTGCGGGGACAACCACCGTGAACGCGAGCAAGATGCCCAGGGCCGGCAAGACACTGGCCGGCCCCTCGTCGCGGACCTTGACCGCCTGCATCGCCTCCACCAGATGCTTGAGTTGGAGACGGTGCGCAGCCACGCGAGAGCACCCGCCCTCGTGCCACGCCTCGGCGACCCGCTCGGGGTCACGCCCGGCTCGGACCGGAAGGACACCTCGTGATCCGATTCCTCATCCGCCGCCTACTGTTCGGCGCCGTCGTCCTGTGGCTGATCAGCGTCGCCGTGTTCGTCCTGTTCTACGTGGCGCCCGCCGACGTCGCCCAGCTGCTGGCCTGCCGGCCGGCCAGCCAGACCACCGTCGAGGCGATCGCGTCGACACCTACGTAATCCAGGACGGGTTGATCGTCGCCCAGAGCGAGGGTGAACAGCAGCCGCGGCGGCGACCATGAGGCGCCTTGTGCCGTGCCGTTTCACCGCGCCCTCCTCACCGGTTGACACATCCCGCCTGGTGGGTGGGCCCGAGCGGAGCGATAGCCACATGCCCGGGCCCACCGTTGGCACCGCCGAAGAGCGCCGTTGCGCTACCCCTCGAACTGCCGGCGCCGGTTCCGGTGCCGCCGGCCGACTAGCCGCGGGCCGCCGCGTTCAAACCTCGGCGACGCGATCCGTTCGCCGTGGCGCGGTGAAACCGCGTCAGCGTATGGCGTCGCCGTCCCGCGGCGGGCGCCTGTGCGAAACGAACGGAAACCCGGGATAGAGATATCCGGGACTCCAGAACGGCGGGTAGCCGTAGTAGCCGTAGACATCCTCGTAGTACGGCAACTGGTCGACCAGGTCCGGATCGTAGCGAGGAGCGCCGGCCAAGCGCTCCTTGGACAGGTCGACCACGACCTCGTCATCGTTAACCTCGGCGACGGCCTCGACGGGGATGAACGACGGCGTGGCGCCGAAGCCCAGAATCCCACCGTGATCGACGCGCAGGAAGCGGACTTTCTCCTCATCCGAGTCGACGAGCAACGTCTCCACCTTGCCCAGTTCATCGCCGGCCGTGTTGCGGACCTTGCGGCCGCGTACGTCCTCGGCCGGGTCGGCCACGGCCCGCCCCGAGTCCTTCAACTGGACCAGCGCCGCTTTCTCCTCTGCCATGTCAGGTCTCCCTCCCACGTCTGGACGTCGGGGAACGTCGTGCGGCTACCCACGCGGGCATGTCCGAAACGCCAGCGAGGGCCTGGAGTCACGCTGAACGCCGCCAGTTCAGCGTTCGATCTGCCCTAGGGTGACCTTGGCTGTGGCGGTGTCACCACCGCGCAGGTAGGTGACGTCGACGACCTGGCCCGGCTCCACCGCACGAAGGGCTCCCAGGAACTGCTCGACCGTCGCGGTCTGCTCGCCGTGGAACGTCGTGATGATGTCACCGGCGTGCAGGCCCGCCGCCGCGGCGGGGCCGTCATCGACGACGTCCAGCACCAGGACGCCGCGGTCGGTCGGCGCACCGAGCCGGTCGGCTATCTGCGGGGTGAGCCGGCCTGGCTGGATGCCGACGAAGGGATGCGTGGCCTTGCCGTCGTCGAGCAGATCCTCGGCGACATCCTGGGCGGTGGCCGCCGGGATCGCGAAGCCGATCGACACGGCGCCGCTCTGGGGCGGTAGGTAGGCGTCGTTGATGCCCACCACGCGGCCGGCGGTGTCTACCAGCGCGCCTCCGGAGTTGCCCGGTGAGATCGCCGCGTCGGTCTGGATCAGGTCGACCAACGCCTGGCTCTGCCCGGCGCTGCCAGGGATTTCCCGTCCGACGCCGGAGACCACGCCCATCGTGACGCTGTTGCGGAAACCGAGCGGGGTGCCCATCGCCAGCACGATCTCGCCGGTAGCGGGCAGCTCGGTGCGGAAGCTGGCCGGCGGTAGGTCGGTCCGCTCTGCGCGCAGGACCGCCAGGTCGGTGACGGGGTCCGTGGACACGACGGTGGCCGCGATGCGTTCGCCGCTGGCCAGCGCCAGCTGGACCGTCCGGGCACCCTGAACAACGTGCTCGTTGGTGAGCACCAGACCGCCGTCCCGGAACACCACGCCGGAGCCCAGGCCGCCGCCGACGAGCACGGTGACGACGGAGGGCTCGACGCGGGCGACCACCTCCGAAAAGCCACTCGCCAGGTCGGACGCGGGGGTCGGCGACAGGTCCGCCGCGGATCGTTCGTCGTCGGTGCACGCGGTCAGGGCAGCAGTGGCCAGTGCGGCCGAGGTGGCGAGAGCGGCCAGTGAGCTTCGGGTACGCATGCGGTGCGGCTACCCAACCGCCCGGCGGTTACGCGCGAACCTGGCCTCAACCTCCAGTGCCGCCGGGGCGGCCGCGAACCGCCGATGGTTGACCGAGTCTCCCGGTGGGTAGGCGGCCGGTCCCAACACGGTAGGACGGCGTGAACCGGTCGGGAGGAATCATGCGATCTTCACGACGGGCCGCGATAGTGGCCGCGGCCATGGCGGCGCTGCTGCCGGTCACCGCGTGCGGCGGCGAGGGCGGCAGCGGCGACAATACGGTCGAGGTGTTCACCTGGTGGGCCGACGGCGGTGAGAAGGTGGGCCTTGACGCGCTCGTCGGCGTGTTCGACACCAGGTGCCCAGCGCAGACGTTCGAGAATGGCGCGATCGCGGGCGGCGCCGGGGCGAACGCCAAGCAGGTGCTCGCCTCGCGCCTGCAGACCGGCTCCCCGCCGGACACGTTCCAGGCGCACGCCGGCGCGGAGCTGGTGGACTACATCGCCGCAGGACAGATCGAGGACCTGAGCTCGAGCTACGACGACTGGGGCCTGCGCGAGGCGTTTCCCCCGGGCCTGATCGACAACCTCACCTACGAGGACAAGATCTACTCGGTACCGGCCAACATCCACCGGGCCAACGTCGTGTGGACCAACAAGCAGGTCCTCGCCAAGGCCGGCGTGACGCAGGCCCCCACCAGCATGGCGGAGTTCGTCGACGCGCTCGACGCGGTCAGGGCCAGCGGCGTCACCGCGCCCCTCGCCGTCGGCACGGACTGGACCCAACTGATGCTGCTGGAGACGGTGCTCATCACCGTCCTGGGGCCGGATGAGTTCACCGGCCTGTGGAGCGGCGACACCGACTGGCGCGGCGCCGAGGTCACCAAGGCGATCGCCGACTACGACCGGCTGCTCGGCTACTCCAACGGAGACCGGGACGCGCTGGACTGGACGGACGCCGAACGGATGCTGATGAACGGGCGGGCCGGCTTCCAACTGATGGGCGACTGGGAGGCCGCCGACCTAGATGCCATGGGTTTCCGCGACTACTACGGCTACTTCACCTTCCCGGGTAGCGGCGAGACCTTCCAGTGGCTGGCCGACTCGTTCACCCTGCCGCGCGGCGCGTCGAACGTCGACGGCGCGCGCTGCTGGCTCGAGACGGTCGGCAGCAGCGACGGCCAGCGGGAGTTCAACACCAAGAAGGGCTCCATCCCCGCCCGCACCGACGCCGACCCGGTGAACTACCCGCCATACCAGCAGTCCGCCATGGCCGACTGGAAGACCGCCACCCAGGTGCCATCCTGCGCCCACGGCTCGGCCTGCTCGCAGGGCATGCAGGAGGCGGCGAACTCGGCCGTGGCCAAGTTCTCCACCGACCACGACGCGGCCGCCCTCCAGAACGCGCTGGCGCAGGCCGCCGAACAGTTCGCCACGAGCTGACCCCGCGTTGAGGAGCGGCCCCATGCGAAAGGTGCGGCACTGGGGACCTGGCCTCCTGCTGATATCGCCGTCACTGGTCCTGTTGGCGATCTCTTCTCCACATCGCGCATCAGCACCCTGCTCACGGGACGACGGCATGACCGTGTGGGCCCTGCTGCCAACCTGAGCGACTCAGGCGGCTGATCAATCGTGGGTGATCAGGGAGGCATAGTCGGCGGCGGTAAGGGGCACCTCCGATAGGGAACCGTCAGCGCGCGGGATGCCGATCCGTTCGCCACCACGGGTGAAGGTGATGCTGGTGATCTCCGGCCGGGCCGTTAGCGTCGTGACGACCTGACCGTAGGCGAGGACTTCGTCGCTGCGGCCGGTGCCGGCCACTGGTTCGTCCATCTCGATCGTGATCTGGCTACCGTGCCGGCCGGCGAGCGTGAGCGTGGTGCCGGTCAGCGCGCTGGCCAGCCCTGCGTTGCGCTCGGCATCGTTGGGCCCGGCGACCAGGTCGCGGACGAGTGTTTCGGCGGTGGGAGCCACCCGAACGCGACGCGTCGTCGGTACCAGCGTGCCGTCCCTGGTGAAGTAGAGCAGTTCCTCGGCTGTGCCGGGATCAGGCGTATCCGGCAGGCCGGAGGCCAGGATCCGATGCGGGCCACGCGGTGGCTGTACCTCCTGCGGCTGTTGCTGAACGGTGACACCGCAGCCAGCCGCCAGCACGAGCACGGCGGCGGCGAACGCCGTCAGCGCCCTCCGGCCGGTCATCTCCCGCATCCTGGCAACTCGATCCGGAAGCGGGCGCCGCCGCCGGGACGATCGTGTACGGTGGCGCGGCCACCGTGGGCGCTGGCGTGCTCGGCGACCAGGGCGAGACCGAGACCGGTACCGTCGACGTCACCGCGGGCCCGCGCGGTGCGCCCGCGTACGAACCGATCAAAAATCACTTCCTTGTCCTCCGGACTGACTCCCGGCCCCTCGTCGTCCACCTCGATGTAGTGCGCGCCCTCCTGGCACCCGAGCCGGATGGCGGTGGGGCCCCCGCCGTACCGCAGAGCGTTGTCGACCAGGTTCGCCAACAGTTGCTCGATCCGGTGCTCATCAACCAGCCACGTCCCGTCTTCCCCGTCGATGATCTGGTCGGAGATTCCCCGTGTGCGGCAGACGCGGCGGGCCAGCTCTGACACGCGGACGGGGCGGCGGTCTGCGGGCTGGTCGCTGCGGGCCAATTCCAGCAGGTCGTCGACGAGCGCCTGGAACCGGGCGACTTCGCCGGTAACCAGGTCCGCGGCCATGGCTGTGCGGTCGTCAAGACGCTCGCGGCGCCGGCCCAGCACGCTCGCCGCGGCCGCGAGCGTCTGCAGCGGCGAGCGCAGTTCGTGACTGACGTCGGCGGCGAACCGGCGGTCGCGTTCCATACGCCGGGCCAGCTGGTCGACCATGTGGTTGAACGACGTCGTCAGCTGCACCAAGTCGGGTTCGCTGGCCGGATCCAGACGCGCGCTGAGATCACCGGCGGTGATCTCCTGCGCGGCCGAGGCCACCGACCTCAACGGGCGCAGCACGTATCCGGTGGCGTACCACCCGAGGGCGGCGCCGGCGCCGGTGGTCATGGCCGCTACCAGCGTTAACACCGCCGCGAGGGTCTGGAACGTACGCTCCAACTCCTGCAACGAGTCGATCTGGTAGAACACCGTGGAGTCGGACAGCGGCACGGCGACAACCACCGCCGGCTGGCCATCGGCGCGGATGCGCTGCTTGCCCGGCGTGCCAGCCTCGGCCATGCGCAAGAGCGGGTCCGGGATCGACGCGGTAACGCCGCTGTCCGCGCTGCGCGCATACCAGATTCCGGCGCGGCGCAGCACCGGCCGCCGGTCGCTACCAGTGTCGAGCGAACGCAGGATTTCCACCATGTCCGGCTCGTCACCAATGAGCCCGGCGTTGACGACCGTAGCGTTGAAATAGGCGGCGCGCACCGCGGTGCGCTCCCGCTCGGCCAGCAGCGAACCGCGGATCAGTTGATACGACACCAGCGCCATCGACGCGGACAGGGCTAGCGCGCCGGCGGCGAACCCGGCGATGACCCGGCCGCGCAGCCCAACCGGTCTCATCGCTGCAGCTTGTAACCGAGGCCGCGGACAGTGACCAGATGGCGAGGGGCGCTCGAATCCTCTTCGATCTTCTGCCGGAGCCGTCCGACGTGGACGTCGACAAGCCGATCGTCGCCGACCTCGTACTCCCACACCCGCCGCAGCAACTGCTGTCGCGACAACACCCGGCCCGGATGCTCGGCCAACTCGCACAACAGCCGGAACTCGGTGCGGGTCAGCGCCACCGGCCGCCCCCGCACAGTGACCTCGCCGGCCTCTGGCCTGATCACCAGGTCACCGAAGACCAGCGACGGAACCGGATCCGCCATTGCGCGCCCGCGCCGGCGCAAGGCCCGCAGCCGCGCCGACAGCTCCTTGACCGCCACCGGCTTGACCAGGTAGTCGTCCGCGCCCGCCTCCAGCGCCGCGACGATGTCATGGGTGTCGTCGCGGGCACTGACCACCACGATCGGTACGTCGTCATCGCGACGCAACTGCCGGATGCATTCGAAGCCATCGATTCCCGGTAGCATCAGGTCGACCAGCACCGTCTCGGCAGGGTCATGGCGCTGCTGGCGCAGCCCGTCCTCCGCCGTCGCCGCGCCACGCGCGGCGTACCCCTCGTCCTCCAACGCGAGCACCAGGGACAGCCTGATCCGGTCGTCGTCCTCGATCACCAGCACACCGGTCATACCCGCATCATGCCCACACCGCGCCGGGTGACGGAAACACTCCCCCCGACCACGGCACCTTGTCATGAAACCGTCACATACCCGCGGACCAGCCTCCACATCCGCCGATCACGCTGGGCACGACCGCGAACGAAGGGGATACAGGTGAGCGTGGCAACAACCCAGCCGGGCACCAGAGCCTGCACCGTGCCGCTCGTCGAAATGCGGATCACCGGCCCGTTGGACATGACCGCGACACAGGCGATCCGCACGACGCTGGACACCGCCATCGCCCTCAACCCGCACCAACTCGTACTCGACCTGGCCGAGTGCCCCGTGATCGACGCGGCCGCGATCGGCCTGCTCCTGGACATACACCGGCACCTGTGGCGATCCGGCGCCGTCCTCACGCTGCGCTCACCCACACCCCGCCTGCGCCATATCCTGCGGATCGCACGGGTGGACAACGTCCTGCGCATCGAGCCCAACGTGGCAGCCACCGAGTCCCCGGCGGCTGCCACGGCCGACACCCCACCAGTCGCCGAGGAGGACCAGCAGTGGCGGTCGCTACCGCCTCCGCCGGTGCCCAGCGCCTTCGTGCGGGCCCACGGACGGGCGCGGCCAGGCGGCGCCGGTCGCCAAGGGCAACCGCCCCAGGACCAATCCGAGTGAGCCGCCCTCCCCGTTCGCTGGCTTGGAGCTGACGACCCATGACTGTCGTACCCGGTAGCGACACCGGCAAGTTCAATTTGATCTGTGACCGTTGCGGTGCCGCCGTCACCGACGTGGTCGGTGACCTGCGCGACGAAGAGGTGGTGTGGACGCTGCTCACTGAACAGGGCTGGACCGGCTCGGCGTTCGCCACCGGTCCGCACCGGTGTTCCCGGTGCCTCGACGCACCGCTGCCCGGTCCACTTGCCGCCGTCAGCGACGACCCGGCCGCACCGCCGCCAGCCCGGCCGTGCCGGCTGGAGACGGCCGGCCTCGACACCGCCGTCCTCAGCCTGACCGGTGACATCGACCTACAGGTAGCGGAGCCCGTCCGCGACGCGCTCGCACACGCCATCGCATTGCATCGCGCGGTCATCCTCGATCTTGCCGCCGTCGACACGATCGACTCCACCGGCCTCGGCCTGCTGGTGCGCGCCCACCAGGACGCCAAGCAACGCGGCGGCCAACTCTGCCTCGCGGCGCCGTCCCGGTTCATCCTCACCGTACTGCACACGATGCGCCTGGACCGTGTATTCGCCATGTACGGCAACCGCGAAGAGGCCATCGCGGAACTCACCCGTGCCCGACAGCCGTCACCCGACCTCGAATCTAGGGAGCAGGACGTGATCAACCCCTGGCCGTACCCCGACGACAGCGCTGTCCCCCACCACCGGTCGGACGAGCCGACCCCTCTGGCCAGCATCGACGAGCGCCTGGCCGACAGCGTCGTCGAACAGCTACGCGCCGACGGACGCACCAGTGGCCAGCACATCACAGTCACAGTGCAGAACCGGGTCGCCATCCTCAACGGCTGGGTGGACTCGGTCGACGCCGCCCACGCGGCCAGCGACCAGGCGTGGCGCACCCCCGGGATCATCGACGTCTGCAACAGCCTCGACCAACCCGACGACGACCCCGCCGACAGCTGATCCGGATACCGCGCCCTTTCACATCGCAGGAGCTCATTCGATGGTGACCTTGACCGACAGCGCGATCGCCCTGATTCGCCGCCTGACCGCGGCGCAGGAGGTGGGCGACCACGGTGGTGTGCGGATCGCGTTAGGCCCGGCGCGCGGTTCGCTGTCGGTCCAGATGGCCCACGAGCCACGCGACGGCGACCAGGTGGTCGACGCCGACGGCGCCCGGCTTTTCCTGGACTGGGCGGCCGCGCGGATCCTCGACGGCAGCAAGCTGGACGCGTCGGTGCGTGACGGCAGCGTGCGATTCGCAATCTTGTAATGGGGCACTGCCGCGGGTCGAACCCTCGGTCGGTCGTCGAGCCCATATCATCCAAGGTCAGACTGCGCCGTCCCGGTCGGCGATCATCCGATAAGCGCGGGTACAGCCCTCGACCAGGAGCGCAGTGGTCAAATGCGCAACGCCCGCCCGTGCGGCGCCGCTCTGATGCGCCAGGTAGTCGGCGACCATCACCACCCGGCACAGTCCTCGGGTCAGTGAACGTCGACCGGCCACGCGCGCCGGCGTCGCGCCGACGCTGGCCAGGTCACGCAGTACCTCAGCGGTGTCGAGGCCGCAATGCCGCAGGATCGCGACGGCGCGTTCGGTGTGACAGGCGGCCCACATCAGGTCGTCCGTACCGGTACGCAGGCGGCCCATGGCACCGGCACGCCGCGCAGCCAGGTCGACCATTGCCTTGGCGGGACGATCGAGCAGGCGGGTGAGCCGCGGATCGAGAAGATCGCTTCGGCTGCCAGCGGCCAACAGCCGGCCGTACAGCCCGTCACCGACGTGCTCGGCATCCGGGTCGTAGCCGCCCGGACCGGTCACCCGTCCAGCAACCCGGTCAGACCGTGCCGCCGCAACTCATTCCGCACCATCGGGTGTGGATCGACCAGAACCAGGCTGGCCTCGCGGTCAGCGGCCGCATCGCACCCGGAACGTAGCGCCCCCAGACCGGCCTCGTCGATGGCCGGTACGGCACTGAGGTCGACGACGATACGACGTGGTCGGGTCGCCGCCAGCACGGCGGTGATCCGGTCCCGCAGCATGTACGCGTTGTCCGACACGATCTCGCCCTGCGGTTCCACCGCAATCGTCATCGTGGGATCGGGCGTCCGGTGTGTGGTGATCACGAGTGTCATCGCATCTCCGTCCGGGTCTGAGGCCCAGCCGCGCCGCAGGCCTCGCCAACCCGACCAGACTCAACGGCGGATTTGGCGATCATCATGCGGATGTACAGCGGTTGTGTGACGGTTTCGCCGACGCCGGACGTGCCGCAGTCTCCGCGCATGACGGTGGCCCTGCGGTTACCGCGCCCCAAACGGCGCTACCCGCTCGCGCGCGTTTGAGGTGCGCGGTCACGGGTAGCCGCGCCGAAAGCGATTCTCGCGGCGTTCAGGAGATGGGCGGCAAACCCGTGACAGTGACTCTCCGGCTGGGAAGGATCGCCGGCCATGCCGTCGGTTGGCCTCGTGACGCTCGACCGGGTCCGCCAGGTCGCGGTCGAGTTCCGCGGCCAGACGACAAGGAGCAGAGATGAGAATCATGGTCACGGCGCTCACACTGACCGCGATGGCACTGACCGCGGCAGCGTGCGGTGACGACGAGCCAGCACAGCCCGAGCCGGGCGGCGACGCCAACGCCAGCCCCACGCCCGGCGGCCCGTTCGCCTCCTGTCTGGTGGGCGACTGGCGCAGCACCGGCGTCGAGGGCCGCGCGGGCGGTGACGTGGCCAGCGCGACCATCCAGGGCGGTGGCGGGGTCGCCGTCACCATCCAGGACAGTGGCGAGGTCCGCGCCGACTTCCGCGACATGCGGCCGATCACGTTCACGGCTCGACTCGGCGACGCCGACCTACAGGGCGAGTTCAGCTATGCCGGTGAGGCCAGCGGTACATTCCGCACCGAGACGGTGACGCCCGGCGGCACCGCTCCGGCGTCCGGGTTCGGCGTCTGGGAGCCGGTCGGGCCGGTGGACTGGGAGGCGGTACGCCTCACGCTGCGCCTCACCGATCCCGCCGACGCAACCCTGCTGGACAACGCGCCCGTCGGCGACTATCTGGGCGAGGCCGCGGAACGCACCGGCGACATCGTCGACACCGATCCGGTACTCGGCGAGGGCGGCTATGAGTGCCGCGGCGACACCATCGTCCTGCGGCCGGACGAGGACGAAGAGGGCGGGATCACCTGGGCCCTCGCCCGTGCTTGAGTCCTTCATCGGCTCGCTGGCCCTGGGTCGTGACCGTCTCCGGGTCGCCCAAAGCAGCTGGGTCGTTCATCGTGGCCCCTTGTCGTCGCGTTCGGCCGTATGCCGTTGGTCAGTATCTTTCTCGGGTGGCTCACCGCGGCCAGCGGCATCGTCTGGTACGGCCATCGGCTCGATCGCCCGCCGCGCGGACGCCGGTGACGCCGCTACCCGCCGCGGGCCTGGTCCGGCGGGCGGGCCTCGCCGATCAGCGTGCTGCCGGCCTTGTAGACGACCGCGGTCAGCGGCACGGCGACAAGCGCGCCGGCAATCCCCGCGCTCAACGTGCCGGCGGTCACCGCGACCAGTACCACCGCGGGATGCAGGCGCAGCGAGCGACCCATGATCAACGGTTCGAGGAGGTTGCCCTCGGCCTGCTGGACCGCGATCACCGCCGCCAGCGTGAGCAGCGCGTCGACGGGTCCGTTGCTGGCCAGCGCGACCAGCGCGGCCAGCACCCCGGCAACGGTCGCGCCGACGATAGGCACGAAGGCAGCCAGGAACGTCACCAAGGCGAGCGGCAATGCGAACGGGACCCCGATGACGACCAACGCGATGCCGATACCGACCGCGTCCACGGCGGCGATCACGACCGTGCCGCGGGCGTACTGGCCGAGCGTCCGCCACGCCTCACGGGCGGCGGCAGCCGCCCGTGGCCGGCTGCCCTCCGGGACCTGCGACACCAGCCACCGGGCGATGCCGGGACCGTCCTTGAGCAGGAAGAACACGAGCACCAAGGCGAGCAGTGCGGCCGCCAGAAATTCGATGACAGTGGGTGCGAAGGTGGCCGGGCTGGCGACCGCGTCCCGCGCGTACTCGGCGGCCTGCCGCTCGACTTCGTCCAACCGTTCGGCGCTGATGCCCAGCGGGCCGGTGACGAGCCAGTCCCGGGTGCGGGTCCAGCCCCGTTCGAGCTGGCCCGGCAAATCAGCTAATTGCGGCGCGAGCGCCTGCCACATCAGGATGCCGGCGCCTGGCAACAGGCCCGGCAAGGCCAACGCGCCGCCGAGCGCGGCCAATGGTCGCGGCACCCGCAAACGGTCGAGCACAGCCACGAGCGGTTCGAGCAGCGCCGTGAGCAGCAGGGCGGCCACCACCGCCAGCGTGAGGGGCGCGAGCGCGGCCGCCAGCCGCAGCGCCAGGTAGGCGGTGGCCGCCACCAGCAGGACGCAGGCGCTGCTGACCGCCGCGTACCGCAGCGGCCACGGTATGGCCCGCCACACCGCCGGCGACCTGTCCGGGACGTCGCTCATGGCGGTCGCGTACCCGAATGGGGCGGGCGCACACCGGTCACCGGCCTTGCCTACGGCGCAGCAGCGGCAGCCCGAACCAGGTCGCCGCGGCGAGCACCGCGACACCTGCCCCCGCCAGGGTCGCCGTCGGTCGGCTCGTCCAACCGGCGGTCTTCGGTGCGTTGACGACTGGTGTCTGGCACGTCATTCTGACTGGTCGGCGGACAGCATCCGACGGCTGATACGCCAGCTCACCATCGCCAGCACGATCACCAGCAGACCGACCAGGATGTCGTTCCACGTGGCTCGGGGCGAGTCGGTGCCGTCGTTGTACCCCAGAACGAACGGCGCCGCGATCAACCAGCCGCCGAGAACCACGTTGATCAGGCTCAACTGTGCGCTGATCAACGGGACGATCATCCTGACCAGCGCGAGCAAGGCGATAGCGACGCCGATCACCGTGTCGTTCCACCGGCCGTTGAAACCCTCCCCGGTGGCGCGGTAGTCCAGGGCGAACGGAGCGATCACTAGCCAGACACCGGCCAGGAACACCACCGAGCTCGGCAGGATGGCCATCACTGGTTCAGGAGTCAGGGAAGGGCGGCCAGCTCCGGCGTCGCCGTACGGCATGGAGGCACGCAGGCGCTCGATGTCTGGGCGGGTGCGTCCTTTGGCGGGCCTCATCACGGACACCTCCGATGCGATCGAACGAATCCCTTTTTCACCCCCCGGGGGGGAAGGAAGCGGGGGGAGGACCTGGCGGCTACCCCATCCGGAGCACGCCGAAACCGCCCGAGAACGCCGGCGGGCAGCCGCCAGGTCTGGTCAGTCAGCCAGCATCCCGCCGGTCAACGCCTGCCAGGTCAGAGGAGCGACGATGCCGTCGACGGGGAAGGCGGGCACTGCCCGCGCGACACCTTCCTGGAACATGCGGACCGCTGCGTCCGTCTGTGGTCCGAAGATTCCGTCGACTTCGACCTCGAGGTCAGGGTTACCGGCCTCGACGCGGATAGCCAGCTCCTCCTGGACCGCGCGGACCGCGTCGCCCCTGCTGCCCTGTGCAACTTGGACGATGATGGCCGCCCAGGTGTTCGGGCCGACGATACCGTCGACCACGAGGGACCTGTCCTTCTGGAAGTCGCGTACGGCGCCGTCGGTCAACGGGCCGAAGACGCCGTCGACCGCCAGCTCATACCTGTTCTCGCGAAGCAGGTGCTGCACATCGCGGACCGCCTGCCCGCGGTCACCTTCCCGGACGAGAGGCCACGGCCTCAGTTCGTTCGTCACGTTAACCTGCCTTCCGGTTGTGATGGATTGCGACATCGCCGACTGTGGGGACGCCATTTCCGGACCGGGCGCGCCGGCTACCCGCGGCAACCGGAGCCAAACACGGCATCACATCCGCTTCGTCACCACTCGGTAAGGACGCACGTAAGGTGTCATCCGTCAAAAGGTGGTAGATGTAAAGGTGTAGGCGCCCGTCGCCCCGCTCCTGTCCACTGGTGGGGTGGCGGGCGCCTGTCACCGCCTTTCAGCGGCCCCGACCGGGCCGTATCCTGGTCGGGTTTCGACCCGGTCCACGTGAGTGCCCCGCCGCGGACCGGCCGGACGGCAATGGCGATCCCTGCGGTGTCAACCTGTACGACGCCGGAGATGTCGACCACGATGACGCGAGGAGGAGTGACACGCTCAATCTCCGCCGCGATGGCTCGTAGAACGTGCCGGAGGTGCTGTGTTCCAGCGTTCCTCCCAAACACGAGCACCACGGACGGACTCCCGTACGGCTGCCGGTGAGCGATGGACAACCCCATCGTCCCCTGTAGACGCTCCGTGCTCCTTAGGCCGGACGAGGACTGCCGGTCATAGGCGGGAGTGGCCGGGGCCGCGGCGAACCGCCGCGACCCCGCCCGGGATCGCGTATCGCCTAGCGCAGCAAGCCGATGGCAAACCCGCACGGCGGGCCGCGGCGGCCGCAGCCGCATCACCCCCGGCCACCGCGGCATGCTTCCCCAGTTGCGGTCCCAGCTTCGTGCCGTCCTATGACGCGTTGTCCGCGGACATATGACAGTTCGATGACAACTTCGGCGTTCGAGCGGTTCAGCAGCCCAGGTCGCGACGGCAACGAACGACTTGGTCAGACTGGCGATCTCGACCGCCCCCGTCGTGGGCGTCCACATGAGACTCCCCAGGTCCAGCGGCCGCCTCGGCCGCCGGAGCCGCGAGCCGCCCGGTTGACAACAGAGGAGTTCTTATCGACTATCAATATATCGGTATTCGATAAGGAGGTGGAGGTATGTCGGGCAATCTCCGCGGCGGGCGCGACTGGTTGCGCGTGGCCGAGACCGCCGTCAGCGTCTTCCTGGGCCTGACCATCGTGTTCGCGCTGTTCGTCGTGGCCGGGGCGGTCCGGCGCAACTCGGTGCACGTCCCGGTGGACGCGGCAGGCGCCGGCGCGGCAGACACGCCGACGGGCACCACCTTGGTGCAGAACACCCACGTCGATGTTCACGTGACGGCGGCGACCTGGTGGCAGGCGATCCTGCACGCGGTCACGATCCTGCCGACCCTCGTCGTGGTCATCACGGCGTTGGCGCTGCTGGTGCGGTTGTTGCGGCACGCGCGGCGCGGCGATCCTTTCACAGCGGCTACCGTGCGCCGGTTGCGGTGGCTTGGAGGATTCCTGGTGGTCGCTGGCGTAGCCAGCGACGCGGTGGAGTTCGCCGCCGCTACGCTGCTGGCGCACAGCCTCGAACCGGCCGGCGCCACCGCGCACTACCGGTTCTCCGCGTCGTGGATCCTCGCCGGCGTGGGGCTACTGGCCGTCGCCGAGCTCGTCAACCGGGGTTACCACATGCGTGCCGAGCTCGACCGGGTGATCTGACATGGTGCGAGCGGCTCGGGGCGGCCAAGCTCGCCGCACGAGCCGTCACCCGTCCACCGCGTCTCCCCCGACCTAGCCGAACGACTCCTCGCCTGCCGTCGGGCACTCGAGCAGCCCACCACACCGAACCCGGTGACCTTGCCGGCGGCCGGCAACGAACGTGGCCGGTTGGTTAGCTGTGTCGGTCCTTGGTTCGGAATCGCTGCATATCATAGGGTTGGGGTTCGAGGGGTTGAGGGCGTTACTGGCGGATCGGCGACGGGAGAGGTTCATGCGTGCTGCCGATGTCATGGAGACGCCACCCTCCGTGCGGCTGGACGCTGCCTTCCTGCCGGTGTTGCGGATGGTCTCGCAGCACGGATGGCCGGGCTCGGTCGTCGTCGAGATCGCCAAGCGGGTACCGGTGGCACGCCCCCAGGCGACGGTTGTCGAGGATGGCGACACTCTCGGGGTCGTCAGCGCCAATCGCCTGCTCGGGGTGGTGGCG
The DNA here is from genome assembly GCF_036906915.1 of Micromonospora sp. CPCC 206061. NCBI lineage: Bacteria > Bacillati > Actinomycetota > Actinomycetes > Micromonosporales > Micromonosporaceae > Micromonospora > Micromonospora sp. CPCC 206061. The sequence continues at coordinate 25,283 of NZ_JBAKHX010000034.1, forward strand.
GCCGCGACCGAGGACAGGTCGAGGTGATCGTTGCCTCCCTGGGTGGCTTGAGCGCTCGTGGTCCCCTGTCAGCCGACGATCTCGCGGTTCTGGCCGCGAAGGCCAGCGACGACGCGGACCGGGTGCCGGCCGAGTTGCTGAACGGTTACCTGCAAACCCTGGTCGAGGTGAGCCAGAGCGGGCGGCGGCTTCACGAGGACGAGTTGGAGCGGTGGCGCGGGATCGGGGCAACGGCGGCCGAGCGCGGCATACCGATGCGGGGGTTGATCAATCTTTACCTGGTTGCGACCCGGTTGGCGTGGCCGTTGTTGCCCGGCGTGCGGGGTGCGGCACGTCCGGAGCAGTTGCGGCTGAGTGGGGAGTCCGTCCTGCGGGCCGCGGACGCGGCCGTTATGACGTTGACGGAAGGTTACGAGGAGGTGCAGCGGTGGGTAGTGCGCCGGGAGGAGTCGCTGCGCCGTGAATTTATCGATGACCTGCTCGACGGGCGCGACGTCGGGCGGCTGGCCGAGCGTGCCGAGCGGTACGGTCTGCATCTCGGCGGCACCCATGTCGTGGCCGCTGCGCGCGCTGCAGAGGCTTTTGTGGACGGAGGGTCGGCGGCGCGACAGGTCGAGTCCGGGCTGCGGTCCCAGTTCGGTCCGCGCGACGTTCTGGTGAGCACGAAGGATGGGTTGTTGATCTGCCTGGCGCCGCACGGCCTTGACCTGGTTCCCGAGGAGTTTGTCCGCCAACTCGCCGGGGCCCTCCGGCCGGACACCTCCTGGAGGGTCGGCATCGGCCAACCCCATTCCGGGCCGGGCGGCGCTGTGCGTTCGTTCGAGCAGGCGCGCAACGCGCTGGACATCGGTGACCGTCTCGACGTGCCCGAGCGAGTCCTTCGTGCCCGCGACCTGCTCGTGTACCAGGTGCTGCGTCGTGACAGCGCCGCGTTGTTCGAACTGGTCGTGGAGGTTCTGGAGCCGCTTCGCAAGAGTCGGCTCGGTCCGGGTCCACTGCTCGAGACGCTGTCGGCCTACTTCATGGCCGGAGGGGTTGCCACGGTGGCCGCTCAGCGCCTGCACATCGGCGTACGGACGGTTACCTACCGACTGCGTCGGGTGAAGGAGCTGACGGGGTACGCCGCCGACGATCCTGCCCAGGCGTTCATCTTGCAGGTTGCGGTACTGGGCGCTCGCCTGATTGGTTGGCCCGAGGACGACGGCGGCTTCGCGTGAGGAGATCCGACGGTGCTGCCGCCGCCGGAGCGGGGTTGAGCGAGGGTGACGAGGCGACGCAGGCGGTGTTGCGGACCGCGCCCGTTCTCGTCTTGTTCTGGCTGGTTCTCTCCGGGCACTTCGAGGTGCTGTTCCTGACCCTCGGTGCGGTGTCGGTCCTGCTCGTGTGTCTGCTCTCGCGTCGTGCTGGCGTCGCCGAGCGCGACGGGGTCACGTTGCCTCTCGTGCTGCGCCTGCTGCGTTACCTGCCATGGCTGGGTCTGGAGGTGCTTGTCTCGGCGTTCGCTGTGGTGCGCAAGGTGTGGTCGCCGCGTCCGGCGCTGCGGCCGGTGGTGGACTCGACGCCTTCCTCGGGCCTGTCGGTGCTCTCGCAGGTGGTTTACGCGAACTCCATCACGTTCACGCCGGGCACTCTGTCCTTCGACGTGGACGACGACAGTATCAAGGTTCACAGCCTGGACGAGTCAGGCGTCGAGGGCCTGCGGGCCGGGGCGATGCTGCGTCAGGTCCGCCGCCTGGAGCCGCGCCGATGATGTTCGCTGTGATGGCCGCGCTGCTGGTCACCATGCTTCTCGCGCTGGTCCGTGCGTTCGTGGGTCCAGGTCGTTACAACCGCATCCTCGCGATCAACACCTTTGGGACGAAGACCGTGCTGTTTGTCGCGGTCGCCGGGTTCCTATTCGGTCGGCCGGAGTTCCTCGACATCGGGATCCTCTACGCGCTGGTCAACTTCGTCGCGGTCGTCGCGGTGCTGCGACTGACCCACGACGACCCGGTCAGTAGCCAGAACGGGGAGGACGGGACTTGACCGTACTCGACGTCGTCAGCGGCGTGCTGTTGTCCGTAGGCGCTGTCTTTGTCCTGTCCGGCGGGGTAGGACTGCTGCGGTTCCCGGATTTCTACACGCGCATCCACGCCGCCGGCATCACGGACTCGGCCGGCGCCGGACTGATCCTTCTCGGCCTGCTGGTGCAGACGCCGAGCTGGGAGACCGGTGTCCGCCTGATGATCATCATGCTGTTCATGGTGTTGACGGGCCCGACCGCGACCTATGTGCTTGCCTTCGCCGCCCGCCGGGACGGCCTACCCATCTGGCACGAAGGTGACGGGCGCCGCTGATGACGACGTTCGTACTGATCAATGTCACCTTGCTCGTGATCCTGACCGCGACGGCGCTGACCATCTCGCGGATGCGTGCGCTCTATGAGGCCACCATGCTGACCGCGTTGTTCAGCCTGGTAACCGCGTGCCTGTTCGTGTTGTTGGACGCGGTGGACGTGGCGTTCACCGAGGCCGCGGTCGGTGTCGGCATCAGCACGGTGCTGCTGCTCGGCGGGCTGAGCCTGACCCGTTCGCGGGAGACGGTCACGCCGCGCCGTCGTCGGCTGCCCGGTGCCGCCGTTGCCGCGCTGACCGGTGGCACGCTCATCTACGCCGCTCAGGATCTGCCCGGGTTCGGTGCAGCGGATACCCCGGTGCAGAGCCACCCCATCACCGACGTCTACTTGCGACAGTCCCAAGAGGACATCGGCATTCCGAATACGGTCACCTCCGTGCTGGCCAGCTATCGCGGGCTGGACACGCTCGGCGAACTGGTCGTGGTGGTTACCGCCGGGGTCGCCGTCCTGCTGCTGCTGGGGCCGCTCACACGGCCGGAGGACGCCGGCTGGCGTAAGGCTCTCGACCTGGTCGACTATCGGGTGCTGCGTGTGGTCAGCGGCCTGTTAATGCCGTTCATCCTGCTGTTCGCACTGTATGTGCTGTTCCATGGTGACTTCGGGCCGGGCGGTGGATTCCAGGCCGGTGTGATCTTCGCGACCGGGTTCGTGCTGTACGGGCTGGTCTTCGGCTTGGACAAGGCTCAGCGGGTGCTGCCGAAGGCGGTGCTGTGGTCGCTGATCCCGCTAGGCCTTGTCCTGTTCATCGGCCTCGGCGTGGTGAGCATGCTGCTCGGCGGCTCGTTCCTCGATTACGACACCCTCAGCCCTGGCGATCCCGCGGCCGGACAGCACCTGGGGATCCTCTTGGTCGAGGCGGCCATCGGTATCACGGTCGCGGCCGTCATGACGTCGGTCTTCTTCAGCTTCGCCGGCCGGAGGGCGACGCGGTGATCAGGTCCCACTATGTCTTCTGGCTGGTCTTCGCGCTCATGATGATCGGCCTCTACGTCGTCATCAGCCACGGCAACCTGCTCAAGAAGCTGATCGGCCTCTCCATGTTCCAAGTCGGGGTGTTTCTGTTCTTCATCAGCCTCGGCAAGGTCGATGGCGGCAGCGCGCCGATCATCTCCGAGGGCGTTGAGACCTATTCCCATCCGCTACCTCAGGTGCTGATCCTGACCGCGATCGTGGTGGGTGTGGCCACTTTGGCGGTGGGCCTGGCTTTGGCCGTCCGCGTGTTCGAGGCGTACGGCACGGTCGAGGAAGAGGAACTGCTCGAACGCGACCAGGACGAGGCCACCACGTGACGGCGCACCTGCCCGTGCTGCCGGTCCTGGTGCCGTTGGCCTGCACGCCGCTTTGCCTGCTGCTGCGGTCCCGGACCATGGCCTGGTTGATCTTCATGCTGGCGGCCCTTGGCTCGCTGCTCAGTGCAGTGCTGCTGGCGGTACGCGTGGCCGACGGCGAGACGATGCGCTACGCGATGGGCGGCTGGCCGGCGCCCCAGGGCATCGAGTTCGTGATCAGCGGTTTCAACACGCCGGTGCTGCTGCTGGTGTCGTTGATCGCCGTGATCGCCGCGGTCTACGCTCGGCGCAGTGTCGCCGCCGAGATCGACGCCCGCCGCGTTCCCCTGCTCTACACGTGCCTGTGCCTCACACTGACCGGGCTGCTGGGCATCACGGTCACCGGCGACGCGTTCAACGTGTTCGTTTTCCTGGAGATCAGCTCGCTGTCGTCCTACGCGCTGATCGCCATGGGGCGGCGCCGACGGGCACTGGTTGCCAGCTTCCGCTACCTGGTGATCGGCACCGTCGGCGCCACGTTCGTCCTGATCGGCATCGGCCTGGCCTACGCGGTCACCGGCACCCTCAACATGGCCGACCTGGCGCGGCGGCTGGCCGACATCGACGGCAACCGCGCTTTGCTCGCCTCGGTGGTGTTCGTCTTCGTCGGCCTCGCGGTCAAGATGGCCGTGTTCCCGCTACACGCCTGGCTACCGGCCGCGTACGCGGAAGCTCCCTCGGCGGTCAGCACGTTCCTCGCCGCGGCCAGCACCAAGGTCGCGATCTACGTGTTCTGCCGGTTCGCATTCACCGTTTTCGGCGCCACTCTGGTATTCGGAACCATGCCGATCGGCCGGGTGGGTCTACTGCTCGCCAGCTTGGCGATGCTGATCGGGTCCGCTGTCGCCTGTTTCCAGACCGACCTCAAGTACCTGCTGGCCTGGTCGAGCGTCGCGCAGATCGGCTACATCGTGGCCGGCATCAGCTTGGCGACCTCAGCCGGCGTGTCGGCGGGCTACCTGCACATGATCAACCATGCCGTGCTCAAAGCGGCGCTGTTCGGCGCGGCCGGACTGCTGTTGTTGCGGCTGGGTTCGGTGCGGCTCACCGCGCTGGCCGGCCTTGGCCGCCGGATGCCCTGGACCTTCGCCGCCGTCGTGATCGCAGGCCTTGGCCTGGTCGGTGTGCCACCTACCGCCGGTTTCGTCAGCAAGTGGGCACTGGCGGCCGCGCTGCTCGACCAGGGGCAATGGCCGGTGCTGGTGGTCATGCTGGTCAGCTCGCTGCTCGCATTGGTCTACATCGGGCGCATCGTCGAGGTCGCCTGGTTCCGGAACCCGGTGGAGCTCGGCGAGACACCGAAGCCACCGGCCTCGATGGTCGCGGCGATCTGGGTCCTGGTCATTGCCTCGCTCTACTTCGGACTCGACGCGACGTTGCCGGCCGGCCTCGCCGACGCCGCGGCGGATGCCCTGCTCGGGAACCGGGGTGAGTGAGCTGTTCGCCGCGTGGACCTCACCAGGCCAGGCCCTGGCGCTGCCGGTCACGGTGGCCCTTCCGCTGCTGGGCCTGGGCGCCCTGCTGCTGTTGCGGCGCCACCCCAACGCGCGCGAAGGCGCGTCGCTGCTCAGCGGCATCCTCCTCGCCGCCGCCGTGCTCGCGTTGTGGCCGGTAGTCGACCGCGGCCTGCGCTTCGAGCTGTGGACCTGGCTGCCCGGACTGTCGCTCGAGTTCTCCCTGGAGCCGCTGGGGTTGCTGTTCGCGACGGTCGCCGCCGTGCTGTGGCCGGTGACGACCGTGTTCGCCACCGGCTACCTGCGCGCCGACGACGAGCGCGACCAGACCCGCTTCTTTGCCTTTTTCGCGCTGACAATCACGGCAGCTATGTGGATCGCGCTGTCGGCGAACCTGGTCACCCTGTTCATCGGCTACGAGCTCATGACCCTGGCAACCTGGCCGCTGGTCGCCCACAAGGGCAGCGCGGACGCCAGGCGGGGGAGCCGAACCTATCTCGTGGTGCTGCTGGCCACGTCCATCGGGCTGCTGCTGCCGGCGATCGTGTGGACCTGGCTGCTGGCCGGCAGCACCGATTTTCGGCCCGGCGGGCTGCTGGCAGGCCAGGCCGGGACAGGCGTGCTCACCGTGCTGTTCGCCCTCTACCTGTTCGGTATCGGCAAGGCGGCGCTGATGCCGGTGCACCGCTGGCTACCAGCGGCGATGGTCGCACCCACCCCGGTGTCAGCGTTGCTGCACGCGGTGGCCGTGGTCAAGGCCGGGGTGTTCACGGTCCTCAAGGTCGCCGTCTACGTGTTCGGGCTCGACACGCTCAGCGGCAGCGGCGCCGCTCGGCCGATGATGTGGGTCGCGGCGTTCACGTTGCTCGCCGCGGCATTGGTCGCGCTCCGGTCGGACGACCTCAAGCGGCGCCTGGCCTACTCCACGGTGAGCCAGCTGGCCTACATCGTGCTGGCCGCGACTGTGGCCCGCGACGTGGCCGTGGCCGGCGGTGCGCTGCACATGGTGACCCACGCCGTCGGCAAGATCACCCTTTTCTTCTGCGCCGGCGCCATCTACATCACGGCCAGGAAGTCCCGCGTGAGCGAGTTGGACGGGCTGGGCCGCGCCATGCCGTGGACCTTCGCCGCCTTTCTTGTGGCCTCGATCTCCATCGTCGGCCTGCCACCGCTCGGGGGCACGTGGAGCAAATGGCTCCTGCTACTGGGCGCCGCCGAGGCCGACCAGGTGGTGATGCTGGTGGTCCTGCTGGTGGGCTCGCTGCTGGCTCTGGCCTACCTGATGCCGATTCCGATGCGCGGGTTCTTCCTGCCGCCACCCGGCCCGCTGGCGCACGGCGAGGCCCGCTTGACCATCGCCGGGCCGCTGGTCTTGACCGCGGTCGGCTGCGTCGCCCTCTTCTTCGGCGCGCAAGCGGTGCTGGCACCGCTGGCCGGGATTCTGGAGCTGCCGTGAACGACGACGACCCTCGCTGGTTGGACAACCCCCGCAATGTGACCCGCGTGGTGTATGGGCTGGCCGTGCTCTGCGCCCTGGCGCTCGTCGCCGACCTGTTCTACCGCAAGCATCCACACTTCGGCTTCGAAGGCTGGTTCGGCTTCTACCCGGTTTACGGATTCATCGGAAGCGTGGGGCTGGTGCTCTCGGCCAAGTGGCTGCGGCGGTGGCTGCGACGCGACGAGGACTACTACCAGCGGCCGGAGCACCGCGATGACGACTAGCCCCGCCCTGTTGCTGATGGTCGGCGCGCTCGGCGTGCCGCTGCTGCGCGGCTGGCCGCGCAGGGTCCTGATGGTGGCGCTGCCCATCGCGGCGCTCGTTGTGCTGTGGCTGCTGCCCGAGGGCACCGGCGCCACCTTCGAGTTCCTCGGCCTGGTCCTGAACCCGGTGCGGGTGGACGGGCTGTCCCGCGTGTTCGCCACCGGGTTCCTGATCGCCGCCGTGCTGACCGCCGTCTACGCACTCCACCTGCGGGACTCGGTGCAGCAGACGGTGATCCTGATCTACGCGGCCAGCGCCGTCGGCGGCACCCTCGCCGGGGATCTACTGACCTTGTTCGTGTTCTGGGAGCTGGCTGGCCTGTCCTCGGCCTTGCTGATCTGGGCGGGTCGAACCGAGCGCAGCCATCGCGCCGCCATGCGCTACCTCGTCGCGCAAACGATCTCCGGACTGCTGATGCTGGCCGGAATCGTATTCCGCGTAGCGTCAGGCGAAGGGCTGGAGTTCAGCTACCTCGGGCTGGACGGACCGGGCGGAGTGCTGATCCTGCTCGCGGTCGGCATCAAGTGCGCCTTCCCCGTGCTGCACGCCTGGTTGACCGACACGTACCCGGAAGCGACGATCGTCGGCGCGGTGGCACTGTCGGCGTTCACCACCAAGTTCGCGGTCTACACCCTGGCGCGCGGCTTCCCGGGCGCCGAACCGCTGGTGTGGATCGGCGCGATCATGACGGTGTTCCCGATCTTCTACGCGGTCATCGAGAACGACCTGCGCCGCGTGCTCGCCTACAGCATGATCAACCAGCTCGGGTTCATGGTGGTGGGCGTCGGTATCGGCGGCTCGCTGGGGATCAACGGTGCCAGCGCGCACGCCGTGGCCGACATGGTGTTCAAGGGGCTGCTGTTCATGAGCATGGGCGCGGTGCTGATGCGGACCGGCACCGTCAAGGGCTCAGAACTCGGTGGGCTCTACAAGTCCATGCCGCAAACCACCGCGCTGTGCATCGTCGGCGCCGCCTCGATCTCGGCCTTCCCGCTGTTCTCCGGCTTTGCGACAAAGTCGCTGATCCTGGAGGCGGTCGCGCAGGAACACCGGACCGTGATCTGGCTACTGCTCCTGTTCGCCTCCGCAGGCGTGTTCCACCACGCCGGCATCAAAATCCCCTACTTCGCCTTCTTCGCGCACGACCGCGGCTACCGCGTCGCCGAGCCCCCGGTGAACATGCGCGCGGCAATGGCGCTGGCCGCCGTGGTCTGCGTCGCGATCGGCGTGGCACCGGCGCTGCTGTACGGAATTTTGCCCCACGACATGGACTACGTGCCCTACACGACGCCGCACGTGGTCAACCAGCTGCAGCTGCTGCTGCTGGCCTCGATGGCCTTCACCGTGCTGATCCGGACCGGCCTCTACCCGCCCGAGCTCCGGTCGGTGAACCTGGACTTCGACGTGGTCTACCGTCGAATCCTGCCGTCGAGCTGGCACGCCCTCAACGACGGCGTGGTGCGCGTGCGCAACCTCGGCGCTCCGCTACGCCGTCACGCGGCACGCGTGTGGGAGGTCGGGACAGGCCCGCTGCGGCTGGAGGGACAGACCGCCGTGGGCTGGTCGACACATTTGATGGTGTGGTGGGTCGTGCTGCTCCTCGGCCTCGTGCTCCTGCTGACACTGCTGTGAGTCAGGACACCTGAGACCAACACGTTCTCCACCTGGCTGGTCGACCGCTGACGATGAGGACGAACCACGCCTCGATGTCGTCGTCGGCCACAGGGAGGCGGTCGCGTTCGCCGGGCACTCTAGGCTGGATCGGCCTCTGCCGCCGCACCGCCTGCCTGGCCCGCCGCACAGGAACCTGCCCGTCGCACGGGTTCGTACACTGTCGAAGTGGACCCCGGCAGTGACGCCTCTCCAGTCAGCTACTGGAAGGACGGCCAGCACAGGCGCATCGGCACTGACGCGGACGTCGCGTGGATCAAGGAATCGACTACGCCAGGCCTGACCATCACGTCGGCGATCCCGCCGGTCTTCGCGGCATACGCGACCGTCGTCGTCCCGGACAAGGACGAGGGACGATCAGAGCACCTCAATCTCATACTGCGGTTGCTCACCGAACAGTCCCGCGACCAGCCGTGGTGGCTGGGCTACCTGGACACCGGCGCCGACGATCTGGTCTTCCCGGACGCGCCTCGGGTGACCCTGTACGCGGGCTGGCAATACGTGCTCGTTCAGGCGGGCCAAGCCCAAGCGGCACGGTGGCGCCACGACCTGCGATCGTGGCGGGCTCCCGGCCCAGATTTGATCTTCCCGGCCAATCACTCATGGCTACTGTCGTGGCTCTGGGACGACGACTGGCGATGCCTCGGAGGGCCGGCCGCGCTCGTCAACCGGTTCATGGAACAAGCGCAACTGCAGGTGCGCAGAGTCAATCTCGGCGAGGACGCCACACCACCGGGTTACACGGCGCGCTGACAGTCAGGTCCGCCCGCTCGTGGCCAGCCCGCCAGCACGACGCGACACACGAAGCATGTGTGGCCGCGGTGCTATGTGTGGTGGGCGGGTTGGGTTGTGGCTGCCGGGCGTGGGTTGGCACCGTCGGCTCGGGCGGTGAGGGTGTCGACGAGGCGGAGCAGTTCGATCGGTAGCGGGAAGATGAGGGTGGAGTTCCGTTCGGAGGCGACTTCGGCCATGGTGGACAGTACTCGCAGCTGCATGGCGGCGGGGTGGGCCTCGAGTACCTCGGCGGCGCGGCCGAGGTTGGCGGCGGCCTCGAACTCGCCGATGGCGTGGATGACTTTGGCGCGGCGGTCCCGTTCGGATTCGGCCTGGCGGGCCATGGCCCGGCGCATGGATTCCGGGAGTTCGACGTCTTTGACCTCGACCAGGGTGACCTTGACACCCCACGGGTCGGTGACCTCGTCGATGATCTGCTGCAAACGTTGGTTGATCTCGTCGCGCTTGATCAGCAGCTCGTCGAGGTCGACCTGGCCGAGGATGCTGCGCAGGGTGGTCTGCGCGATCTGCGAGGTGCCGACGATATGGTCCTCGATGGCGATGACCGACCGGACCGGGTCGGTGACGTTGAAGTAGGTGACCGCGTTGACCTTGACGGTGACGTTGTCCTTGGTGATGACGTCCTGCGGTGGGATGTCCATGGTGACGGTGCGCAGGGAGACCCGGACCATCCGGTCGACGATCGGGATGATGAAGAACAGGCCGGGGCCCTTGGCGGCGATCACCCGGCCGAGCCGGAAGATCACCCCACGCTCGTACTCGTTGACGATGCGCACCGACGCGGACAGCAACAGCAGGAGCGCGGCGGCGGCGATGAGCCAGGCCAGGATGCTAGTGGACATCGGGGTCCTCCGTGGCGTCGGCGGGTTCGACGAGCAGGGTCAGGCCCTGCACGTCGGTGACCCGTACGGCTTGGCCATCGTGTAGGTCGGCGCCCGGGCTGCGGGCGTTCCACCAGGCGCCCTGCAGTTGCACCCGGCCGGTGTGACCGGTGGCGGCGTTGACGACGGCGGTGGCGCCGAGCAGGGTGTGCGGACCGGACAGGGGCGGGTTCTTGCGGGCACGCCAGGCGAGCCGGCCGGCCAGCAGCGACCCGCCGCCGACGACCAGCGCGGTGGGTAGCAGGACGGCCGGGTTGACGCGCACCGCCTGGTCCTCGAACAGGAACAGGCCGGCGACCAGCAGCGCGATCGCCCCACCGGTGGCGAACACGCCCACGCCGGGGGTAAATACCTCGGCGGCGAACAGCGCCGCGGCCAGGACCAGCAGGGCGATGCCGGCGACGTTGACCGGTAGGACGCTGAGAGCGAAGAAGCCGAGGACCAGCAGGATCGCGCCGGTGACGCCGCCGAGGCCCATGCCGGGGGTGGCCAACTCGTAGATCACGGCGAGGGTGCCGATGGAGATGAACAGGAACGCCAGGTTCGGGTCGGCGATCAGGGCCAGCAGTTGCCGCAGCAGCCCCATCTCGTACTCCACCGCCCGGGCGCCTGCGGTGTCCAGCCGCACCTGCTCGCCGCCGGCGAGGGTGACGGTCCGACCGTCGACGGCGGCCAGCAGCGCGGCCCGGTCGGCGGCGATCAGATCGACCGCGCCGATGCGCTGGGCTTCGTCGGCGGTCGCGGCGCGGCCCTCCCGGACGGTGGCGACGGCGAAGTCGACGTTCCGGCCGCGCTGGCGGGCCACGGACTCGGCGAACGCCGCCGCATCGTTGATCACCTTGTCGCTGGCGGTCTCGCCGGTCTCGGCGTTCACCGGCGTCGCCGCCCCGATGGTGGTGCCCGGCGCCATACCCGCGATGTGGGCGGAGAAGGTGATCAGTGCCCCGGCGGAGGCAGCCCGGCCGCCCGGCGGCGACACGTACACGATCACGGGGGTGTCGGCGGCCAGGAACGCCTTGATGATCTGCCGCATCGAGCTGTCCAGCCCGCCGGGAGTGTCCATCTCCACGAGCAGCGCCTGATGCCCGCCGGTCGAGGCCTCCTCGACGCCGTCGACGAGGTGCTGCGCCACCACCGGGGTGATCGGCCCGTCCACTGTGGCCACCAGCACTGTGGACGACTGGGCCATGGCGGCGGCCGGCGCGGCCAGCAGCGCACCGAAAACGCAGACCGCCGCCCACAGTCCACCGAACGCCGCCCACCGCGTCCGGGTACGGTCGACGCGCCGGCTATCCCGCCCTCGCGCTGACATCGATCCACTCCCCGCCCGGCGTACCGGGCTCCGTGGTCTCGCCAACCGGCCCGGTCAGGTCCGGCCCGTCGTGCCGCCGGTCCTTGGGCATCCCGAGCAGCTGACGGATCAGCGGCGACGGGTTGGACACCGCGAGCTCGACACCGACCTGGGCGCAGATGCGGTTACCCACGACCAGGGTGCCCACACCCGTGCGGTCGATGAACGTCACCCCACTCAAGTCCAACACGATCATCGGCGGGCGCGGGTCGCGGACCGCGACGGCGGAGATCACGGCCCGCAGATCGGGCGCACTGGCGTAGTCGAGTTGACCGCGCAGCGCCAACACGACCGACCGGTCAAGGGTGTACCGCAAACCCATGGACAGCGTCACCGCAGCGCCCTCCCCACCCTCGGTAGGGCCCCAACACACGAAGACCGACACGACCCAAGCGGACCGCGAGCCACGGTCCAACGAACGGTCGATGTCAACCCACGCAGCGTCGAACTCGCGGACCCATCAGCCCGCACCACGCAAAAGGGAGGGTCACGCTCATTAGATGCGATACCGGGAGCCGCGTTACCGCCATGGTCAGCCTCCTCGTGCTCGCCGACCAGGCTTCCCGGCACACCAACCACAACGTAGCTCGCCCGGTGCTGGCAAGCAACTGTCCCGCGCCCCGGAGTAGCCTCCGCGATCGTGGAAGACCGGGCACCCCGCAAAGAGAAGTGCTCTGTTCGTTACGAACGACCCCGCCGCCGGACGCGCGGCGATACCGACGTCGTTATCCGGCCACTGTCGGCAAATCAGTCATCCCTATCCCGTCGACCCCGCGACTAGGTCATCAGTCGCCACGCCGCGCACACGTTGGTCACCAGCAGGTCCGTTATGCTCGGCGGGCACTATTGGAGCGCCGGGAAGTCTGGTCGGCACGTGACGTTCGCCGTGCCGTCTGGAGGGGGACCCGATGTTGTTGCTGTGCTTCGCCGTGGTGTTGCTGGCCGCGGTGCTGCTGTCGAGTCTCGCGCATCGCACGATCCTGTCCACGGCGGTGCTGTTCCTGGCGGCCGGGTTCGTGCTCGGGCCGGAGACGCTCGGCGTACTGGAAGTGACGCCGGAGTCGTCGATCGTGTCGACGTTGGCGGAGCTGGCTCTATTCGCGGTGTTGTTCACCGACGGCATGCGGGTCGGCTGGGCAGATCTGCGCACCGCGTGGCGGCTGCCGGGTCGGGCGTTGGGCTGGGGTCTGCCGCTCACCTTGCTCATCACCGCGTTGTTGGCCCGGTACGTGGCCGGGCTGGACTGGCCGGAGGCGCTGCTGATCGGCGCGGTCCTCGCCCCGACCGACCCGGTTTTCGCGGCCGCGCTGGTCGGCAACGAGAAGGTACCGGCCCGGCTGCGGCATCTGCTCAATGTGGAGTCCGGCGTCAACGACGGCCTGGCGCTGCCGTTCGTCATCCTGTTTCTCGCGGTGGCGGCCGGCTCCGACGACCTGCACCTGGGTGAGCTCAGCACGGAGCTGGCCGTCGGCCTGGTGATCGGGGTGGCGGTGCCGTGGCTGGCGCTGCGGCTGGAGAAGTCCCGGTTCTTCTCGGCGTCCACGGCCTACGAGCCGCTCAACGCGGTCGCGATCGGGGTGCTGGTGCTCGCGCTCGGCAAGGTCACGCACGGCAACCTGTTCCTGGCCGCGTTCGCGGCCGGCATCACGGTCGCGACGTTCGGCCCGCGGCAGCGGGAAGCGTTCGAACACTTCGGTGAGCTGATCGCCGAACTGTTCAAGCTGGGCGCGCTGCTGGTGTTCGGTGCACTGATCTCGCTGGAGTTCCTGGGTGAGATCCCGTGGACCGGATGGGTGTTCGCGGTGCTCGCGATCGTCGTGGCCCGGCCGGTGGCTTTGTGGGTATCGTTCCTGCGCTCCGGCTTGTCAGCCCGGGAGCAGGCCGCCGCGATGTGGTTCGGGCCCAAAGGCTTCGCCTCGGTGGTGTACGGACTGCTGGTCCTGGAGGCGGCCATCCCGCAAGCCGACGAGGTGTTTCATCTGGTGGCGCTGACGATCGTACTGTCCATTGTGGCCCACTCCTCCACCGACATCGTCGTGGCCCGCTCGTTCGAACGCAGCGGCGGATACCGAGGCTGGCGCGGCACACTACGGGCGGCCGCCGCCCGCCGCGCCAACCACCACAACGGGTCCGGTGCCACCGCGACGGCCACGCGGGAGCCCGACGAGAGCGAGCCGGACGCGTAGGCGGGCCTGCCGTGATCGTCGGTGCCAGCGAACTCCGCTCGGCGCGCCGAACCGTCCACCGTGTACTCCGCCACGACGGTCCGCGCCCCGTGCGCCAGCCGCAAACGGCTACGTGATGATCGCCACGTGCGGCGAAGGGGAACTCTTCTCTGACTGGAGGGTAGGGTCAGGATCGGTCGTCGAGGTGTGGCGTCTGACCCCTCGCGGCATTGTGTGACCGGGCAACCGCGTCCGGTGCCGGTCGTTGAAGCCGGCTGGGAGCCTCTGGTGGTCTGGCGGCGTCCCATCGTGGGCGTGTTTGTGCGTGCGGCGTAATACGTACGCCCAAGTGGAAAAGGCTGTATGTCTTCGTTGCTGTCAGCGGTCCGCGGGCCGCGGTTGTCCCGCCCGGCGTGGCTGTCCCCGTCCGTGTTGCGTACCGAGGTTCTGGCCGGTTTGGTGGTCGCGCTCGCGCTGATCCCGGAGGCGATCTCGTTTTCGATCCTGGCCGGGGTCGACCCGCGGGTCGGGCTGTTCGCCTCGTTCACCATGGCGGTGACCATCGCATTCTGCGGCGGCCGCCCGGCGATGATCTCCGCGGCCACGGGCGCGATCGCTCTGGTCGTGGCGCCCCTGGCCCGCGAGCACGGCCTGGGCTACCTGATCGCGGCGGTCATCCTGGGCGGCGTCATCCAGGTAGTCCTGGCGGTGCTCGGGGTGGCGAAGCTGATGCGGTTCATCCCCCGTAGCGTCATGGTCGGGTTCGTCAACGCTCTGGCCATCCTGATCTTCGCCGCCCAGGTGCCGCATCTGCTGGGCGTGCCATGGCTGGTCTACCCGCTCGTGGCCGTCGCCCTGGTCATCATGATCGGGTTGCCCCGACTGACCAAGGCCGTCCCGGCGCCGCTGGTCGCCATCGTGGTGCTTACCGCGGTCACCGTCATCGCCCACCTCGCGGTGCCTAACGTCGGCGACGAGGGTGAACTGCCCAGCAGTTTGCCGCTGTTCGGCCTACCGGAGATCGCCTACACATGGGACACGCTGCGGCTGATCGCACCGTACGCGGTGGGGGTCGCGTTGGTCGGCCTGATGGAATCCCTGATGACCGCCAAACTGGTCGACGACATCACCGACACCCACTCCAACAAGACCCGCGAGTCCTGGGGTCAGGGCGTGGCCAACATCGTCACCGGCTTCTTCGGCGGCATGGGCGGCTGCGCCATGATCGGCCAAACGATGATCAACGTGAAGGCGTCCGGGGCCCGTACCCGGCTGTCCACGTTCCTGTCCGGGGTGTTCCTGTTGATCCTGGTGGTCGCGCTCGGCGATGTCGTGGCGGTGATCCCGATGGCGGCGCTGGTCGCCGTCATGATCATCGTCGCGGTGTCGACCTTCGACTGGCACAGCATCGCCCCGGCGACCCTCAAACGGATGCCGTGGGGCGAGACACTGGTGATGGTTTCCACCGTCGCCGTTGTCCTGGCCACCCACAACCTGGCCATCGGCGTCGTGTTCGGTGTCCTGGTCGCTATGGTCATCTTCGCCCGCCGCGTCGCCCACCTGGTCGAAGTGACCAGCGTCCTGGACCCGGACGGCGGCACCCGGATCTACTCCGTGCACGGCGAGTTGTTCTTCGCCTCCAGCAACGACCTGGTCTACCAGTTCGACTACGCCGGCGACCCGGAAAACGTGGTGATCGACATGACGCACGCCCACATCTGGGACGCCTCCTCCGTCGCCGCCCTGGACGCGATCACCACCAAGTACACCGCCCGCGGCAAGACAGTGGAGATTGTCGAGTTGAACAAGCCCAGCGCCCGCATGCACGGCACCCTCGCTGGACAGCTCAACACCGGCCACTGAGCCCGATGGCGCGCCTCCCACCCCGATGACCGGACTGGTCGGGCATGGACGACGCGCTCACTGTCGGAGGCGTTAAGGCAACGCGGCCACCAGATGAGCCACACCAAGAGTCGATCGTGGGCATCGTGTACGCCCAGGCACGCACCACCCGGCTCTACACGGGCATACCCGACGCGGCCGCCTGCGGCGCGGCAGACGACGAGCACCGGGTGATCGTCGAACGCATCAAGGCGCGGGACGCGCTCGGTGCGGCGCAGGCCATGAGCTCCCACATCGAGCAGGCGTGGAGCAGACGGCGGACCCCGGCGCCCGGGCGGGACGTGGCGGTGACGTGAACAGGGCGGGCACGGGGCCCGAAGCCTGACACGCAGTCGCGAAGCGCTACCGAAATGCGTGGTCAGGTAGGGCAGCATCGCGTCGACGACGCGGGGGTCGGTCGGAGTGGTGGCGCTGTAATCCAGGGTAAATGGGCCGGTCCGTCAGGCCGGGGTGGGTGTTCATCTACGTCTCTGTGCGAGTGCGGGCGGCGCCGCGTGGCGGGTCTCGTACATGCGGATGGCGACGATGAGGCCCGATAGCGCGGTGATGGCGGCGACGAGCCAGACGGCGGCGCGGAGGCCGAGCAGGTCGGCGGTGATGCCGGCGATTAGGGCGCCGATGGCGTAGCCGGAGTCGCGCCAGAGCCGGTAGACGCCGACGGCTCTGGCTCGCCAGGCGGGGTGGGCGACGTCGCCGATGACGGCGAGGAGGGTGGGATACACGAGGGCGGTGCCGGCGCCCATGAGTACGGCGGCGAGCGCCCAGACGGCGAAGCCGGTGCTGGCGGCGACGAGGGCGATGCCGGCGGCTTGGGTGAGCATGCCGGCGGTAATGAGGTGTTTGCGTCCCCACCGGTCCGAGAGCCATCCGGTGAGCATCTGGCCTAGGCCCCAGACGGCCGGGTAGATCGCGATGAGGATACCGGTGCGGGCCAGGCCGAGGCCGGAGGTGGCGAACAGGATCGGGTAGAGGCCCCAGGCGAGGCCGTCGTTGAGGTTGTTGACCATGCCGGCCTGGCTGGCCGCTGACAGCGCCTTTTCCCGGAAGCTGGTGAGGGTGAAGATCTGCCAGCCGGTCAATCCGTCGTGGTGTTCGCCCTTGCGGGGGGTGTGGTTGGTGGCTTCGTGCCGGGCGTGGTGGTGGGTTTCGCGGACGAATACGGCAGATAGGCCGAGGCCGAGTGCGGCGACCGCCAGACCGAGCAGGAACGGCGCGGGGCGTAGTCCGTGTTCGGCGGCGAGCCATCCGGTGGCCCAGCCCATGGCGGCGACGGCGAGGTAGCCAGCGGCCTCGTTGAAGCCCATGGCCAGGCCGCGACGGTTCGGACCGGCCAGGTCGATTTTCATGACGATGGTGGTGGACCAGGTCAAGCCCTGGTTCACACCGAGCAGCAGGTTCGCCGCGATGACCCATCCCCAGGAGGGTGCCCAGATCAGTAGCAGCGGCACCGGGATACCGATGAGCCAGCCGGCGATCAGGACGGGTTTGCGGCCGTACCGGTCGGACAGGCCGCCGGCGGCAAGGTTGGTGAGTGCTTTGGTGAAGCCGAACACGACGATGAACGTCAGCGAGGCGGTGAACGCGCCGATGGCGAAGGCCTGCTCGGCAAGCAGCGGTACGACGATGCGTTCCTGCCCGACCATCGCACCGACCAGGGCGTTGACCGCCACGAGCAGCGCGAACTGGGGCAGGTTTGCTCGCAAACCCAACCGAACCGCGCCGACGGCGGTGGGCGCGGTCATCCGCTGGTGTCCAGGGCGCGGCCGGTCGCGGTGGCCCAGTCGTTCGGCCCACCGACCATGATGGACAGATCGGTGCGGCCGGCGCGTTCGAGGATGCTGGCGGCGGTGGCGGCGCGTTCGCCGTGCCCGCACATCACCGTGGCCGGTCCATTAGGTAGGTCGGCGGTGTGGCCGGCGAGGTCGCCGAGTTCGATCAGCTCGGCGCTGGGAAGGTGCCCGGCGTCGTGTTCGCTGTGCTGACGTACGTCCACAACGACGGGTGTGTCGAGTCCACCCGGTTTGACGAGGCGGGTGGCGCGAATGTCGCCGCCGTCGGCGGCCCACGCGGCGACGCCGCCGGCCAGCTCCCCGGCGATGCTGGCGTAGCCGATGTTCAGGGCGGGCCAGAGGATGTCGTCCGGCTCCTGGCCGGGGTCGCGCACGATCACGATAGGGGCGTCGGGTGGTAGGAGCCAGCCGAGCCAGGTGGCGTACTGGGCGCGCAGGGGGATCGACACCGACCCGGGGATGTGTCCGGCGGCGTAGTCGGCCACCGGCCGCACGTCCACCACGTACCCGCCGTCGGCGAGCACAGTCCGTACCCGGGCGGGGTCGAGCGGGACGAGGGTGGGCGGCGTAGTGATCAGGTCGGGGCCGCGGCGGTTGACCTCGGCGAGCCGGTCGAAGTACGCCGGGTAGGAGCCCAGGCTGGCCAGCAGCCTGGTGACGAAGGTGTCCTCGCCTGGCGCGGCCAGCAACGCGTTGGCGGCCTTCTCTGCGCCGATGGTGGAGGTGCGGGCCGATCCGGGCGGGGCGGAGCAGAACGATCCGGCGCCGTGGGTCGGCCACACCGCGGTCGCGTCGGGCAGCTCGGCGAGCCGGCGCAGGGAGCGGTACTGAGCCCGGGCCAGCTGTTCGGTGCGGTCGGAGCCGACCAGGTCGGTGCGGGCGGCGGCGCCGACGATCAGCGACCCGCCGGTGAAAACCCCGACCTCACGGGTGCCGTCGAGGATCAGGTAGGACAGGTGCTCCGGTGTGTGGCCGGGGGTTTCCAGCGCGCGCAGGGTCAGCCCGCCCAGGTCGACCTCGTCCCCGTCGGCCAAACTGGTGTGCCCGAACTCGCGGTTGCCGGCGGCGGAGGCGAGGATGTGGGCGTCGTGGTCGGCGGACAGCTGCCGGGCGCCGGATAGGAAGTCGGCGTGCAGGTGGGTTTCGGCGGCGTACGCGATCCGCAGCCCACGCTTGGCCGCCGTGCGATCCACCGCGCGCAGGTCGAGTGACGGGTCCACCGCCAGTGCGCGCCCGTCGCCGAGGTCGATCAGGTAGGCGCTGTTGCCCAGCCCTTCGTCAACCAGCGGGATCAACCCGTCGTGCAGATCCATCACGTCCTCCAACCATCGGGATGGCGCCCACCGGCCACATCTCCTACACTATTCCACGGAATGTTGGAGGAGGCTGGGTGTGGGTGACCGGGACCGCAAGACCGCGCTGTTCGAGCAGTTCGCCCGCGTCGGCAAGGCCCTAGCGTCGGGCAAGCGTCTGGAGCTGCTGGACCTGCTTGCCCAAGGCGAGCGCGACGTGGCCTCCCTAGCCGCGGCGGCCGAGCTGGGCGTGACCACCGCGTCTGCCCATCTGCAGACGCTGCGGCAGGCGAACCTGGTCGCCACCCGCCGGGACGGCACCCGCATCCTGTACCGGCTCGCCGGCCGGGACGTCGCCGACCTGTATGCCCGCCTGCGCGAGGTCGCCCAGTCGCACCTGCCCGACGTGGAGGCCACCCGGATCGCGTACCTGGGTGAGGACGGCGGGCAGCCGGTCACCCGCTACCAGCTCCAGCGGCTCACCAAAACGGGCACCGTCACGGTGCTGGACGTACGCCCCCCGGAGGAGTACGCCGCTGGGCACATCCCCGGCGCGGTCAGCATCCCCCTGGGCGAGCTGGCCGACCGGCTCGCCGAAGTCCCCGACGGGCAGATCGTCGCCTACTGCCGGGGCGCCTACTGCGTACTCGCCCACGACGCCGTCCGCCTCCTCGCGGCCAACGGCCGCGCCGCGACCCGACTGACGGACGGGATGCTCGAATGGCGGCTGGCTGACCTGCCCGTCGCGGTGCCGTGACCAATCCACCGCCGAGCGGCCCGGTATGCCCGGATCATCCCAGCACCCTCCCGCGCATGCCGCGTATCAGACAGCGGCTGGCTTGCGAGCAAAGATGCGCTCGATCGAGCCTGCCTTGAGGCGCTGGGCCTCGACGATGTCGAATCCGGCCGACCGCACCAGCGGAAGCTGGCGGCGGGTGAAGTGCTCACCGGCGGCACGGATGGTCACGCGTTCCAACAGCCACTGCGCTGCCCGGATCGGCGGCCAGCTGCTGCCGATGTGGTCGAGCAGCAGCAGCCGTCCGCCAGGCATCAGCACCCGCCGCATCTCACTGATCGCGGCGGCTGGGTCGGGGATCGTGCACAGCGACAGCGCGCAGACCACGGTGTCGAACGTTTGGTCGTCGAACGGCAGCGCCTGCGCGTCGCCGGTGCGCAGATCGACGTCCACACCGAGGTCGGCGGCGCGCTGCCGGGCGATGGCCAGCATCGCCGGGCTAAGCTCGATCCCGGTGATGGTCACATCGGCCGGGTACAGCGGCAGGTTGCGGCCGGTGCCGATGGCCACCTCCAGGACCCGCCCGTGTGCGCGGGCGGTGAGCCATTCGCGGCCCCCGCCGAACCAAACCTTCTCGAAGAAGGCGATCTGTTTGTCGTAGCCGGGCGCTGATTTCTCCCACACGCGCAGGGCTTTAGCGGTCGCGTCTTCCTTGATCTTCACGCGGAGCCTCCCGATCCGGGACGGTCAGGAACAAGTGCGGTGTGGTCCATGGTGGACTGTGCGGCGGCGGCGATGACGCCGCCGATCGCGGCGCGGATCCGGTCGGCCGCCCGTGCCGGATCGGGTTGGCCGGCGTCCAGCCAGGCGATCACCGCCTCGATCGCGACGGTCGGCGCGAGGTGGGATGCCCACTGTGCCCATGCCGAATCGGCGACGACGGCCTTGATCTGCACGTGCGCGATGTCGTGGATCTCGGTGCGGAAGCGGTCGGTCAGGGCCCGGAACTCTGGCTCCCGGGCGGCGTGCTGGAACAGCAATCGGAACCCGGCCGGTTCGGCCGCGGCGGCGGCCAGCAGGCCGTCGATGCTGGCCTCGGTGAACTCACCAACCTGTTCCCCGACATGTGTCGCGAGCAGCGCGCAGACCCGGTCGAGGACCGCCTGGTACAGGTCGGTTTTGGACTCGAAATGCCGGTACAAGATCACCTTCGTGATACCCGCCTCGACCGCGACGTCGTCCAGGCTGGTGTTAGCAAACCCCGCGCGGGCGAACGCCTGTGTGCCTGCGGCCAGGATTTGCTCCCGCCGCTGCGCCCGGGGCAGCCGTCGCACCGGCTTCGGCCCGCTCGTCGCCATCCACGCCCTCCCGCAAATCGTTGTTGACGTCTGAGTGTACTACTGTTTATGTTGACTCTGAAAGATACAAGCCGAAGGTGACATGCCCAACCCCTCTGGAGCGCGACGATGACTGACCAGGACGGCCGGATCGTGGTTTCCGGCCTGACCAAGACCTTCGGGACGGTCAAGGCCGTCGACGGCTTAACCTTCACTGTGCAACCAGGCTCGATCACCGGGTTCCTCGGCCCCAACGGCGCCGGAAAGACCACCACACTGCGGATGCTGCTCGGCCTGGTCCGCCCGGACGCCGGGACCGCCACGATCGGTGGCCGCGCCTACACCGACCTGCCCGCGCCCGGTGACCGAGTGGGGGCGGTGCTGGAGGCGACCGCGTTCCACCCGGCCCGCACCGGGCGTGCCCACCTGCGCATCTACTGCACCATCAACGGCTACCCCCGCACACGCGCCGACGAGGTCCTGGAACTGGTAGGCCTGGCCGGCGCCGGCCGACGGGCAGTGCGCGGCTACTCCCTCGGCATGCGGCAACGCCTCGCCCTCGCCACCGCCCTGCTTGGCGACCCAAAGGTGCTCGTGCTCGACGAGCCGGCAAACGGCCTGGACCCCGAAGGCATCGCCTGGATGCGCCGCCTACTACGCGACCTCGCCGCGCAGGGCCGCACCGTGCTCGTCTCCAGCCACGTACTGTCCGAAGTCCAGCAACTGGTCGACCACGTGGTGATCATCAACCGCGGTCGGTGCGTACGCCAAGGCCCACTCACCGCGCTATCCGACCTGCACGGACCGATCGTGTCCGTGCGCACCCCGGACCCCGGCCGGCTGCACGCCGCGCTGATCCGCACCGGCATCGACGAAGGCCGCATCACCCGCACCGGCGACCAGCTGCGCGTCACCGGGATCCAGGCCGACGACGTGGGCCAGTTGGCCTTCATCGAACAGGTACCCGTGCTGTGGCTGGCCGCCGAGCAGTCCGACCTGGAACAGGTGTTCTTCGCCCTCACCACCGACAACAGCCGGCAACCGGCCCTGACCGCAACCGCGGGAGCCTGACATGCGACGCCTCATCGCCGGCGAGTTCCAAAAACTCTTCGCAACCCGGCTGTGGCTGTGGCTGCTGCTCGGCTCGATGGCCATCACCGCCCTCTACGCGAGCCTGCAGATCGCCTTCTCCGACGACCCGGACACCTGGACCCTGCCGCTGTCCACAGCAGACGGTCAGCAGACCCTGTTCGCCGCCGCTGCGAGCGCCGCCAGCCCACTCGTCGCGGTCCTCGCAGCGATCGGGATCACCGGCGAGTACCGGCACCGCACCGCCACCACCACATTCCTGGCCACGCCCCATCGCGACCGGGTCATCGCCGCCAAACTCATCACCTACGGCCTCACCGGCATCGGCTATGCACTCGCCTGCACGGCGGTCGTCACCGCGATCGCCGTACCGTGGCTGTCCGCCAAGAACGTCGACCTGTCGCTGGCCGGCAACGGCCTGCCCGCCACCATGGCCGGCGGGATCGCCGCAGTCGCCCTCTACGCGCTGATCGGGGTCGGCCTCGGAGCGCTGCTCCGCGAACAGGTCGCCACCGTGGTCGGGCTGCTCATCTACCTGTTCGTCATCGAGGCCATCCTCACCAACATCCGCGCCCTCGACGCATGGACGCGCTACCTCCCCGGACCAGCGGACAACGCCCTCACCGGCATCACCCTGACCAACCAGGATTACCTGCGACCGTGGCAAGGCGGCCTCATCCTCACCACCTACTGCGTCGCGATCGCCGCCGCCGGCACCTACCTCGCCAACCGCAGAGACGTAGCCTGACGCAACACAGCCGCAGGGTGCCGTCGCAACTGGCCATCCCACCGCGACCGCGGCCGTTGCGTGCTCCTGGCGGATGCTCAGCTACAGGCGGTGCCGTTGAGGGTGAACCCACTCGGAGCGGCGTTGTTGCCGCTATGGCTGGCTTGGAAGCCGATATTGATCGAGCCGCCCGGTGGTATTGACGCGTTATGGCTGACGTTCGTCGCGGTCACCTGACCACTGGCTGGTGAGTACGTGGCGTTCCAGCCGGAGGTGATGGTCTGCCCAGATCCGAGGGTGAATCGCAGCGACCAGCCGTTGACAGCGCTCGTGCCGGTGTTGGTGATGGTGATGTTGTCGACCAGGCCGGTGTTCCACGCGCTGACCACGTTGTTCACCTGGCAGGTGCCGGTGGGCGGGGTCGTGGGCGGGGTCGTTGGCGGCGTCGTGGGCGGGGTTGTTGGCGGCGTGGTGGGCGGCGTGGTCGGCGCGGGGCCCTCGCTCAGCGTGACGGTGGAGATGCTTCGTGCAGGGATGTTGACGGTCGCCTGTCCGCCGCTGACACTCGCTGGCTGAGACTGGGCGCTCAGGTTTTGTGAGGTGACGAAATGCTCGGCCTTCGAAATGCTCTGCGGCACCTGGACGACGGCATTGTTGACCGCGCTGTTCGAACGATTGAGAATCACCAGCACGACCTTGCCTCTCCCCTGGTAGGCCGTGACCTCCAGAGAGGAAGCTTTCGAGCTCTTCGAGAGAGCGACCCGCTTGTCGCCGGGCCGGACGTACTTGGAGTACTGCGAGAATGCGTAGCCGCGCTTGAGGACCGCGCCCTTCGTCGTCCCGAACTGCGACTCGCCGTCACCGATGAAGGAGTAGAAGCGGCGGCCGTACCACCAGATGTACGCGCTCCAACTGGACTCCATCGACTTGTGCACGGTACGCATGATGTCGTCCAGGGTCTCGTTCCAGACGGCCGCGTTGCTGGGGTTCCCCCAGATGTTCGAACCATCCCCGTCGGCCTTGTGCAGGTTCCACTCCGTCATCCACTGGTTCTTGCCGTACTGGTTGGCGAGCGGGTAGGGCGACAGGTTTCCACTGTTCTCGGTGTCGTACAGGTGGCCGCCGACGTAGCCGATGTTGTTGCGCGCGGTGGCGTCCTGCAGCGTGGGGTCGGTGTACTGGCGGTTGAATCTCAGGGACTCGGCGACCATGAGCTTGGTGTCCTTGACCTTTGCGCCCTGGTCGCGGACGAAATTGCGCAACTCGGCGCCGGTCCAGTCCATCGAATCGTAGTCTGGGTGCCAGTCCGGCTCATTCTGGACCGAGGTCACGTCGATCGTGACGCCCTGGTTCTTCATGTACTGCACGTAACCGTTCAGGTGCTCGGCATAGTCGTCGTAGTAGTCGGTCTTGAGCTTGCCGCCGCCGACCCTGCTGTTGTTCGTCTTGAAGTTCGCGGGGGCCGTCCAGGGCGAGGCAAGAATCTTGACATTGGAGCCGTAGGACTTCGCCGTCTTCAGGCTGTTCACCGCATAGCTCCACTCGCTGGACACAGGCGACAGCCCGGTCCGAACGATCGAGAGGCCGAGCTGCCCCGGGCCCATACCGACTAGGGTCTGGGTTTCGTCGGTCGTCCAGTGGCCGCTGGCACTTCCCCAGATCGGGGTCGCGGCCCCGAACCCGTCGATCGTCTGGTACGACGAGGCGGTATTGACGGTGATATCAGGTGTTGCGGCCAGCAGAGGCGGGGCGGTCAGGAGGCTCGCCACGGTGGCCAACGCGGCCGTCGCGGCCACCAACGGAATTCGGGACCGTTTCACGGTTCCTCCACAGTTCGTCAGCAGCAACCTTGAGATTCGACGGCAGAGTGCGGCCTGGTGGCTCTCGATCGACGGACGCTCTCAACCAACCTTGGAAACGTTTAGTTGATACCTGTCGATGTTTAGATATTGCATCATAGGTCGAGGACTGCCGCCGCCAGAGTGACATTCATCACAGGACGTGGCCCCAGCCCCCAGTCAGCGAGCTGAGCTACTGCCGCCCGAGCACGAAACGGAGGCCCGCCGGGAAGCTGCGGGCCCGGCCGGTCCGAAAGGTTTCCATCCCTTTCAGAATCGGTGCGGCGGTGCGGTGCTCTGGCGGACCACGAGCGCCGTCGCCAGTTCGACCCGGGTCTGCAGAGGAATCTTGGCGGCGGCGAGGGAGAGCAGCATGTGCGCGGCCGCCTCTCCCATATCGGCGAACGGCTGCCGCACGGTGGTCAGCGGCGGGGGAAAGCAGCGCGCCAGGTTGATGTCGTCGAAGCCGACCACGCTGAGGTCCTGCGGAATGCGCAGGCCCGCCTGACGGGCGGCCTCGTACACACCCAGAGCCTGCAGGTCGTTGCCGCAGACGATGGCGCTCGGGCGATCGGTCAGGTCTATCAGCTCCGCCGCCAACCGCAGGCCGTCGTTGGTCTGGAAGCGGCCCGAGCGCACCAGCTTTTCGTCCAGCGGCGCACCGGCGGTGTCCAGCGCCGCTCGGCACGCGTCCAGCCGGGCCCGCGCGCACATGAAGTCGCTCGGCCCGCTGATCACGCCGATGCGCCGGTGACCGAGTTCGAGCAGGTGCCGGGCGACGGTGACACCGCCGCTCCAGTTCGTCGCACCCACCGACGGCGTGGGGTGAGCCGGCTCCCCCATGGGATCCAGCGCCACCACCGGGATACCGCTGACCGCCAGCTGCTCATGCTGCTCGGGGGTGAAATGGGAGTGCACGACGATCGCCCCAAGGGGCCGCCGGGCAAGCAACTGCTCCGCCCACGAGCGGGTGACGGGCGCCTGGTTCAGGGCGTTGGTGAACCCCACCGCGACGTCGTGTTGGCGGGCCACCCGCTCCGCGCCAGCGACGATCTCGATCGTGAGGTCGCCCTCGAGCCCGTAGGACACCACCTCGATGGCGGCTGCGGGCTCGGTCACCTGTGGCCGCCGGTAGCCGTGCTCGCGCAGCATGGCTTCCACTCGCTGTCGGGTGTTGACCGCCACGCCCGCGTGTCCGTTCAAGACCTTCGACACGGTGGCCGGCGAGACGCCCGCCAGCCCGGCGATCATCGCCACCGTCAGCTCGCCCCGCCGGCGCCCGCGCCGGTGCACTGCCCAGGTACCACCCGTCACCCCGGAAGTGTATGTATCGACCTCAAACAATATCCACCGGGCACACCGCCGCCGGACGGCTGGCCTCAGGCGGCAGGCAGTTGGACGACGAAACGGCATCCGCCGTCGGTGTTCTTTACGCTGACCTGGCCGCCGTGGGCCTCGACGAGTCCCCGCACGATGGCCAGACCGAGACCGCCGACAGCGGCCTGCCCCGCGGCGACTGGGGTGCGGGCCCGTTCGCCGCGAAACGCCACGTCGAAGACGCGGGGCAGGTCCCTTTCCGGGATGCCGCCGCAGGTGTCGGCGACCTCCAGCCAGACGCGATCGCGGTCACGGCCGCCACTGATCCGGACGGTGCCGTCCTCGGGCGTGTAGCGAACCGCGTTGAGTAGCAGGTTGGCCACCACGCGGGCGAGCTCCGGCTCGCTGGCGTTGACGGTGGGCCAGCCCGTGTGGGCGGTGATCAGGCGGATGCGCCGGGCGTCGGCGATAGGGGCGGTGGCGGCGACAGCGTCGGATACGACCTCGCCGAGCGGGACCGTGGAGATCGAGAGGTTGAGCGCGCCGGCGTTGATGCGGGACAGTTCGAACAGGTCGTCGACGAGGCGGGTCATCCGGTCAGTTTCGGTCCGGATCCGCCGGTGGTACTCGGCCACCGTGGCCCGGTCGTCCACCACACGGTCCTCGAGCGCCTCGGCCATCGCCCGTAGACCAGCCAGCGGGGTACGCAGGTCGTGCGAGACCCAAGCGACGAGGTCCCGGCGGCCCTTTTCCAGCTGCCGCTCCCGCTGCCGGGCCTGCTCGGCCCAGACCGCGGCCGCGGCCAGCCGGCTGCCGAAGAACCACCCGACCGCCAGGCTGACAGCGGTGGCAGCCGCCACCGTGACCAGCACGACCTGCAGGTCGTGCGCCGACAGGAACATCGCCTCGGCGATGGTGACGACGCCAGCGGTCACGCTGCCTACCGTGATCGCGACCAGGACCCAGATGTGGGCCATGATCGAAGACCCGCGCAGCAGGCGCAGCGCAGCGGCGCCCAGCGCGCCGACGACCAGCGCCCCACCGAGCGCGGCCAAGAAGATCAGCAACAGGTCGCGCACGTCACGAGGCCATCTCGTACCGGTAGCCGACGCCCCACACCGTGACGACCCGCCGCGGCGCCGCCGGATCGTCCTCGAGCTTCTCGCGCAACCGCCGGACGTGAACCGTGACCGTGGACTGGTCACCAAAGTCCCAGCCCCACACCCGTTCGAGCAGCTCGGCGCGGCGGAAGGCCCGCGAGGGATTGCGCATGAGGAACGCGAGCAGGTCGAACTCCCGGACCGTCAACGTCAGCTCGTCACCGCGGAGCCAGGCGACCCGGCGGCCGACGTCCAGGACCAGATCGCCGTCGACCAGACGGGCCGCGATGCCCGGGGCGGTATCGGTGCCGGCCCGGCGTAGCACGGACTGCGCCCGCAGCACGAGCTCCCGCGGCGAAAACGGCTTGGTCATGTAGTCGTCGGCACCGAGTTCGAGGCCGAGCACCCGGTCCGACTCCTCGCCGAGAGCGGTGAGCATCACGATCGGGATCTGGTCCGGGCGGGTCCGCAGTCGACGGCACACTTCGAGGCCGTCGATGCCCGGCAGCATCAGGTCGAGCACGACCAGGTCGGGCGGATCGCGGTCGACGACGGCGAGCGCGGTGGCGCCGTCGGCCGCCATGCCGACCTCGAAGCCGGCCAGGCGCAGGTACCGGCACACCACGTCGCTGATCGTCGGGTCGTCGTCGACCACAAGTATCCGCTGCCCCACACTGGCTACGCTACCGGCGCCGCACGCCGGTCCCGCCTTGATGATCTATTTCGGAACCCTTACGTGATCACCACCCGTGGCGATGCCGCGCTTACCGTGGCGCTGTGCGAATTCTGATCACCGGCGGCGCCGGCTTCATCGGTTCACACGTCGCCGACGCGCTCGTCGCGGCCGGTCACGACGTCATCCTGCTCGACGCGCTGCTGCCACAGGCGCACGGCGGGCAGCCACCGCAGTGGAGCAGCCGGCATCAGATGGTGCGCGGCGACGTCCGCGACCCCGACCTGCTGGCTGGGGTTCTGCGCGGCGTGGACGCCGTGTGCCATCAGGCCGCGATGGTCGGGCACGGCGTCGATCCGTCGGACGCGCCGCTGTATGCCGCCCACAACGACCACGCCACGGCGGTGCTGCTCGCCGCCATGCACGGCGCGAACATACGGCGGCTGGTGCTGGCCAGCTCCATGGTGGTCTACGGCGAGGGCCGGTACACGTGCCCGGAGCACGCGGTGGTGCCGCCGGCGCCCCGCCGCGCCGAAGACATCACGGCCGGCCGGTTCGATCCGACCTGCCCACGGTGCGGTGCGACCCTCGTGCCCGGCCTTGTCCCGGAGGACGCTCCCCTGCGGCCACGCAGCATCTACGCGGCCACGAAGGTGGCGCAGGAACACCTGGCGCAGGCGTGGGCGACGCAGGCCGGCGGCGAGGTGTACGCGCTGAGGTACCACAACGTTTACGGGCCGCGGATGCCGCGCGACACCCCGTACGCCGGAGTCGCGTCGATCTTCCGGTCCGCGCTGGCGCGCGGGCACGCCCCGCGGGTGCTGGAGGACGGCGAGCAGCGCCGCGACTTCGTGCACGTTACCGATGTGGCGCGCGCCAACCTGCTGGCGTTGACCGCACCCCGCCCGCCGGAGGGTTTCGCGGCGCTCAACGTGTGCTCGGGTGAGCCGCACACGGTCGGCGACCTGGCGCGCGTGCTGGCGGCCGCGCTCGGCGGCCCGGAGCCGATCATCGTCGGTGGCGCCCGAGCCGCGGACGTGCGGCACGTGGTGGCCTCGCCGGAACGTGCGGCCGAGTTGCTGGGCTTCCGCGCCCGGGTCGGCTTCACCGACGGGGTCACCGCGTTCGCCACCGACCCGCTGCGCGAGCCCGCCGCCTGGCACGGCCAGCGGCGACCGGCAGTCACCACCACGTCCACAGTAGATGGTTGACGGCGAGCGCGGTCACCGCCTGGGCGGCCAGCCAGCCGCGCCGGTGCCGCTCGGGTAGCGCGGCCATGGCGACCACCAACCATACGGCGAATGGCAGCCAGATCCGCTCCACCTCCGCCTTGCTGAGGCCGGACAGGTCCGCGGCCAGGATGGCGGCCGCGGCAGCCGCCGGTAACCACCAGGCCGGGCCACGGCGGGCGGACATGAAGGTACGGCGCAGCGCCGGCCCGACGGCCGGGCCGGCGCACAGCACCAGCGCCGCCAGGTTGGCCCACACCCAGTAGGCGTACGGACGGTCCGCGGCCCAGCCCTGGTAGTAGCGTTCGACGACCAGTTGGTACCCGTCCAGCCACCAGAAGCCGGCGGCGGTGAACGCGACGACCACCGCGGCGACACCGGCCAACCCACCGGCCAGCGCGGCGACTCGATGCCGTGCGCGCAACAGCAGCACCGCCAGCGCCAGCGGTCCCACGAGAACGAAGCCATACGACAGGTACAGCGCGAAACCCAGCACCAGGCCGCCGAGCGGTGCCAGCCACCACCGCCCCGCTGCCAGCAGCGCCAGCCCGGCCGCCACCACACCCGCGAAGACCGCGTCGGCGGACACACCGAGCCAGACGGCGCCGGGAAGCAGCACGAGAAACGGCAGCGCTGCCCGGGCCTGCGCCTCGGCGCCCAGCGAACGCAGCGCCAGCGGCACCGACACCACGACCGTGGCGCCGGCCAGCACGCACGCCAGCGCGGCCGGCCCACCACCACCGAGACCGACGCGGTCGAGTGCGACGAAGACCAGCAGGGCACCGGGTGGATGCCCGGCGGTGTGCGTAGACCACGACCCGGCACGGAAATCCACGATCCGGTCGGCGAAGCCGGACAGCATCGCGCCGATGTCCGTGATGCGGGGCACCTCGGTCAGATACTCGGCCTGCGGGGTGAGCCGCTCAGCCAGGCCACCGGACCAGCCGTCGATCAGCGCCAGCGACAGCGTCCAGGCGACCGCGGCGACATACCCCAGCGCGAGCAGCCGGCCCCAGGAGGTCCGGCGGGCGAGATCCACGCCCCGCCACACGACGGCGGCCGCGACCGCCAGCGCCGCCGGCGTGCCCCAACCTGCGTGCGGCCGCCATTGGGCGAACAGCGGCGCCGCGTCCGCCCACAACCGCACACCGCGCCCGTTGAGCACCGCGCCCACCGTGACCGCCGCGGCGACGAGCGCCGCCTCCACGCCCAGCACGATCAGATCCGCTCGCTTGCCCCTGTCCATGATGGCGGCCGACGCTACGCCTCGATGGCGCGCTCCGCACGCGCATCACGCGGGCCGTCAGCGACTCGTAAGATCCATTCGACCCGTAAGGATTCCGTAAGCCCTTGGATCGTCTCGGACCGTCCACTGCCGACCTACGGTGCGGTTATGGACGGTTATGTGGACGTGGTTCTGCCCTGCCTGGACGAGGCGGCGGCACTGCCCGGAGTACTGGCGGGCATGCCCGCCGGCTTCCGGCCGATCGTGGTCGACAACGGCTCCAGCGACGGGTCACCGCGCATCGCCGCCGACCTCGGCGCCACCGTCGTGCACGAGTCGAGGCGCGGCTACGGCGCCGCCGTACACACGGGCCTGTCCGCCGCTACCGCCGACGTCGTGTGTTTCCTGGACGCCGACGGCTCCCTCGATCCGGCCGAGCTCGCCCCCTTGGCAGCCCTCGTCACGGCTGGCCACGCGGACCTGGCAGTGGGGCGCCGGGTGCCCACCGGGCCGGCGGTGTGGCCCTGGCACGCGCGCGCGGGCAATACCCTGCTCGCGGCACTGCTGCGCCGCCGCGGCGTACCGGTACGCGACATCGCACCGGCCCGCGCCGCCCGGCGTCAAGCGCTGCTCGACCTCGGCGTCGCCGACCGGGCGTTCGGATACCCGCTGGAACTGTTGCTACGGGCCGGCGCGGCCGGCTGGCGGATCGTCGAGGTCGACGTGGCGTACCGGCGGCGGGCCGCCGGCACCCGGTCAAAGGTGTCCGGGTCGGTACGCGGCACCCTGCGCGCGGTCCGTGACATGGCGGGGGTGCTGCGTTGATCATCCTCGTGGTCGCCAAAGCGCCCGTGCCCGGCCATGCCAAGACCAGGCTGTGCCCGCCGGCCACGCTCCGGCAGGCGGCAGCCATCGCCGCGGCCGCACTGCTGGACACCCTCGACGCGGTGCGCGCCACGCCCGGCGTCACACCGGTCCTGGCGTACGCGGGCCGGCTGGCCGACGCCGAACGCTCCGACGAGATCCGGTCCGCCCTGGCCGGCTGGCACGTGGTGCCGCAACGCGGTGCCACGTTCGCCGACCGACTCGCCCACGCACACGCCGACGCGGCCGCGCACGCGCCCGGGCAGCCGGTGCTGCAGATCGGCATGGACACCCCGCAGGTGCGCCCCACCACGCTGGCGGCCTCACTGGACCGGCTACAGGCCGCCGACGCGGTCCTCGGTCCAGCCACGGACGGCGGCTGGTGGGCGCTCGGCCTGCGCGATCCACTTCACGCCTCGGCGCTGCGCCCGGTGCCGATGTCCACATCGCAGACCGGCCGCCTGACCCGCAGCGCACTAGCCGCAGGCGGCCTGGATATCGTCGATGCGCCAACCCTGTCCGATGTGGACACCTGGGACGACGCGCTGGCCGTCGCGTCCGCCACACCCGGCGGCCGGTTCGCCACCACCATGGCCGAACTCAGTGCGGGAGTCGCCCGATGACAGCAGGCTTCCACACCGCCTACACCGGAGGCGGTACGGTCCACTGGCTGGTGGAGACCGGCGGCCGGCGGACCCGGCTGCCGCTGCGGCGCTGGTACGGGCCGGCCGAACCCGCGGTGCGGGCGCTCGTCGACCGCTGCACCGGTCCGGCGGTCGACGTAGGCTGCGGACCTGGCCGGGTCGCGGCCGAGCTGGCCGCCCGCGGCCTGATCAGCTTCGGCATCGACACCTCACCCGCGGCGGTCCAGCTGACCCGCCAGCGCGGCGCGACCGCGCTACGCCGCGACGTGTTCGACCCGCTGCCCGGCGAGGGCCGATGGAGCAACGTCCTGCTCGTCGACGGCAACATCGGCATCGGCGGCGACCCCGTCACCCTGCTGCACCGCTGCGCACAGCTGCTACGCCCAGGCGGCACTGTACTGGTCGAACTGGACCCGCCCGGTGCCGGCCTGTGGCGCGGCCGGGCGCACGTGGCCCGCGAACCCGGAGCGGCCCGGCCCGACCGCGGCCCGGAATTCCGGTGGGCAAGGGTGGGAGTGGACGCCGCCGACCGGCTGGCCGCTCTGGCGGGCCTGCGGGTGCGTGCCGTCTTCACCGTGGACGAGCGCTGGTTCGCCGAGCTGGAACGGCCATGAGACTCCGCCCGCCCAGGCCGGAGGACTTCCGCTCCCCCGCGCACGCCCCGGCCGTCTCGGCGCGGATCGGCCTGTGGCTCGGTGTCGCGTTCACCGTCTGCTTCCTCACCGGCCTGCTCAGCCACGCCGCCCAGCACCCCCCGGGCTGGTTCACGTGGCCGACCCGGCCGGTCAGCCTCTACCGGATCACCCAGAGCGCGCACGTACTGTC
Source organism: Micromonospora sp. CPCC 206061 (assembly GCF_036906915.1). Lineage (NCBI taxonomy): Bacteria > Bacillati > Actinomycetota > Actinomycetes > Micromonosporales > Micromonosporaceae > Micromonospora > Micromonospora sp. CPCC 206061. The sequence continues at coordinate 57,673 of NZ_JBAKHX010000034.1, forward strand.
CGGCGTCGCCGCCATCCCGCTGCTGCTGGCCAAACTCTGGAGCGTCTACCCGCGCCTGTTCATCCGGCCACCGCTGCGGCCACCCGCCGCCGCACTGGCGCACGCCGCCGAGCGGCTGTCCATCCTGGTACTGCTGTGCGCGGCCTTCTTCGAACTGGCAAGCGGCCTGTTCAACGCCGTCCAGTCGTACCCATGGCGATTCTTCTTCGTCGAAACCCACTACGCCGTGGGCTGGATCGCGGCTGGCGCGCTGGTCGTCCACATCGGAGTCAAGCTCTCGACGGCCAGCGCGGGTCTTGCCGAGCGTCCCGACCCGCGGCGACGGGCCTTCCTCCGCATCGCCTGGCTGTCCACCGGCGCTGTTGTGCTGGCCACCGCCGGCAACGCCGTGCCGTGGCTGAGCCGGGTGTCCGTGCTCGCCTGGCGCTCGCCCGGCGGCCCCCAAGGTCTGCCGGTCAACCGCACCGCCGCCGCGGCCGGCATCCGGGTCCCGGCGGACTGGCGACTGGCCGTCGCCTGGCCAGGCGGCACCGCCCACCTAACCCTCAGCCAACTCACCGCGCTGCGGCAACACACCGCTACCCTGCCGATCGCCTGCGTCGAGGGCTGGAGCGCGAGCGCGAGCTGGACCGGGGTACGCGTCACAGACCTTCTGGCCGCGGTCGGGGCACCCACCGACCGCGCCGTGCGCGTGTCCTCTTTGGAACGAAGCGGCCTGTACGCGACCAGCCTGCTCCCGTCCGCACACGCCACCGACCCGCTCACCCTCCTGGCCCTACGCGTCAACGGCCAGACGCTCAGCCCCGACCACGGGTACCCGTGCCGGATCATCGCCCCCAGCCGCCCTGGCGTACTCCAGACCAAATGGGTGACCCGCCTGGAGGTGCTGGTGTGAAGGCCGTGCGAGCCGGGCTGGTGCTCAGCGGCGCCGCCCTGGTCGGATATGGCGGCTGGCTGCTCTGGCCGCAGCTGCCCGCCGCCTGGACCTGGCTCCTGGCCGGACCCATCCTGCACGACGTCGTCGTCGCACCCGCGGTCGGCATCGCCGGGCTGGCGCTCGGCCGGCTCATACCGGACCCGGCCCGGCGTGCCTGGGTCGCCGCCGGCCTCGCCATCTCGGCCGTGCTGATCCTGGTCGGGGTGCCCTTGTTGTGGCGACCCCAGCCAGCACCGATCAACCCCGGACTGCACGACCGGGACTACGTCCGGGGTCTCATCGTGGCGGTGCTCGCCATCTGGGCCGGCATTTTCGTGAGCAAGGTGAGCCGCCGGCTCCGGCACGCCGGCCGGCCGCCGGGGTCGACGGCTCCGCCTACGGCGCCCGAAGCTTGACGCCTCGCACGGTCGACGACCTCCACCGGCTCTTCCTGGCCACCGGGATGGGCTGGTGCGTGGCCGAGTTCGGTATCGTCTCGCATGACCGTGGGCGAGCGCCGCCGCGGCGCCCGAGCGAAGCGTGGGCCGGCAGGCTCAGCAAAGGCCGGAGGTAGGGCCGATGTCAGAGGTTGACCTGCCGGGATCTCCTCCGGTCGACGGTGCCGAAGGCCGGTCGGCGCGTCGGCCTAGCATCGTCGACGTGGCGCGGCTCGCGGGCGTGTCCCGCCAGACGGTGTCCAATGTCCTGAACGGCCGCAAGGCCTACTTCTCCCATGAAACCCATGCCCGCGTCACCGCGGCGATGGAGACGCTGTCGTACCGGCCGAGCCGCGCGGCGCAGAGCATGCGTTCGCGCCGCACCATGCAGATCGGCTACCACATGTTCGGCGAGCAGCTGGAGGTGGTGAAAGGCTTCACGCTGAGCTTCCTCCAGGCGCTGATCAAAGCGGCTGCGCATGACGGCTACCACATCGTCGTGTTCACCCACCACGACGACGACCCGCTCCAGGTGTTCCGCGACCTGGTCGCCCGCCGTGCCGTCGACGCGTTCGTCCTCTCCGAGTCCCGGGTCGACGACCCGAGGGCGCGGCTTCTCGCGGGCTCCGGTGTGGCGTTCGCGTCGTTCGGCCGGCTCGCGCCGGACCTGCCTCAGCAGTGGGTCGACGTCGACAACGCGGCGGGAATGGCGGCGCTTGTCGAATACCTGATGGCCGCGGGGCACCGGGAGTACGCCTACGTCGGCGCCGACGGTGTTGAGTACTGGAAGCGGGAGCGGCTGGAAGGTTTCAGGCTTGGCCTGGCCAAGTACGGGCTGCGCATCCCGGACGACGCGGTCTTTCACGGCTCCGGAAGCCAGCTTCGCGACAAGGTCCGCGAGCTGCTGAGCCGGGACGATCGGCCTGCCGCGATCGTGACCAGCAGCGATGCGGTGGCGGCGGTGGTAGTCAACGTCTGCAACTCGATCGGACTGCGGGTGGGCGTCGACATCGCCGTCACCGGGTTCGACGGCGGTGCCGTCGGGCTACTCACCGAGCCGACCCTGACGAGCGTACGCATCCCGGTCGAGAAGATCGCCGCGGAGCTGATCGCGCGCTGCCAGGCCGAGCTTCGGACCGGTCCCACCGGGCAGCCGGGCACGCTGGTCCCTACCGAGATCGTCCAGGGCGGCAGTGCCTGACCTCGACCGATCAGATCGAGATAGTTGAGTCCTTCGATTGAACCGGGCTAGCATACCCCTCGACGGAAGGGGCATTGAATGTTCAATGTGTCGAGGTCGCGGCGCCGAGGAAGTATGGGACTCGCCGTCGCGGTGCTGGTAGCGGCAGTGGCGACGCAGGTAGCTGCCCCGCAGCCGGCCATCGCCCTGGAGAACGGTGTGGGGCGCACGCCGCCGATGGGCTGGAACACCTGGAACACGTTCGGTTGCAACATCAACGAGACGCTGATCCGGCAGATGGCGGACGCGATCGTGGCGAACGGAATGCGGGACCTGGGCTACAAGTATGTGGTCGTGGACGACTGCTGGTTCAACCCGAACCGCGATGCGGCCGGCAACCTACAGGGAGATCCCACTCGGTTTCCCAGCGGGATGAAGGCGTTGGGAGACTACCTGCACGCCCGGGATCTGAAGTTCGGGATCTACCAGGTGCCGGTCGATCAGACGTGTGCGCAGTACTTCGACTCGTATCCGGGAGCGACCGGCAGCCAGGGGCACGAGGTGCAGGACGCCCGCCAGTTCGCCGCGTGGGGCGTCGACTACCTGAAGTACGACTGGTGCTCGCCGAACGGGTCGATCAACGATCAGGTGGCGACGTTCGCCAAGATGCGGGACGCGCTGGCGGCGACCGGCCGGCCGATCCTGTACAGCATCAACCCGAACAGCATCCACGAGAAGACGGGGCCTCAGCGGAACTGGGGTGACGTAGCGAACATCTGGCGTACCACAGAGGACATCACGAACGCCTGGAACACTGGGCAGACCAACGGGTACCCGATGGGCATCCAGAACATTGTGAACGTGAACGTGCCGCTGGCCTCCTACGCACGGCCGGGTGGGTTCAACGACCCCGACATGATGGAGGTCGGCAACGGCGGGATGACCGACACCGAGATGCGCAGCCATTTCGCGCTCTGGGCGATAATGGCGGCCCCGTTGATCGCGGGCAACGACGTGCGGAACGCGTCGGCGGCGACGCTGACGATCCTGCGCAACCAGAACCTGATCGAGATCAACCAGGACAGTCTGGGGCTGCAGGCGGTGCAGGTGTCCAACGACGGGACCCGGCGGGTGCTGGCCAAGCGGCTGGCCAACGGGGACGTGGCCGTGGCCCTGTTCAACCAGGGGTCCAGCACGACCACGGTGTCCACCACCGCGGCGCAGATCGGTAAGTCCGGCACCTCGTTCACACTGCGGGATGCCTGGACGAACGCGACCAGCACAACCACCGGAACCATCGCGGCCAGCGTGCCGGCACACGGCACGGTCGTCTACCGCGTCAGCGGCGGCGGAGTGGCGCCGACCGGTAACACCTTCGTCAGCGCCGCATCCGGCCGGTGCCTCGACGACCCGAGGAGCGCCACCGCCAACGGCACCCAACCGGTCATCTGGGACTGCAACGGCGCCGCCAACCAGCGTTGGACGGTCAGCGGCAGCACGATCCAGATCTTCGGCAAGTGCCTCGACGCGCCAGTCGGCGCCGCCGCGGGGGCCAGGCCGGTGCTCTGGGACTGCCACGGTGGCACGAACCAGCAGTGGTCGCTCAACGCGGACGGCACCATCAGGGGCGTCGCGTCCGGCTTGTGTCTGGACGTGACCGGCGCCGCCACCGCCAACGGCACGCTCGTGGGCCTGTGGACCTGCAACGGCGCGGCCAACCAGAGATGGACCCGCCAGTAGGACCGTGAACAGTCGGCCGGGGTCCCGGCTCTCCGAGCCGGGACCCCGCGCACCGACGTCACTGGCAGCGGCGACCGGTGTTGACGCAGTTGGCGATTTTGGCCATCTGGCGGGTGGAGTTGACGTTGAGGAAGTCGTTGTGGTCGGAGGACGGGTTGTGGTTCTCCTCGGGGAAGGAGTCGAGCTGGTACTGGCCCTTCTTCTGTACCTCGACCGGGATGTCGTAGCTGATGCTGATCCGCAGTTGGGGCACGGCACGGGTGCCGGCGGGGCAGGCGCCGGTGTTCGCGTCCGGGAAGGAGATGTGGGCGCGGTGGTTGTCGCTGTCGATGTTCTCGCCGTCCCAGCAGCTCGGGAAGTCGTGCACCCGCATGACCTGGCTGCCGGCCGGGCAGATCGGGTACTTGTCGGACAGCCGGTCGGCGAAGCCGCTGCACGTCCAGGAGTTGCGGGCGTTGGCTGGGCCCCTGCTGGTCGGCTTGGATTCACCCGTGAGCGCGCGCAGGAACCGCGGCATGGGGACAACCTTCGTGGTCGGGTTGCCCCGGTACTCGATCTTCACGCTCGCCGGCCGGACGATCCCGCCGATGTTGCCGGCGATCTCCAGGTTCGGGCCTTGCACGCCGGGCAGTTCGCTGGCGTCGGTGCTGGGCGTGCTCGGCGGGTTCGCCGGCGGCGGGTTGTTGAGGGTGCACGCGGCGAGCGAGGTCAGTCCGGTGGGTCGGGTGCCCTGCCGGCCGATGGCGATGGCGATCCGGTCCAACGTGGCCACCCGCTTGTCCCGCAGTGGCCCGAGGATCGCGTTGTTGACAAAGTTCGGCCCACCCTGGCCCCGCGTGGTGACGATGCGCTGATTCGCCTCGGCGATCTGCTTGTCCAGCAGCTCCAGGTTGCGGTTCACCTCGTCGACCGCGGAAGCCGGCACGCCGGACAGCCTGTCGCGGACGGTCGGGCAGTTGACCGAGGGGGTGACCGCGTTGGCCGCGGGTGCGCCCGCGGCGCCCTGGTTGGCGTGTCCGGCGTGGGCCCCGTCGTAGCTCAGATCGCAGTCGGCGAGTGAGACCAGCCCGGTGGGTCGGGTGCCCTCCCGGCCGATGGCGATGGCGATCCGGTCCAACGTGGCCACCCGCTTGTCCCGCAGCGGCCCGAGGATCGCGTTGTTGACAAAGTTCGGCCCACCCTGGCCCCGCGTGGTGACGATGCGCTGATTCGCCTCGGCGATCTGCTTGTCCAGCAGCTCCAGGTTGCGCTTCACCTCGGCCGACGCCCTCGCCGAGATGGCGGGCAGCTTGTCCGCGACGGTGGGGCAGCTCATCGACGGCGTACCGGCGGCCTTCAGCGTTCCGGCGTCCGCGCCGACCGGGTTCGCCTGCCGGTTCGCGGTCCGGTCGATGCGGACGACCGGCCAGAAGTAGGACGACTTGTCGCCGTTGCGGCACGTGGTGTCGGACGCGGCCAGGCTCTCGTCGCTGGAGTCGGCGGTGATCGACAGGTTGCCGACGAAGTCGTGCACGTGCTGGGCGCCGTTGCGGACCCCGGGCTGGGCGACCGGATTGTCCGGGCTGAACTTCCCGTTCTCGTTCGTTCCACAGTCGACGGTGAAGACGCCGGTCGAGCCGCCTCGCCGCGTCGGTGGCGCCTTCACGTTCGGCGCGACGTCCCGGATCGACACGAAGCTCGACAGCGGTGCCGCCTCCGCGAACGCCTGTCCGTTGCGGGCACTGGACACGATGCTCGCGGTGACCGCGGCGGTCGCCGCCAGCACCAGGAACACGACCAGGATCCGAAACTCCCGAGACCGTGTTCGGATTGCTCCAGGACTCATCACTTTCCCCTCACTCGACGCGGACGGCGAGAAACGCCGATGACGCGATGGGGTACGGCGTCGGTCCGTCGGCCGATGAGGAGAACGATGGCACGTCAGGGGTTCGTAAGGACTCGGCTTACGCAGCCGTGGTTGAGGGCCGCCGGGCCCCGGCGGCCCTCAACGTGGGGTCAGCTTCCCAGCTGGACGTGCAGGATCCGTTCGTTGCTGTTGTTCGCTGTGCTGTCTTTGTCGCCGGTGTTCGTCGTGGTCAGCCAGAGGCCGCCGTCTGGCGCCGGCTCGACCGTGCGCAGCCGGCCGTACGTGCCGTTGAAGTACTGCGTCACGTTGGTGAGGCTGCTGCCGCTGATCACCGCCCGGTACATCCGGGCGCCGCGGGCACAGGCGATGTAGACCGCGTCGCGGACCACGGTCAGGCCGCTGCACGAGGCGGATGCGGTGCTGTAGGTGTACTTCGGCGCGATGAAGCCGGCCTGGTTGCAGTTGCCGGACGTGCCCTCGCAGGCCGGCCACCCGTAGTTGCCGCCCCGGACGATGAGGTTCGTCTCGTCCATGACGCTGTTGCCGAACTCCTGCTCCCACAGCCGGCCCTGGGAGTCGAAGGCGATGCCCTGCGGGTTGCGGTGGCCGTAGCTCCACACATGGTTTCCGAACGGGTTGTCGGCGGGCACGCTGCCGTCCGGGTTGATCCGCAGGATCTTGCCGGCGAGGCTGGCGGTGTTCTGCGGCAGCCCCGTATTCTGCCCGTCGCCGGTGGCCGCGTACAGCTTGTTGTCCGGGCCCCAGCGCAGCCGGCCACCGTTGTGGTACTTGTTGCGCGGGATGCCGGTGACCAGCACCTGCAGCGACGCGGCGTCCAGCCGGTTGGCGGTGGTCACCTTGATCCGCACGATCCGGTTGTCGGACGGCGACGTGTGCATGGCGTACAGCCAGCGGTCGGTGGCGAAGGTGGGCGAGATCGCCAGGCCCATCAGGCCGCCCTCGCCGTCAGTGCCCTGGATGTTCGCGATGGTGCCCACCGTGCTCTTGGCGCCGGTACCGGGGTCGAGGCGGACGATGTCGTGCGCGTCCCGGCGGCCGTAGAGGATCGCGCCGTCGGGTAGCGTGACCAGTCCCCACGGGATGTCGGTGTCGGTCGCCACCTGGCGCACCGCGCAGACCGGGTTGCCGCATGACGCTCCGGTGGTCACCTGGACGGTGTCGCTGCGGGGTGAGGCGTTGCCGGCGGCGTCGCGGGCCACGACGTGATAGCTGTACCGGATGTTGGCGGCCAGGCCGCTGTCGGTCAGCGTGGTGACCGTGCCGGCGACCGAGCCGACCTTGGTGCCGTCGCGGAAGACGTCGTAGCCGACGACACCGACGTTGTCGCTGGCCGCCCGCCAGGTCAGCGTGACGCTGGTGCCGCTGGCCGCGGCGGCCAACCCGGCCGGGGCCGTGGGCGGCTCGGTGTCGTTCTGGCACTGCGGCACCTGCAGGTCGAGAGTCTCGCTGGCCTGCGAGACGTTGCCAGCGGCGTCGCGGGCGTTGACGTAGACCCCCCACCGCGCGCCGGGCGTCAACGTCAACGGCGTGGACAGCGCCGTGCCGCCGACCGACAGCATGAACTGGCCGTCGTGGTAGATGTCGTAGCCGGCCACGCCGACGTCATCGGTCGACGCCGACCACGACAGCGTGACGGAGGTGCAGGTGAGTCCGCTGGTGCGCAGCCCGCTCGGTGGGGTCGGCGGTTGCGTGTCGGCGCCGTTCGACCGGGTCCACCGCTGGGCGGCCGAGCCGTCACAGGTCGCCGTCCTGGCCACCGCGCCGGACGCCGCCAGGCACAGTCCGGACTGTACGCCGCGGATCGAGCCGTCGGCCTCCAGCCGCCAGCGCTGGTTGGCGCCGCCGTGGCAGTTCCAGATGATCAACGCGACTCCGGGCTCGCGGCTGGCGTTGGGCACGTCCAGGCACATCGGGGTGGCCTCGTAGACCCTCAGTTGGCTCTCGACGTACTCCCAGTCCTGATTGCCGCCTCCGTGGCAGCGGTGCACGCCCACGGCGGTACCGGCGGCGGTCGCCGCGCCGGCGACGTCCAGACACTGGCCGGTCGCCGGGTTGACCAGCGGTATGCCGGCGGCCGCTTGAGCGGACCCGGTGAACGTCACCGCGAGGCTCGCGATGAGGCCCGCCGCCGCGACGCCGGCTGCCAGCGCGGCGAGCCGTCTACGCCGCCGAGGTGGCGCCGGGACGGCGGTGGCCACAACGTTCTGCATGTACGCCTCCAGAGGGGATGCCATCGGTGGCGCAGCCGTTCCCGGTAGCTACATCGACAAAACCTAATTAAGCAAGACCTAAACACGCTCGCCCGTACATGCTCCGGCCCCACCGTGGGCGCGGTGGGGCCGAACGTCACTTCCGTGGACGCGCGGGCGTCACAGGCGGACGAGGCTAGCGACCAGTTCCTGCCTGCTGCGTACACCGGTCTTGACGAAGATCGACTTCAGATGGTCGCGGACCGTGTGCGGAGACAGGAACAGGCTGGCGGCCACCTGCGCGGTGTTCCGGCCGGCGATCAGCATCTCGGCGATCTGGCGCTCCCGCGCGGACAGGCCGTAACCGTCCAGCGCGAGCGCGGCGGTCGACTCGGGTCGGCTGCGTTCGATCGCGAGGGCGATGCGCGCCGGACCGTCGGGCGCGGCGAGGACCGCCGCCGGCCGGCGGCTTCGCGCCAGGTCCGCGAAGCGGTCGCCGTCGTCGTGCCGGTACTCCAGATCGAGCAGGCGCCCAAGTAGGGCCGGTGACAGGCCGGCCTCGTGCACGCCCGCCGTCTTGACCAAGGTTTCGGGGTCGAGGGTGAATCCGCACCAGCCCTCCACCGGCACCGCCTGCCGCGCCGCGGTGGCCGCGTCCCTCAGCAGGCTGGCCACGTCGGGCGCGGACTCGGCGACCCGCTCCGCCTTGTCGCGAACGCGGGCTCGGAGGGCGGCGTTCACGCGCCCAGGCTATCCCCCGTCCGCGGGGTACTGGCGTACGGGCCGGCCGCCTACCGTCGCCGCCATGACATACGCACAACGCCCCGAAGACCTGCACGAGCTTTTCAAGGAAGGAGTCAACAACAAGGACGTCGACGCGTTGATGGCGCTCTACGAGCCGGACTCGCTGACGGTGGGCCTCGACGGTAGCCGGCTGGAAGGTGAGCAGGCGCTGCGAGCCATGCTGACCGGCCTCGTCGCCACGATCGACCACCTCGACGGCAACACCCGCAAAGTCATCGTCCACGGCGACTACGCGCTGATGTCCGCCGCCTTCACCGGCAATGGTGGCGCCTTCTCGGGCAACAGCGGCGAGCTCGCCCGACGGCAGCCCGACGGCGGTTGGCGGTTCCTCATCGACGACCCCACATTCGGCCTGGGAGGCGCGCACGAGCAGGTCACCTCGGCGTGACGGGCTAGGACGGCGATAGCGCCATTTCGCAAAACCTCGCGCCGGAGGTTTGGCCGGATTCCCAGGGGTATCCCCAGGGTCCTTGGGGGTGAACCCGGATGAACTTGATCAAAGGTGTTTCGTAGGCGCGCTCGGAGCGGCCGGAGCAGCCATCGTGGGCGGCGCTCTTGCCATCAGGAGCCGCCAACGGCGCGCGTGCGGCGACACCCGCTGGCACGTGCTGACCGTCTACAAGCCACTGGAAGGCCAGCGCTACATCCCCATGCTGCTCGACCGCATGGAACGCGACGAGCTGGTCACCGACCACCTCGCCACCCACGTGCTGCCGCTGGACTCGGTGTTCACACCCTGAGCCACCTTCCACCCGGGTTTGCCCACGCCGCCGTTCGATCGGCCGGCGACGGCTCGACGCGACCTACGGCTGCAGCAACCCGGTCGTGCCGGCGAGCGCCGCCGCCTCGGTACGGCTGGAGACGCGCAGCTTTCGCAGTAGAGAGGCGGTCAGGCGCTTGACGGTCCGTTCCGAGACGCGCAATTCGACGGCGATGTCCGCGGTGCTGTGGCCGGCCGCGATGAGGCGCAGGAGGCGGCGCTCCTCGGCGTCCAGATCCGCTGGCGCCGGCCGAGCCGTACGCACCGGATGCAGGACCGCGGCCAGCAGGTCGACCGGCAGGACCGCCCAGCCGTCGAGGACGGCCAGCAGCGGCGGCATCAGCTGCTCGGCCTCGCTCGTCTTCGGCAGATATCCGTCCGCTCCGGCGCGCAGAGCCTCGACGGCCAGATCGGTGCGGTCCGTGCCGGACATCGCGACAAGGCGTAGACGAGGTTCGGCACGCCGGATCGCGGCGATCGCGCGCACGCCGCCCGGTGGCGGCATGTGGAGGTCGACGAGGGCGAGGTCGGGTACGCACCGGCGGACCAGGGCGACCGCCGCCGAGGCGTCCGCGGTGGCCCCCACGATCCGCGCCCGCCCGCCACTCATGGCCGGCAGCAACAGCTCCAGGCCCTGGGCGAACAGCGGATGATCGTCGACCACGGCGATGCGGATGGCTGGCGAAGCGGACACATGACGGCGTTTCCCAGTGAAGCGGCGAACATGCACGGAAGGGGACCACGCATGTGGGTGGCGAGGTGTAGGCGCGCGTTCTCGGTGGTGGTGGCGCTGGCTGTGCTGGTCGCCGCCACAGTGGACACCGAGCCGTTGATGTTCGTGCTCGGCCTGGCGGCCGGTGGCGTCGCGGTCGCGGGCTGGCCCGCCGAGCGGGCGCGTACGGGTACGGCGGATGGCGCGGGACTGTTGCTGCGGACGGTCTGCCACGAGCTGGGCACGCCGGTGCGGTCGCTGCAGTCGCTGACCCGGGCGCTCGCCGAGGAAGCGGACACCGACCGCCAGGCGGTCGCCCGCCTGGCACAGGAACAAGCCGGGCACCTGGCCTCGGTGCTGAGCCAGGCGACCGAGGTGGCCCAGGGCCTGCACGGGTCACCGCTGGCCGACGAGCCGGTGCCGATCGGTCGGCTGCTGCCCGCCGTGGCGGCTGTCGTGCCACCGCGGCGGCTGCGGCTCCGAGTCGACGAACGGGTCTTGGCGCGCCCGGTCGCCGGGCGGCGCACCCGCCAGGTACTGATCAACCTGCTGGACAACGCGGTCCGGCACGGGCCGCCGGAGGGGCCCGTCGTCCTGCGGCTCGAAGCCGTTGCCGGCGGTGTCGCCGTCCTCGTGCAGGACGAAGGGCTGGACAGTTCGCCCGTCGAGGCGGCGCTGCGCCGCCCCACGCCGCCGGCCGGCACGTCCGGCATGGGCCTGTGGATCGTCCGCCAACTGGTCGCGGTCGACGGCGGCACGGTCACCGTGTGCCGCACTCGCACAGGCGTAGCGATCCGAGTCCTTCTCCCCTGCCCATCGCGGCGGCGCCCGGCGGCCTGACGAGGTTGGCACCCGCGGGCCGCGGGCTGGCCCGACAAGGCCCGGCACAGGGGTATCCGGCGTCATCACAACCCGACGCACGAGGAGGACGCGGATGTTCCGCCATGTCAAGGACCTTCAGTTCGAGGCCAAGCCGGACGGCCCGAACGCGGAGTTCGCCCGCCGGCTGCAGGAAATCCTCGGCGGCAAGTGGGGCGAGCTGACGGTCGCCAACCAGTACCTGTTCCAGGGCTGGAGTTGCCGCCTTCCCGGCAAGTACAAGGACCTGCTGCTCGACGTCGGCACCGAGGAGATGGGCCACGTCGAGATGATCTGCACCATGATCGCCCGGCTGCTGGACGCGTCGCCGCTGTCGCAGCAGGAGGCCGCCGCGGCGGACAACCCGATGCTCGCGGCGATCTACGCCGGCCAGTTGCCCGCACACTACATCCATGCCGGCGGAGGGCCGCTTCCGGTCGACAGCAACGGGGTTCCATGGAACGGCTCCTTCATCACCGCCAGCGGCAACCTGATGGCCGACTTCCAGCTCAACGTCACGGCGGAGGCACAGGGGCGGCTGCAGGTGGCGCGGCTGTTCAACATGACCGATGACCCGGGCGTGAAGCAGATGCTGCGCTTCCTGCTCGCCCGCGACACGATGCACCAGAACATGTGGCTGGCCGCCATCGAACAGCTCAAGCAGGACGGCCTGGAGGACATGCCGGTACCGGAGGCGTTCCCGGACGCCGAGCAGGAGACCGACTTCGCGTACCGGTACATCGACTTCTCCGAAGGCGACGAAGCGGCGCAGGGACGGTGGGCTTCCGGCCCTAGCCCGGACGGCAAGGGCGAGTTCACGTACCAGAAGGAAGCCGTCGCGCACGCCGGCGCACCCCAGCTCCCACCCGGCGACCCGCGCCTCTACGGCACGCAGCCGGGCCCGGACGGGCTGCTCGGCAAGGTAAAGGACGCCATCACCTGAGTTCCAGCGGCGGGCCGCCCGCGAGCGGCGGGCGGCCCGCCGGGGCCGTCATGGAGGAGCTGAACGGTGATCGACTACCTCGCGCGTCCGATGGCCGACGCGTTCATGCAGGTCGGGGTCTACGTCGCCGTCCTGGTCGTCGTCTTCGGCTGGCTGCGCTGGCGGTACGGCGACCGGGTGACGGACGCGTTGGTCCGCCGGCCACGGTTCGGGCCGCTAGTCGGTGCGCTGCTCGGGGTCAGCCCTGGCTGCGGCGGCGCGATCATCCTGATGCCGCTGTACGCCCGCGGCCGCGTCTCCTACGGCACCGTGATCGCGGCGCTCGCGGCGACCATGGGGGACTCCTCGTGGGTGGTGCTGGCCTGGGACCCCGGCTTCGCGCTGCGGATCCACGCACTGCTGTTCGCGGTGGGGCTGGTGACCGGGTACGCGGTGGACGCCCTTCGGGTCGATCCGGCCCGACCGACGGCGCTCGTACCCGAATCCCCGCCCGCCGCGCCGGCGGGTGACCGGCGGCCGGTGATGGCCACGGCGTTCTGGGGCCTCACCACGCCCGCCTTCCTGGTGTCGGTGCCCATCGTCTTCCAGATGCTCGACCCCGACCGGGTCTCCGCCGTGCTGCGCGGGGTCGACCCCTACCTCGTCCTGGGGGTTGCGGGCACGCTCGTGGCCGTCGTGATCTTCACGGCTGGGCGGGGCCGATTCGCCGACGACACCGTGGAGAGCTCGCATCCCCGGTCGGTGGGCGAAATGCTGCGCCACGGCGCGCACGAGGCGTCGTTCGTGACCGTCTGGGTGGCCGTCGCATACGTCGGCTGGGAGGTGCTGACCCGCACGACCGGCCTGGACGGCTCCGAGCTGCCGCTGGTCGGCGTCGCGGGCGTGGTCGCCGGGGCCCTGGTAGGGCTGGTGCCCGGCTGCGCGGTGCAGATCGTCTTCACCGGCCTGTACGTCAGCGGGGCCATGCCCCTGCCCACGCTCGCGGCCAACGCCGTAAGCCAGGACGGCGACGCACTCATCCCGCTCGCCACGCTGCGCCACCGGTCGGCTGCGCTGGCCACCGTCGTCACCACCATCCCGGCCCTGCTGGTCGGGGCGGCCCTGCTTCTGGTCGGCTTCTGAGGGAGTACGCCATGCTGCTCGTCCGCGCCGCGGCGGTGATCGCCGTGCTCGCCGTAACCGCGACGGCATCCGGTCCGCGGGTGCTGGCCAGCTGGCCGGCACTGCTACTGATCGCGTACCTGGCCGCGCTGGCCGGCTGCGTCGCGCACCACAGGGCACGCAGGTCGCGCCCGACGAACTCTTCCCGGCTTCCGTCGGACCGGCCAGCTCTCAGGTGACGGGCGCCGTGGACGTGCACAGGCGCAGCACCGGGCCGACTGTCGCGAGGACCGTCGGCCGGTGCTGCGCCCCGTCCTATGAGCGGATCTGTTCGCGGGCGTTGCGGGTCTCGTCCTTGACGTCGTCCGCCGCGGTCTGGGCCTCGCCCTTGACGGTCCCGATCGCCTCCTCAGCGGTCGATCTGACCGCCTGGGTCGCTTCCTGCGCGGGCTCGCGGAGGTTGTCGCGCATGTCCTGGGCGACGCCGCCGACCTCCTCCTTGATCGTGTCGCCGTGGTCCTGGACCGTCTCCTTGACTCGGCTGGCCGCCTCCTGCTCGCGGCGGGTGGCGGGCAGCAGGGACGAGACGAGCCAGCCGGCGGCGAACGCGATGATGCCCGCCGCGATGGGGTTGCCCTCGGCCCGCTGCTTCAGCTGCTGCGGCGCGGCCGTTGCCGCGTCACCCACGGCGGACGCCGCGGACGAGACGCGGTCCGAGGCCGTCTCACCGGCCTGAGAGGCGGTGCCCATGACCCTGTCGGTCACCCGGTGCACCGCGTGGCTGACGCGCCGCTTGCGGTCCTCCACCATTCGCCGGGGGCTGGCCTTGTAGGCCAGCGCGTCGACGTCGTCGCTGAGGTTCTCCCGGGTACGGGCGATCTCTTGCCGGATCTGGTCCGGGTCTGTGCTCATCGAGAGCCTCCTGGGGCTGGCTTGAGGGCGTCCGGAATCTGTTTGGCGGTCGCGGCAGTACGGGTCAGGCCGCGCACGCGCCGCAGCTGCGCCCGGGCGACGGCGAAGAGGATGGCCGCCGCGAGCGCCCACATGACGGCGACGATCAGGGCGGCCCATGCCTCGTCCATCCCGTTCGCCAGCGCCCACCAGAGGGCGACGGAGGCAAACAACAGGACCATGTGGCCGGCGATCCCGGCCGCACCGACCGCACCCGCGGCCCGGCCCGCCTTGGCTGCTTCCTCGCGCACCTCGGCCTTGGCAAGTTCCATCTCCTGCCGGACCAATGTGGACAAGTCCTGGGCCACCTCGCCCATGAGGTCGCCGAAGGAGCGCTGTGCCACATCCGGGTGCGGTTCGTTCACATCGGAGGCCGCCGGACTCACGGCCGAACTCCCTGCGCCGGAAGCGGCTCAGCCGGTGCGGCGGTGCCGACCGCCGGCGATCCGCCGTCGCCACTCGCCGCTCCGCCGTCAGAGTCCGTGCCCCCGCCGGCATCGGCCGCCAAGCCGCGGGTCAGCCGGCCAGCGAGGACGCCGAGCAGCGCCGCGCCGGCCAGGAACGCGCCGGGGTGCTGCCGCGCGTACCGCTTGACCTCGCCCAGCACCGCGCCGGGCTCGCGATCCTCCAGCCAGCCGGCAACCTGGTCGATGGTGCCCGACGCGCGGCGGGCCAGGTCGGTGGCCGGACCTGATCCGCCACCCTGATCCGCCATCGTCCGCAGCTCGGCGCCGACCGAACGCAGCCCGCCCGCGGCGCGTCGCTGCTGCTCGCTGGCCTGACCACGCAGCTCGTCGCGAGCCGCGCCGTACAACTGCCGGGCGCGGTCACCGGCCTCCCCCGCGACCTGCCGGCCCTGTTCGGCCGCCGTCCGCAGCACCTGCCCGCCGCTTCGCGCGGCGGTGTGCCCGACGTTCGCGGCCTGTTCTTTCGCCACCTGCCCGGTCGACTCCTGGCCGCCCGAAGGTGAACGAGACGTGGTGATATCCGTCATCTCGTATGCCCCTAACCTGGAAAGGTTGCTTGTCGGGCCGCTGTTCTACCCGCGGGCATGCCATCCATTCACACCGGTCGTGCCTATCTGCCGCCGCGCCTCGACGTGGGTCACGGGTGAGAGGGGCGGGGCCCTCCAGTCGCGGGGCGCCGGGTGCTGGTGCCAGACAGCGAGCTGGGGCGTCCGGGTTGGCATCTTCGTGCACGCCGATGCCGAGCCGGTCGACAAGCTCACCGCCGAGCCAGGCGGAGGCGCCGCCTATCGCGACCGCGATCACCTCCAGCGTGAAGGCGCCGCCGCCGGCGGCGTGGTTGGTGCTTCCCACCCGAACCAGCCACGAGATGGCAAAGAGCACGAGCACGACCGCGTTGAGCGCGCCGTGCAGGGCGCCGACGCGCTTGGCGCGGGTGTCGCGCGGGATGCTGGTCCAGTCGGCGAAGCCGGTGAGCGCGGCGAGCACCGCGCCGATGATGCCGGCGGAGATCATCCAGAAACCGACCTCGGCGAACGTGCCGTTGTCGCTGACTATGTGGATCAGGTCAAAGACCGTACCGGTGACAAGGAGCCCGAGCGGAAACACCACCAGCATCTGGTGTACCGGGTGCCCGAGGGCTCGTACGCGTGTCTGCACTGGTTCTCCTCGATAGGAATCGGGCAGGGCGTTTCGCCGCCGCAATACCGAGGATTTGCCCGCCGGCCGGCAATGTATGCGCTGGTCCAGGGGTCAGAGCTCCGGGGGCGTCCAGGTCCAGTGGTATCGGAGGTCGGCCCGCCACGGCTTCGGGTAGAACTGCTGGACGACGAACGCCATCCCGACTCCCCTGGCTAGGTACTGCTCGCGGTCGAGAATGCGGGTGATGGGCTGGCCCGGACGACCATTGTTGTCCCACCACGACTCCCACTGCTTCACGCAGATCTGGGCACCCAGGTACTGGTTGGCGCACGCCGCCGGCGGCGACCAGATCTGGGTGTGCCCGAAGTCGATGACCTTGCCGCTGGACCGCTCGGTGATGGTGCCCCATGCCTTCAGGCAATAGGCCTGGCCCGGGACCGTCCACTGTACGTAGTGCTGCCGCCCGCCTTCGGATGGGAGCGGCCGCAGGTTTTCACACCGGGCGTCGCCGATGAGTTCCCGGGTGACGCGTTGCGTGTAGTAGGTGCCGTTGTCGGACCACCCGTCGAGCAGGACCCAGTCGCCGGATCGCACGAACTCCTCCGCACGGTCCGGCGGCCAGGTAGCGGGATCGCCCCAGGTGATTCCCGACTCGGTGGCCGAGCGCGGGCTCCACGTCCACTGGCCGGCGGCCTGACCGCCCGACCAGAACTGCCCGGCGCTGCGCTCGAAGATGCGCGAGAACTGATCGTATGTCGCGGTCGCCGCCTGTGCCGGCGCGGCGCCGCCGGCGACCAGGAGCGCAGCCACCCCCACCAGCACAGCGCATGTGCGCGCGATTCCGCTCATCCGCCTCATGCACGCCATCTTCTGGTTGGGCGCTTACATTTGACTGTCGTCGCGCTTGCTGGATCGATCAGGCCAAACTTGGAGGCGCCATGGAGAAGGTCGACTACGACGCACGCCTGCACACCGTGTACACCGCCGGCCGGCGGATGTCGTCCGACGCGCTCCAAACGTGGATGGAGGCGTTCGCTCGCCACCTGCCGCGGACACGGCCGCTGGCCTGGCTCGACCTGGGCTCGGGTACCGGCCGCATGGCCCCCTCGCTGGCGAGCGCCTTCGGCGGCCCCGTCCGTGGAGTCGAGCCGTCAGACAAGATGCGTGCTCAGGCCATTGCCCATGCCGGCCATCCCGCCGTCACGTATGCGGCCGGGTCTGGCGAGCAGATCCCGCTGCCAGATGCCTCGTGCGACGCGGCCTTGCTGTTCTTCGTCTGGCACCACGTGGTCGATCGCGAAGCTGCCGCTCAGGAGTTGCGCCGCGTCGTCAAGCCGGGCGGCAAGCTCTTCGTGCAGACGAACTTCGCCGACAGGATGCCTGACGTGTGGTGGTTCCGCGTCATGCCCGAATGGAAGAAGGTCGACACGGCACAGTTCCGGTCTGAGGCAGAGGTGAGAAGTGACTTCGAAGGCGCCGGGTGGACGCTCGTGTCTCGTGATGAAGTCACCTGGCTTCGCTCGGCGAACCTGGCCGAAGACTTGGATCGGCTGAAGCTGCGCGCCGTCTCGGTCTTCGAGCACATGAGCGAGGAGGCCGCCAGAGCGGGCTTCGCCAGAATCGAGGCAGCGCTGTCCTCACTCGGCGACGGGCCTCAGTACGAGACCAGCCAGCTGCTCGTCTTCCAGCGCCACTAGACCAGCCGGGTTCCTGTATGAGGACCGGTTGCTGATGCCGATCATCTCGTCGCGGGGTACGACTTTGACGCGCTTGCGACCGTGTGGCCGGCCGAGATCGATCTCGTGCCGGTCCAGCCTTTTCCAGCCGGAAAGGCCGCCTTTCGCCGCTATCCGACGGGCGTCGCGCTCATCAGCGCGGCCGGACCGGACGGGCCGGTGGGGCTGACCGCGTCCAGCGTCGCGTCGGTGTCGCTCGCGCCACCGGCGTTGTCCTTCTCGGTTTCGAAGAGTCGGTCGGCCCGGGCCATCCTCGAAGCGTCAAGCTTCGTCGTCCACCTCCTGGGGTCGAAGCACGCGCGGCTGGCACGGCACTTCTCCCGCCCGGACGGACCGCGTTTCACCCCCGAACAGGGATGGAGCACCCTGCCCTCAGGAGAGCCGATCCTCCGCGGCGCGGTCGCCGCACTGCGTGGCAGGCCGCTGCACCTGGTGCGGGTCGGCGACGCGACGCTCATCGTCGCCGAGGTGATCGAGGTCTTCCACGGACCGGACAGCGGTCGACTCGTCTACCACGACAGGAACTTCGTCACGTCGCCAGGCCAGTGACACTGCGGACCTACTCGCCGACCGGACCGCCGGCGAGCTCGGCCACGATGTCGAGGTGTCCGAGATGGCGGGCGTACTCCTGTAGAAGGTGAAAAAGTACCCGTTCCAGCGGTGGTGGCTGCGCGCCTTCCCACCGCGGCCCGGGAACGCCAACCGCGGCGAGGTCGCTACCGGCAACGACAGCACTGGTATGCGTCCCCTGCGCCCGCAACGCAGCCACCAAATCATCCCGGGTCTCTTCCGGCGCGACGTACCACCGGTCCTCGCGTCGATCCCCCCACGGCTGGTCGACCTCGCGCCCTTGAAACCCCCATTCGATCCAGCGCAGCTCGACATACCGCAGATGCTTGAGCAGTTCAAGCGGAGTCCACCCCGACGGCAACCGGCTGCTGCGTAGCTCGGCATCGGGCAGCGCGGACACCTTCGACACCACGGAGTCACGGAAGAAGTCGAGATACCGCAGGAACACCTCAGCGCGCCCTGCAGCCGGATCCATCGGCGAGGGGAACGACATCGTCATCTCATCATTTTCAGGCTTCGCGTAGGACGGTGTTGGCGGCCGGCAGGATCACCCCGCCGTCGGCCATCGGCCCCCTATGTAGATATCCGGCTATGCCCTATGTAGAGTACCGAGAATGGCGTCAGACGTGCGTGTGACCGCCGCAGTGGCGAAGGTGTTGGCCGTCCTGCTCGCCGATCCGGACACGGATCGATACGGCCTGGACCTGATGCGAGCCACCGGCCACCCGAGCGGCACCCTCTATCCGATCCTGCTGCGCCTGCAGCGGGCCGGCTGGGTGTCCGCGCACTGGGAGGAAATCGACCCGGTGGTGGCCGGGCGACCCCCTCGGCGCTACTACCGGCTGACTCCGGACGGCACTGTGGCCGCGCGCACGGCGGTGGCGGCCCTCTACGAAAGCTTGACGCGCGGATACGAGCCGAAGGGCCCGGTCACCGCGCCAACCACGACCATGTCACTGGGGTCTGCGTGAACGCCGTGGACCGGGTCGCCGTGGCGCTGCTGCGACTGGCTGCGCGACGGTGGCCCGCGGAGGTGCGGGACGAGCAGGCCCGGGAGTGGGCCGCGGAGTTGCACGCGCTGCGAAGCGATCAGACGGTGGGCAGCGAGCGGCGGGCGGTGAGGCAACTGCGGTTCGCGTTCAGCCTCGCCGCCGCCTCGCCGATCGAGGACGAAAACGGTGCGCCACGCGGCTGGCGGGAGGGGCTGCCCGAAACGGGCCGCCGGCTGCGGCCGATGCTGATACTCGTGCTCGCCGGGGTGCTGGCGGCGGGCCCGCTCAGCGGCGTCGTCCGGTCCGGTGGCGAATGGATCCTGGGCTTGCTCGGGTTTGACGTCGGATGGCCCGTCGGCGCGGCCGTCACCGTCGTAACGTCCCTACCGGTCCTGCTGATCGTCACGGTCGCGGCCTGGCGGCTGGGCGTCCGCATGCCGGTCCGGTGGGCCGGGAGCGGACGGCTCGGGCCGGCCGGATCGGCGGCCGTCGCGCCCCTTGCTCTTGCGGTGGCGTTCGCGGTGTCGGTGATGGGCCAGCACCACATCACCGACAGCGGCGGTATCGCCGCCAGCCTCGGCGTGGGTGCGCTGGCTTGGGCCTTGCTGGCCGCGGCGCTGGCGGTGGCCGTCGTGCGGCTCGCCGTTCGGGGCCGCCGGTGGCTCGCCGCGATACTGGCGATGACGGGCACACCACTGGTCGTGGAGTTGGCTACCACGGCGGCGGCGCTGCCGGGGACAGTTGGCGGCGGCAGGGGTCCGTTGACCGCGTTGCTCTGGGCGCCGATGCTCGTCTCCGGCCGGGCCCGGTCCCTCGAAGGCGGTTCGTGGTATCTGACACCCGACGCGCTCTCGCTGCTCAACGCCATCGACGGGTACCCGGTCGCCCTGCTTGTGCTCACCTGCCTGGCGCTCGGATACGGACTCGGCGCGGCCCGGTCGAAGCAGCATTTGTTGGATGGGCCACCCGTGTCACCGCCGGCCATCGTCCAAACGCCGTCGGTCCGGGTGCTCCCGGTGACCGCCGCGGTCATCGGTCCAGTGGCCCATCTGGCCGGCCTGCTCTCGTGGGCGTACACACTGGCGCTCCTCACGCCCGCGATGCCGATGGTGGGACACACGGCGCCGATGCCCGGCGGCGATGGCGAGCTGTACATGTGGGTGGGCGAGCTGCGCTGGGGAAGCATCACCCTGGCCGCGCTCGGCCTGCTGCTGACCGCCGCCGACCGGCGCGCCGCACCGCTCGCTGCGATCGTGCAAACGATCGGCCTGCTGGCCGCCGACGGGATCCTGGCCCGCGCGGACGCCGCCGGAGCGGGCGGACTTCGCGCCGCACTCGCCGCCGCGGCCGTGGCGGCGGCGGTCGCCTGGTGGATCGTTGGATCCCGCGACGCCATGGACGTCCTGCTCGTACGGAGGCGACTCACCTGGGCAGCTGTTACCGCCTGTTGCGGGCCGCTCCTGCTCCAGCAGGGCACGCCGGCGGTCAACCACGCGTATCTGCCGGTTGGACTCGCGGGCGTAACCGCGATCCTGGTTGCCATGTTCGCGGCGGTCGCCGGATGCGCCGCCGCGGCGGCCCGCCCCAGGCAACTGAGCGGGCCTCGGCTGGCCGCACTGATCGCCGTTCCCGGGGTGCTGCTCGGTGCCTGGGGCGCCGCGACTGGCGCCGGAGTGCCGTACGAGTTCACTATCTTCGGGATGCTTCTCACCGGCCCGCTGGCATTGGTGGTCCTCGGTGTCATCCTGGCCCGGCCGCCACGGCGCCAGTGGGCGCCCGCCGTGGTCGTGACCCTGCTGGTACTCGGCGGCCCGGTGTTGGGCATTCTGGCCGCAGGGGTGGCGCTGATGCTGTCGATGTTCGCGTCCAACATCCTCTTCGCGGTCGCCGGCAGCAGCTGGGCGGCTGACGGGATGTCCGTCCTACCCGGCGCGGTGCTTGCGGCGGTGCCGGTCGGCATCCTGGCCGCCGGGCGGCTGATCCGTCCCGCCGAGCAACCGGCGTCGGAATACCCAGCTAGGTCGTACGGACGACCTGGAGCACGCGGGCAGAACGGTACGTTGGCATCACCGAAGGGGTTGAATCTTGGTTGAGCGGGTCGCCAGCTTTCGTATCTCCGTCGACGAGGGTGTTCTTGATGATCTTCGGGATCGGCTGCGCCGGACCCGGTGGCCCGAGCCAGGGCCGGTCCAGGACTGGTCCCAGGGAGTTCCGCTCGACTATCTACGTGAGCTTTGCCGGTACTGGGCCGAGGAGTACGAGTGGCCGGTACGGCAGGAGCGCCTCAACGCCCTGCCCCAGTTCCGCACCACGATCGACGGCCTGGGTGTCCACTTCATCCACGTGCGGTCACCGCATGCCGAGGCACTCCCCCTGGTGCTCACCCACGGCTGGCCGGGCTCGGTCGTCGAATTCGTCAAGGTGATCGGGCCGCTGACAGATCCCGTGGCGCACGGTGGTGCCGCATCGGACGCTTTCCACGTGGTGTGCCCGTCCCTGCCCGGTTACGGCTTCAGTGACAAGCCTCAGCAGCCGGGCTGGACCGTCGACCGGATCGCCCGCTGCTGGAGCGAGCTGGTGAATCGGCTCGGCTACAGCCGGTACGGCGCGCAGGGGCACGACTGGGGAACCAGCATCAGCACCAGCCTCGCCCAGCAGCACCCCGACCAGGTTGTCGGTATCCACCTCGTACCCCCGCTGGCCGCACCGGATCCGGCCACCTTCGATGCGCTCACCGACGCCGAACGACGTGCGTTGGAGGATCTGCGGCGCGCCGGTGAGTGGGAGGACGGCTACTCGCTTGAACAGTCGACCCGGCCGCAGACCGTCGGTTACGGTCTGGTCGACTCGCCGGCGGCGCTGTGTGCCTGGATCATCGAGAAGTTCCGCTCCTGGAGCGACTGTGACGGTGATCTGGAGTCGGTCTTCACGCGAGACGAGCTTCTGGACAATCTCATGCTCTATTGGCTGCCGGGGACGGGAGCCTCGTCCGCCCGCCTGTACTGGGAGAGCTTCAGGCAGGTGCAGCAGCTGTTCAGAAGCGGCACCACAGACGTCGTAACGGCACCGACCGGCTGCTCGATCTTCCCGAAGGAGAACCCCAGACCGTCACGTCGGTGGGCGGAAAGGCGATTCGCCAACATCCACTACTGGAACGAGCCAACCAAGGGCGGGCATTTCGCCGCGTTCGAGCAGCCAGAACTCTTCGTTCAGGAGGTGCGGTCCTGCTTCCGCCCGCTCCGATAAGCCGGGCGCCGGATCCGCGCGGTGCGCGGCGGCCAAAATGAGGAGCTGGCTATCCTGCGCTGGTAGGCAGCCGCGTCGTCCTCCGGCTGCGGAACGGTGTGGCGATGCGGCGGACTTGGGCCGGCACGCCGCGGCCGTCGCGGCTTAGCGGCTGGCCGACTACCGCGCGGTTTCAGCACGCGACTCCTCGGGGTCGAGGCTTACGAGGCCAACCGCTCACTCGCGTTGCGAGCTGGTCTCGCGAGGGCGGCCACGCCGTCTGACTGCTTGATTTCTGACCACACCGCGTCGAGGGAAAGGCCGAGGACGTCGGCGATCGCAGCGATGGTCGGGAAGGCAGGGGTGGCTACGCGACCGGACTCGATCTTCCGAAGGGTTTCCGGTGAGACGCCTGCGTCCAGCGCGGTGTTGAGCATCGACCTCTCCCCCCTGGCGCGTCGCAGGAGGGCGCCGAGGCGCTGTCCGCGTTCCACCTCTGCGGGACTGAGTGGCAGTCTGACCATGGCTCCGATTCTAATACCGGGATAATATGGCCGGGATACTTATTGGGCGCGTGAGGAAGGCGCTGCATGATCGAGATCCTGGGCCCCACC
The DNA here is from genome assembly GCF_036906915.1 of Micromonospora sp. CPCC 206061. Taxonomy (NCBI): domain Bacteria; kingdom Bacillati; phylum Actinomycetota; class Actinomycetes; order Micromonosporales; family Micromonosporaceae; genus Micromonospora; species Micromonospora sp. CPCC 206061. Next base: position 80,875 of record NZ_JBAKHX010000034.1, read on the forward strand.
GACCTGCTGCGTGCGAAGGACGCCGGCGCCCTGGTCGCCGACATGCTGCAGGCCCTGAAGAGCCGCAGCACAGTCGGCACAAACCTGTTGGAGATCAACCTCTGGGCCCACCACATGATCACCGAGGCCGGGGCGCAGTCCTGCTACGTCGACTATGAGCCGTCCTTCGGACGCGGGCCGTTCGGCCACTACATCTGCACGTCAGTCAACGACGCCGTGCTCCACGGGCTGCCGTACGACTACACGCTCGCCAACGGCGACCTGCTGACGCTCGACCTCGCCGTCTCCAAAGGCGGAGTCGTCGCCGACTCGGCCATCAGCTTCATCGTGGGCGACGTAAGGCCCCCGGAGAGCGTTGCGATGATCAACGCGACCGAGCGCGCGTTGAGCGCGGGGATAGCCGCGGCCGGTCCCGGAGCCCGCATCGGTGACATCTCCCATGCGATCGGCTCGGTCCTCACCGAGGCGGGATATCCGATCAACACCGAGTTCGGCGGTCATGGCGTCGGATCGACGATGCACCAGGACCCGCACGTCTCAAACACGGGGCGGCCCGGCCGCGGATACAGGCTGCGCCCTGGGTTGCTGCTGGCGTTGGAACCATGGGTCATGGCGGATACCGCCGAGCTCGTCACCGACGCCGATGGCTGGACACTCCGAAGCGCGACAGGCTGCCGGACAGCGCACAGTGAACACACGATCGCCATCACGAACGACGGAGCCGAAATTCTCACCTTGCCGAAGCAGGCGCAACCGTGAGGTGACAGCCATCCGCGCTCCCCGCTCCCAGCAGTTCACCACCCGCTGCGGAGTTGCATCCGGTACCTAGGTACGGGTTTACCGTGAAGCCATGACCGAGATCAGTGCCCCAGGGGCGTTCACACCGGACGCGTGCACGTTGCCGACCGTCGAGCGTCCGTTGCGGTTGGCGGAGTTCGACGACCTGTTCACGACCGGGGTGCGGTCGGTTCATCGGGTCGACCGGACCCGGTCGCGGCTGGAGCTGGAGCCGGATCCCCAGATCGCGGCACGAGCGGCGGATCTGGTGGTGCGGGAGACCGGGTGCTGCGGATTCTTCACCTTCACCCTGACCGCCTCGCAGGGGCAGGTACTGCTGGAGGTGGCGGTGCCGGACTCGCAGGTCGACGTCCTCGACGCCCTCACCGATCGGGCGGCCGCAGTGGGTGTCCAGCCGTGACCGGTGGGTTGCGCTCCGGGCAGGTTGCCGCTGCGGCAGGGGTAAACCTGCAAACCCTGCGCTACTACGAACGGCGCGGTCTGGTCGCCGAGCCCGAGCGCACGCTGGGCGGGCACTGGCTGTATCCGGAGCAGACCCTGGACGAGGTGGCCGACCTGCTGTCCACCGTCACGGCCGACGCCCAGATGCCGGCTTGCGGGCCCCGCGCGCAGGTGTTGGTCGTATCGAGGTGTGGACCGGGGCAGGGCGGCTCTTCGGCGTTTGGGGGGCGCCGTAGACCCTGCAGCTGGGTGGCAGCTGCACCTACCCCGGCCACTTGTCCTAAAGGGCGTACCGGCGCCGACCGGCGTTACCACCTGTCTTCTAGCCGACACCCGGCTCCGTGATGACGCGGGTGGGCTCGGTGTTGTGCCGAGCCCGCCGCTTGTGGTCGATCCGATCTATCAGCGTTGCAGTGTC
>NZ_JBAKHX010000035.1:0-82327 GCF_036906915.1 Micromonospora sp. CPCC 206061
CCAGCGCCGATGGTACTGCACTCGGGAGGGTGTGGGAGAGTAGGACACCGCCGGACATCTTTCACGTTGAGGCCACCCCTTCAGGGGTGGCCTCAACGCGTTTCAGCGCTTCAGGATGCCGTCGCGAATGTCGCGCAGCAGCGTGGCCGAGTCGTCGACCGAGCGACCGGGGAACATCGCGATGGCGACGCTGCCGTGGTCGGCCCAGCCGCACACCGGCATGTCACCTTCCGGCGACGCGCTGGTGCCGCACTTCATCACGCCGCCCAGGTCGCCGGCTTCGACGGCCTTGACCCCGTTCACCTTTCCGGTGTCGTCGGAGAGCAGCTCGAAGAGGCTGTCGAGGTCTCGCTCGGGCGAGAGCAACAGCGTCGTACCCCCGAAGATGAGCACGCTGCGATCGGCCGCGGCCGGATCGGCGTACACGGCTCCCATGCTCTCGTCCAGGTCGATCTGGGCGCCTATGGCGGTACGCAGATAGTCGGCTGTGGAAGCGGCGCGTTCGCTGCGGTCGAGCCGCAGCCCCGCGACCTCGTCAGGGGTCATAAGTTTGGCGTCTTTTTGCTGGAGGATCCGCCATCCAGCGATGCCCGCGACGGCCCCGCCGGCGACGGCCACGGCGAGCAATGAGCCAAGGACGATGTTTCTAGTCCGCTTGCTCTTTGGCGCCGCCGCTTCCTCTGGTGACGAGGCTGGCGGTGTGACGTCGATAGGCTCGGGATGCATAGCGGCCACCGTACCGAAACGGAGGGTGGTGCACGCCACGCGGCACGGGCCACTCCGTAGACTCTCAGGGTGACCGAGACACCGCAGACCCGCACCGATGCACCGACGTTGTCCGCCCAATATCAGCCGGGCGAGGTAGAGCGGCGGCGGTACGAGGGCTGGGTATCGGCGGGTCACTTCCGGGCCGACGCGAGCAGCGACCGGCCCCCGTTCTCGATCGTCATTCCCCCGCCCAACGTGACCGGTTCTCTGCACGTCGGCCACGCACTGGACCACACGATCCAGGACACGCTGGTGCGCCGGCGGCGGATGCAGGGATACGAGGCGTTGTGGCTTCCGGGCATGGACCACGCCGGCATCGCCACGCAAAACGTGGTCGAGCGGCAGCTCGCCGCCGAGGGCCTGTCGCGGCACGACCTGGGCCGGGAGAAGTTCGTCGAGCGGGTCTGGCAGTGGAAGGCCGAGTCCGGTGGCGCGATCCTAGGGCAGATGCGCCGGCTCGGCGACTCCGTCGACTGGGACCGCGAGCGCTTCACCATGGACGATGGCCTGTCGCGGGCCGTCCAGACCATCTTCAAGCGGCTGTACGACGGCGGCCTGATCTACCGGGCCGAGCGGATCATCAACTGGTGCCCGCGCTGCCTCACCGCACTCTCCGACATCGAGGTCGACCACACCGAAGACGACGGCGAGCTCGTGTCGATCCGATACAGCGACGACGTGGTCGTGGCGACCACCCGCGCCGAGACGATGCTCGGCGACACCGCGGTGGCCGTAAGCCCCGACGACGAGCGCTGCAAGCATCTGATCGGCACCGAGGTCGAGCTGCCGCTGACGGGCCGGCGCATCCCGATCGTCGCTGACGAGCACGTCGACCCGAGCTTCGGCACCGGCATGGTCAAGGTAACTCCGGCGCACGACCCCAACGACTTCGAGATCGGCCAGCGGCACGGCCTGCCGAGCCTCACGATCATGGACGAGCGTGGCGTGATCACCGCGCACGGTCCGTTCCAGGGGCTCGACCGGTTCGAGGCGCGCCCGGCGATCGTGGCCGCGCTGCGGGCGCAGGGCCTGATCGTCGCGGAGAAGCGCCCATACGTGCACGCGGTCGGGCATTGCTCGCGCTGCAAGACAACGGTGGAGCCGCGGCTGTCGCTCCAGTGGTTCGTCAACACGGGCCCGCTGGCCAAGGCCGCCGGCGACGCGGTGCGCGACGGCCGCACCCGCATCGAGCCGCCTGAGCTGGCCAAGCGCTACTTCGGCTGGGTCGACAACATGCACGACTGGTGCATCTCGCGCCAGCTGTGGTGGGGCCACCGCATCCCGGTCTGGTACGGGCCGGATGGCGAGGTGGTCTGCGTCGGTCCCGACGAGCAGCCGCCGAGCGGTGACGGCTGGCGCCAGGACGAAGACGTGCTCGACACCTGGTTCTCCAGCGCGCTGTGGCCGTTCTCGACGCTGGGCTGGCCCGACGCCACGCCCGACCTGGCGAAGTTCTATCCGACGTCGGTCCTGGTCACCGGTTACGACATCCTGTTCTTCTGGGTCGCCCGGATGATGATGTTCGGCCTGTACGCCATGAAAGAGCAACCTGACAGCCATGCTGTGCCTTTCAGGGTGGTGGCGTTGCACGGCATCGTGCGCGACCAGCACGGCAAGAAGATGTCGAAGTCCTTCGGCAACGTCGTCGACCCGCTCGACTGGATCGACCGGTTCGGCGCCGACGCCACCCGGTTCACCCTGGCCCGGGGCGCCAACCCCGGCTCCGACGTGGCGGTCAGCGAAGAGTGGGTGCAGGGTTCGCGCAACTTCTGCAACAAGCTGTGGAACGCCACCCGCTTCGCGCTGATGAACGGCGCGCATACCGAGGGCGAGCTGCCGGCGACGCTGTCCACCGTCGACAAGTGGATCCTCTCGCGCCTCCAGCACGTGGTGACCGAGGTCGACCAGCAGCTCGAAGGCTTCGAGATCGCCAAGGCGTGCGACACCCTTTACCACTTCGCCTGGGACGACGTCTGCGACTGGTACGTCGAGCTGGTCAAGCCGGTGCTGGCCGCGGGCGGCGAGGCGGGTGACGCCAGCCGCCGCGTCCTGGGCCACGTGCTCGACCAACTGCTGCGGCTGCTGCACCCGGTGATGCCGTTCGTGACCGACGAGCTGTGGACGGCGCTGACCCCGGGCCAGACCGTGGTGACCGCCGCGTGGCCGGTGACCGACTCCGCGCTGGTCGACGACGCGGCCGAGGCCGAGCTGGCGACCGTGCAGCGGGTGGTCACCGAGATCCGCCGCTTCCGCTCCGACCAGGGCCTGCGCCCCGGCCAGCGGGTGACCGCGCGGCTGGGCGGGCTCGCCGGTGCCGGCATCGCCGCACACGAGCCACTGATCCGCTCACTGGTCCGGCTCGACGAGCCGGGCGACGGCTTCGCGGCCACCGCGACACTCGCGGTGACCGGCGCGATCGGCGTCGAGCTCGACACCCGCGGCGCGATCGACGTCGCGGCGGAGCGGGCCCGGCTGGAGAAGGATCGCGCCGCCGCGCAGAAGGAAGCCGGCCAGTGCCGGGCCAAACTCGGCAACCCGGCCTTCGTCGACAAGGCGCCCGAGCCGGTGGTCAACAAGATCAAAGACCGACTGGCCGCCGCCGAGGCCGACCTGGCGCGCATCGCCGCGGCTTTGGGGGCGTTGCCAGCCTCATGAGTAGTAGGACTGAGTACGAAGCGGTCGAAGCGGAGCTGTCCCGCCGTGGCTACACGCGCATGGTCTTCGACCTCGACCGCATCACACAGCTGCTCGACCTGCTGGGCAGCCCGCAGCGGGCATACCCGGCCATCCACCTCACCGGCACCAACGGCAAGACCTCGACCGCCCGGATGATCGACTCGCTGCTGCGCGCGCATGGCCTGCACACCGGCCGATACACGAGCCCGCATCTGAACACCGTGCGCGAGCGGATCAGCTTCGACGGCGAGCCGATCACCGAGCGCCGGTTCGTGTCCGCTTACCAGGAGGTGGCCCCGCTGGCCGCGCTCGTCGACGAGCGGGCCGACGAGTCGCTGACCTACTTCGACATGACCACGGCGCTGGCGTTCGCGGCGTTCGCGGACGCCCCGGTCGACGTGGCGATCATCGAGGTGGGCCTCGGCGGTGCGGAAGACTCCACGAACGTGCTCAACGCCGGCGTCTGCGTGATCACGCCGATCGGCCTGGACCACACCGAGTGGCTCGGCGACACGATCGAGGAGATCGCATTCGCGAAGTCCGGCATCATCCACAAGGGCGCCACGGTGATCACCGCCGCCCAGGAGGAAGACGCCGCGCGACCGATTTTGGAGCGCTGCGCCGAGGTCGAGGCCGCCATCGCGCGCGAGGGCAGTGAGTTCGGAGTGGTGCAGCGCGCGGTCGCGGTCGGCGGCCAGGTGCTCAGCATCCAGGGCCTCGGCGGCGTGTACGACGAGATCTTCCTGCCGCTGCACGGCGCGCACCAGGCGCAGAACGCCGCCGTGGCGCTCGCCGCGGTCGAGGCGTTCCTCGGCGCGGGCGCCAACCGCCAGCTCGACCCCGAGGTGGTCCGCGAGGGCTTCGCGGGTGCCAGCTCTCCGGGCCGGCTTGAGCGGGTACGCAACGCGCCGACGATCCTGCTCGACGGCGCGCACAACCCGCACGGCATGGCGGCGACCGTGACCGCGCTGCAGGAGGAGTTCGCGTTCGGTCGGCTGGTGGCAGTCGTGGCGATGCTCGACGACAAAGACGCCGCCGGCGTACTGGAGCTGCTGGAGCCGGTGGCCGACGAGCTCGTCGTCACCCGCAACACCTCGCCGCGGGCGTTGCCGGCCGACCGTCTGGCCGCGATCGCCGAGGAGGTGTTCGGCGAGGAGCGGGTGACCGTCGCCGCCGACCTGCCCGACGCGATCGAGGCCGCCGTCGCCCTGGCGGAGTCCGATGTGGATGGCGAGCTGAGCGGCGTCGGCGTGCTCATCACCGGCTCGATCGTCACCGTCGCCGACGCCCGCAAGCTGCTCAAACGATGAAGTACGCCGCATGAGCTCCGGGCTGCGCAACCCCCAGGCCGCCGCGCGCGGCCTGGGAGCCGGCACGCTGATCATCGAGACGCTCGTCCTGGTACTGGGCATCCAGCCGCTGCGGGTGCTCGGCGGCGACCTGAGCGGCGCGGCGATCGGGGCGATCATCGGGGCGGCCGTCGCCTGCGTGGTGCTCGCCGGGCTGCTCAAGCACCGCTGGGCCTGGGGTGCGGTCGCGGTGCTGCAGGGGCTGCTGATGCTGGGCGGCTTTCTGCACTGGTCACTGGCGGCGCTGGGTCTGGTCTTCGGCCTGGTCTGGCTATACGTCCTCCACGTCCGAAAGACGATTCTCAGCTAATCGGGGGCGGGGCGGTTGCGCCACTGGGTCAGGGCGATGCCGTGGCCGTCGGGGTCGCGGAAGGCCGCGGCCCACAGGTCGAGCTTCGCGCCCCGGTTGACCACCCGCGGGGCGTACGTGAACCGGACGCCCTTCTCCTTGAGCTCCTCGTACATCGCCGTGACGTCGCCGACCTCCAGGTTGACGTGCACCGTGCGCGGGCCGGCCGGCTCGATGTCGGAGATGGACCGCAGCACCAGCCGGGTCTCACCGGACGCCAGCACGGCATTGCCGTCGCCGCTGTCGACCTCGTAGAAGCCGAGCATGTCGCGGTAGAACGCGATCGACCGGTCAAGATCGGTGACCAGCACGGTCACGCCCACCCCGTGGATCGAGCCGGCAGGGCTGGGGTGGGCGCTCGGGTACGGGCTGGCCGCGTCGTCCGGCGGGTCGGCGACCGCGGTGGTGGCGCCGCCGGCATCGCCGCCGTTCTGCTCGTGCGGTGCCGCCTTCGCCCTGCGGGGCAACGGCACCGAGCGTGGCTCGGCGGAGGGTTCGACCAGGGTGCCTTCGAGGACGATCGGGCCACCCGGCATCTGGTGCACGACGACCGGCTCCTCGCGGATGCCGCCGCCCAGGTCGTCAGTGAGGTCGGCGGTGACCGGCTCGGCGCCGTCGAGGTCGGAGAACGGCTCTTCGGGCCGGCGCGACCACGGCGGCTCTTCGTCGGGGAAGAGGTCGTCGCCGAGCAGGTCGGGGTCGTTGAGGCCGGCGTTGCTGGGGTGGCCGAACCCGCTGGCGGCCGCCTCGGCGTGGGTCAACACGTCGTCCCACAGGATGCGGACGTGCCGGATGTCGTCGACCGCCACCATGATCGGCAGGGTCGCGCCGTGGTCGGGCCACTTCGCCACCGGTACCCGGGGATCGCGGACCTTGATCGCGGCGCCCGGCAGGCCGGGGGCGTCGATCACGATCTGGAGCTCGCAGCGGCCGTACGCGGAACTGGCCGGCGGCTCGGACGCGCTGACCACATGTGCCGTGCCGGCGACCCACGCGCGAGCACCGCCGCGGATCGTAGTGACCGCGACCAGGCCGATCGCCAGGATGATCACGGCGACGCCGAGTGCGACGATCGCCCAGCTCTGCATGCCGGCGCCGAAGAGCACGATGAACGCCGCGAAGGTCGCCAGCACGCCCGCGACAATCTTGCGTACCGGCGCTACAGGTCGGCGACGTGCGTCAGCCACAGTGGACCTCCCAGGGGGTTCCCCGCCAGGCTAGGCCGGTCCGGCCACCCATGGGAAGACTCGATAGGCTAGCCGCGTGACCACCAGCACCCCGGTCGAGCGCACGCTCGTCCTCATCAAGCCAGACGCAGTGCGGCGTGGCCTCGTCGGTGAGATCCTTGGCCGCTTCGAGCGCAAGGGGCTGACGATCGAGGCGATGGTCCTGCGCGGCATGGACGCGACGCTCGCCGACCAGCACTACGCAGAGCACGTCGACAAGGGGTTCTACCCGCCGCTGAAGGACTTCATGACCGGTGGGCCGCTGGTCGCGGCGGTGCTCTCCGGCGACCAGGCGATCGAGGTGGTGCGGACCCTGACGGGCGCCACCGACGGGCGGAAGGCTGCGCCGGGCACGATCCGCGGCGACCTGTCGCTGTCGAACCGCGAGAACCTGGTACACGCCTCCGACTCCACCGACAGCGCCAAGCGCGAGATCAGCCTCTGGTTCCCGGACCTCGGCTGACCGGCCGCCGGCCGCGCCGCGCGCCCCTAACCGTCGATCAAGGGCAAACGCACGTGGTTTGATCTCAAATCCGCGTGCATTCGCCCTTGATCGATAAAGATCTCCTTGATCGAGGTCAGGTTCGGGATCTTTTGGGCTGCCGCGGCGCCCGTCGCGGGCCATGCCGCTGCTCCCGCAGCCTCACTCTCCGCGATTCACAGTCAACCCCGGGCGGTGTCCGGTCCGGTCCGGTCTTGGTAGCCGGGTGGCTGAGGATCGGGATGGGGCGTGGGAACGCGCAGGGTGAGGCCGCGGGAGCGACGGCATGGCCCGCGACGTGCGTCGCGGCAGCTCGAAATCCCTGAATCCCGGTTGTGGGCCAATGTGGACGGACGGACCTCGACACCGGAAGCACTAGATCTAGACGCGGAAGCCGAGTGGCGCGTAGCTCGCGGCACGCCGGGGGCGGGCGTCGTGACGGTCCGACCTCAGCGGCCCCTCGCATCCCGCGCTAGTGTCCGGCCAGCCCCTCACCCTGCTCGCCGCGCCCCGCTCACGTCTGCTTGCGCTCCGCGCTGAACTTGCGCTGCTTGGCGACTTGCGGCCGGATCGCCGCGCCGTCCGGGCCCAGCGGGTGCGGCGCGCCGCGTCGTCGATCAAGGAGATCTGCATGGATCAAGGGCGAATGCACGCGGATTTGAGATCAAACTACGTGCGTTTGCCCTTGATCGGCGGCGAGGGTCGGCGCGGCGGCGGTCGAGCGCCAGGTGGGCGACGGCGCGAGACGAGTCACCCAAACGACGGCGGGGGTGGGTGCGGACGTGACGGACGTGGGCTGTGAGCTGCGCCATGCCGCCGCCGGGTTATTGCCGAGCCCGTCATACAGCGGTCGGGTAGTCTTGACGGTCGTAAAGGCGTTGACCCGGCCATCACCGGTGAGCCTCCGGAAGAACGGGCGTGAGCCCTAGTAGAACCGGACGGGTCCGGCCCGTCACAGCCGGCCAACGAGCGGGTGGTTCCCCACCAAGGAGCCGCCAAGCGGGGTGGTACCGCGGGCCATTTGGCTCGTCCTCGCGGACACGAACGAGTGACCTGCGAGGAGACCTACGGTGTACCCGAAGACCGATCCCACGGCCGGGGTGCCGGCGAGCCCGGACCTGCCGGCCGTCGAGCGCCGGGTCCTGGAGTACTGGGCGTCCGACAAGACGTTCGAGGCGTCGGTCGACCAGCGCGACGCCGGCCCTCAAGGCTCGAACGAATACGTCTTCTACGACGGGCCGCCGTTCGCCAACGGGCTGCCGCACTACGGCCATCTGTTCACCGGCTACGTCAAGGACGTGGTGCCGCGGTACCAGACGATGCGGGGACGGCGGGTGGAGCGCCGCTTCGGCTGGGACTGTCACGGCCTGCCGGCCGAGGTAGAGGCCGAGAAGCAGCTTGGCATCTCCACGAAGGCCGAGATCATCGACCTGGGCATGGCCCGGTTCAACGACGTGTGCCGCACATCGGTGCTGACGTACACGCAGGACTGGGAGCGGTACGTCACGCGGCAGGCGCGCTGGGTCGACTTCGCCAACGACTACAAGACGCTCGACCTGGACTACATGGAAAGCGTCATGTGGGCCTTCAAGACCCTGCACGACAAGGGCCTGGTCTACGAGGGCTTCCGGGTGCTCGCGTACTGCTGGCGGTGCGAGACGCCGCTGTCGAACACCGAAACCCGGATGGACGACGTCTATCGCGACCGCCAGGACCCCTCGGTCACCGTCTGGTTCACATTGGACACCGGCGAGAAGCTCGCGGTCTGGACGACTACGCCGTGGACGCTGCCGTCGAACCTCGCGCTCGCCGTCGGTCCCGACATCGAGTACGCCGTACTGGCTGACGCCAGCGGGCAGAAGTACCTCGTCGGGGCGGCGCGCGTGTCCGCGTACCAGAAGGAGCTGGGGGATCTCGCCCACGTCGGCGTCGTCCGCGGCGCAGACCTGGTCGGGCGCCGCTACACGCCGCTGTTCGACTTCCTCGCCGACACTCCCAACGCCTTCCAGGTACTGGGTGCCGACTTCGTGACCACAGAGGACGGCACCGGGGTCGTGCACCTGGCACCCGCATTCGGTGAAGACGACCAGAACGCCTGCAACGCGGCCGGCATCCCGACCGTCGTGACCGTCGACGAGCACACCCGGTTCACGTCGCTGGTGCCGCCGTACCAGGGCGAGCAGGTCTTCGACGTCAACAAGCCGATCATCCGCGAGCTGCGCGACCGGGGCGTCGTGCTGCGCCAGGACACCTACACCCACTCGTACCCGCACTGCTGGCGGTGTGACACGCCGTTGGTCTACAAGGCGGTGTCGTCGTGGTTCGTGGCGGTGACGCGGTTCAAGGACCGGATGGTCGAGTTGAACCAGCAGATCAACTGGACGCCGGGGCACGTCAAGGACGGGTCGTTCGGCAAGTGGCTGGCCAATGCCCGCGACTGGTCGATCAGTCGAAACCGGTTCTGGGGCTCGCCGATCCCGGTGTGGAAGTCGGACAACCCGGAGTACCCGCGGGTCGACGTGTACGGGTCGCTGGAAGAGCTGGAGCGCGACTTCGGGGTGCGGGTGACCGACCTGCACCGGCCCGGCATCGACGAGCTGGTGCGGCCGAACCCCGACGATCCGACCGGTCAGTCGACGATGCGCCGGGTGCCCGAGGTGCTCGACTGCTGGTTCGAGTCGGGCTCGATGCCGTTCGCCCAGGTGCACTACCCGTTCGAAAACCGCGACTGGTTCGAGCACCACTACCCGGGTGACTTCATCGTCGAGTACATCGGACAGACGCGTGGGTGGTTCTACACCATGCACGTGCTGGCGACCGCGCTCTTCGACCGCCCGGCGTTCCGCAACTGCCTCAGCCACGGCATCCTGCTGGGCGAGGATGGCCGCAAGATGTCCAAGAGCCTGCGCAACTACCCCGACGTGTACCACGTCTTCAACTCGCACGGCTCCGACGCGATGCGGTGGATGCTGATGTCGTCGCCGGTCCTGCGCGGCGGCGACATGCCGGTCACCGAGGGCGCGATCCGCGATGCGGTACGCCAGGTGCTGCTTCCGCTGTGGAATGTCTGGTACTTCTTCACGCTCTATGCCAACGCGTCCGGTCACGACGCTCGGCGCCGTTCGGACAGCGACCACCTGCTCGACAGGTACGTGCTGGCGAAGACCGGTGAGCTGGTGTCGACGGTGCGGCGGCAGATGGACGAGTACGACATCTCCGGTGCGTGCGGCTCGGTGCGGTCCTATCTGGACGCGCTCACGAACTGGTATGTGCGGCGGTCGCGCGACCGGTTCTGGAGCGGCGACCGGGACGCCTTCGACACGCTCTACACGGTGCTGGAGACGCTCGCCCGGGTGGTCGCGCCGCTGGCGCCGCTGACTGCGGAGGAGATCTGGCGGGGGCTCACCGGCGAGCGTTCGGTGCACCTGGTCGACTGGCCGTCCGAAAGGGACTTCCCGGCCGACCACGACCTGGTCGCCGCGATGGACGCCGTCCGCGACGTCTGCTCGGCGGCGCTGTCGCTGCGCAAGGCGCGCGGGCTGCGGGTGCGGCTGCCGCTGCCGGCGCTCACCGTGGCCACGCCGGCCGCTGAGTCCCTGCGGCCGTTCGCCGACATGGTCGCCGACGAGGTCAACGTCAAGTCGGTGGTGTTCACTGGCGAGGTGTCGACGTACTGCGAGCAGGTGCTCACGGTGGTGCCGCGAGCGCTCGGCCCGCGAGTCGGCGGCGCGGTGCAGCAGGTGATCCGGGCGGTCAAGGCCGGCGACTGGTCGCTTGTAGACGGCCAGCCAGTCGCCGCCGGGGTGACGCTCCTTCCCGGGGAGTTCGAGCTTCGGTTGGTTGCCGCTGACGCCGACCACTCGGCGCCGCTGCCGGGCGGCGAGGGCGTGGTGGTGCTCGACACGACCGTGACGGCCGAGCTGGCCGCCGAAGGGCTGGCCCGCGACGTCGTACGCGTCGTGCAGCAGGCCCGCCGCGAGGCGCAGCTCGACGTGTCCGACCGGATCGCGGTCACGCTCGACGGGGCGCCGGAGGTGGCGGCGGCCGTCGAGGCGCACCGCGACTTCCTGATGCGCGAGGTGCTGGCCACGTCGCTGGCGCTCGCACCGGTCGAAGGCGGCTTCGCCGGTGAGGTGGGCGACGGGGAGCAGGTGACCGTGGCGGTGGCCACGTCCTAGGGAGGAGTCTCGCCGCGTTCCCGTTCCTGCTCGATCACGTCGGGCAGGTCGGGAATGTGGTCGAGCTGGCGCAGCGCGCGGGTCATCCGGACGTTGCCGTGCAGTCGTTCCCGGGAACGGTCGAGAAACGCCCAGTACCCGGCCGTGAACGGGCACGCGTCCGGACCCCGCCGCTTGGTGAAGTCGTACCGGCAGCCGGCGCAGTAGTCGCTGACCTTGTCCAGGTGTGCTCCGCCGGCCGCGTACGGCTTCGTGGTCATCGTGCCCGGGTCGGCGTATGGGGGCATGCCGACGACGTTGCCGACCATGGCCCACTCGAACCCGTCGACGAACGAGCGGTGGAACCAGTCGACCATGTCGGACGGGCGCCAGCCCCGGTGCAGGGCGTAGTTCGCCAGCACCATCAGCCGCTGCGCGTGGTGCACCCACCCGCGGTCGCGCACCTGCGCCAGCGTGTCGGACAGGCACCGGGCCCGCACCGCGTCGGCGTCGAGCCGAGCGAACCACGGCGGCACGGTTCCCACGCCCCGCGGCCGCCGGCCCGCGGGTGACCCGGCTTCCAGGTACCAGTACAGGTGCCAGATGTAGTCGCGCCAGCCGAGGATGCCGCGCGCGAAGCCCTCGACGCTGGACAGCGGCGCCGTGCCCGCCCGGTACGCCGCCTCGGCGGGCCGCACCGCCTCCAGAGGGTGCAGCAGCCCGAGGTTGAACGATGTGGACAGTCCACTGTGCGACACCCACGGGTCGGTGGCGCGGATCGCCTCTTCGCGGGCGCCGTAGAACGGCAGCCGGTGGGCGATGAAGTGGTCGCGGCGGTCCATCGCCTCGCGCCGGGTCGCGGGAAACAGCCGTGGCCCGTCCCGTCCGACGAATTCGATCCCCTCCGTCTGCCAGCGGTTCAGGTCGTCGCGCACCTCGGCGTCGATGTCGTCTTCGACGGGTGCCGGTGGCGGCGGCAGGTCGGGGCCGCTGCTGCCGGGCGTCACCCGCCAGCGGCCGCCGGTCGGCTCGTCGCCGTCCATGAGCACCCGGTGCCGTTGCCGGGCGTGCCGGTAGAAGTTGTCCAGGCGCATCGTGCCGCGCTGGCCGTCGGCCCAGGACGCGAAGTCCTCGGGGCTGGTGACGAAGCCGCGCGGCGGCAGCATGGCCACGTCCGGCTGGGCGCGTACGAAGTCGCGGGCCCGCCGGGACGTGGGGTGGCAGACGTCGAGCGGCTCACCGAGGCGGCGCAGCGCGTGCCGATACGTCTCGGCCTTCACGTGTACGACCGTGTCACCGAGCTCGGCGGCGCGGTGCCGCAGTGCGGAGAGCACCAAATGGGCCTTCTGCCGGTGGAAGGCGCGGCGCCGGAACACCGCCTTCGACTCGATCAGTAGGACCTGTTGGTGCGGGGCGTCCAGAAAGTGAGGGCCGAGTTGGTCAGCGAAAAGCCACCGCCGCCGCATGTCCAGATTGTGCCCGGAAATGCTCGTCAGGGCCATCGCGTACCACTCCGGGCTGACTACTCCCGGCTGACGATCGCCTCGCGCAGATCTTCGAGCAGGCCCGCGCTGTCGGTCGCCGAGCGGCGGGTGAAGATCGCGGTGGCGAGGCTGCCGTGATCTGCCCAGCCGCACACCGCGACGGTGGCGTTGCCGTCTTTGCCGACGCCGCAGCTCAGGTACTCGCCGCGGGTGCCGGTCTCGACCGTCTCGACGTCGCGGATGCGGTACCGCTCGGTGAGGCGGGTCATCTCGGTCTTGAGATCGCCCTCGGGGGAGAAGCGGAAGCCGGTGGTGCCGAAAACGGTCACCTTCTTGCCGGCCCGGTCGGCGTACACGCCGGCGAACGTGTCTTCCGCGAGCCAGTGCGCCGTCCGCAGCTCGGCCTGCAGCCGGTCGGTGGTGCGCTTGGTGGCGCTGTCTTCGCGCAGCCGCAGGTCGGCCACCTGGACGGGCATGGCGGCGGAGGCCGGGTACTGCTCCCACATCGGCTTGCCGAAGTAGCCGGGGCAGCCGCAGCAGCAGGCGAGCGTGAGCAGGAGTAGCCAGGGCCACTTGCGGCGGCGCCGGCGGAACGCGGGTGGTGGTGGCGGGTAGCCCGGCGGGTACCCGGGCGGCGCCAGCGGTGGAGGCGGTGGTGTTTTGCGCCCCTTGGGAGGCTTTGGCGGTTTCGACACCTTCCGTGCGGGTGCCAAAGCCTGCGGGGCCGGTGCCAAAGCCTGCGGGGGAGGAGCGGGTGGCAGCGCGGGCGGCGCCGCGCGTGGCTGTACCGGCGGTCGCGTCGCCGGCGCCCGATTCGCGGGCGGCGGGGCGGATTCGACCAGCGTGGGCGGGTACACCAGGTCCAGGGCGGTCGACGGGTACGGCTGGTCGAGCGGGTCGGCGTGCGCCCACGGGTCGACCGGCGTCGGAATCTCGTCGTCAGGCACCTGAAGGGTAGGGTCCGGCTGCCCGGCGCCGCCGAGCCAGCGCCGGCGTCTCTTCTCAGCGCGCGGCGGCACGGGGGCCGCGCCGGTCCACTTCACTGGCGCCGTGGGGTGGGCGGGGGTGACCTCTTCGTCCGGCTCATCGGGCGCGGCGGGCCGCGTGTCGTCCGGGTCCGATCCCGGCATGTCCATGACTCCCTTCGGGCCCTTCCGAGGTTAGCCACGCCACGCCAGTGCTCTTACAGCGCGTATTCTGGTCGGTTGACCCGTCCGGTGGAGGTTTCGTGAGCGTCCAGTCCGTATTTCCGCAGCTCGAGCTGCTGCTGCCCCAGGTGAGCAAGCCCATCCAGTACGTGGGCGGCGAGCTGGGCGCTGTCGTCAAGGACTGGGACTCGGCGACCGTCCGGTGGGCGCTGATGTACCCCGACGCGTACGAGGTGGGCCTGCCCAACCAGGGCGTCCAGATCCTCTACGAGGTGCTCAACGAGCTGCCCGACGTGCTGGCCGAGCGCACGTACGCGGTCTGGCCCGACCTGGAGCAGTTGATGCGCGAGCACGGCGTGCCCCAGTTCACGGTCGACGCGCACCGCCCGGTGGGCGCATTCGACCTCTTTGGCCTGTCGTTCGCGACCGAGCTCGGCTACACCAACCTGTTGACCGCGCTCAGCCTCGCCGGCATCCCGCTGGAGGCGCGCGACCGCGACGAGTCCCACCCGGTCGTGGTGGCCGGCGGTCACGCGGCGTTCAACCCCGAGCCGATCGCCGACTTCGTCGACGCGGCGGTGCTCGGCGACGGCGAGGAAGCCGTCCTCGAGATCACCGCGATCGTCCGGCAGTGGAAGTCCGAGGGCAGCCCCGGCGGGCGCGACGAGCTTCTGCTGCGCCTCGCCCGCACCGAGAGCGTGTACGTGCCGCGCTTCTACGACGTCGACTATCTGCCCGACGGGCGGATCCAGCGCGTCGTGCCAAACAGGGCGGACGTTCCGTTCCGGGTACACAAGCGCACGACCATGGACCTCGACGCCTGGCCGTACCCGAAGAAGCCCATCGTGCCGCTGGCCGAGACGGTGCACGAGCGGTACGCGGTCGAGATCTTCCGGGGCTGCACCCGCGGCTGCCGGTTCTGCCAGGCGGGCATGATCACCCGTCCGGTGCGCGAGCGGTCGATCACAACCGTCGGGCAGATGGTGAAAGAGGGGCTGGAGTACTCCGGCTTCTCCGAGGTCGGCCTGCTCTCACTGTCGTCGGCCGACCACTCGGAGATCGGTGACATCTGCTCCGGCCTGGCCGAGCAGTACGAGGGCACGAACGTCTCACTGTCGCTGCCCTCCACGCGGGTCGACGCCTTCAACATCACGCTGGCACAGGAGCTGTCGCGAAACGGGCGGCGCACCGGCCTCACCTTCGCACCCGAGGGCGGGTCCGAGCGCATCCGCAAGGTGATCAACAAGATGGTGTCGGAGGAAGACCTGATCCGCACCGTCGTCACCGCCTACACCAACGGCTGGCGCCAGGTGAAGTTGTACTTCATGTGCGGCCTCCCCACCGAGACCGACGACGACGTCCTCCAGATCGCCCGGCTCGCCCACGAGGTGATCCGGGCCGGCCGAGCCGCGACCGGTTCCAAAGACATCCGGTGCACGGTGTCGATCGGTGGGTTCGTGCCAAAGCCGCACACGCCGTTCCAGTGGGCGTCCATGTCCTCGCCAGAGGTGATCGACTCCCGGCTGCGCAAGCTCAAGGCCGAGATCAACTCAGACCGGTCGCTCGGCCGTGCCATCGGCTTCCGGTACCACGACGGCGAGCCGTCGCTGATCGAGGGCCTGCTGTCCCGGGGCGACCGGCGGGTCGGCGCGGTTATCCGGCGGGTCTGGGAAGACGGCGGCCGGTTCGACGGCTGGAGCGAGCACTTCTCGTACCAGCGCTGGGTCGACGCCGCCGCGGCGGTGCTGCCCGGGTTCGGCGTCGACCTGGCCTGGTACACCACCCGCGAGCGGGACGAGCTGGAAGTACTGCCCTGGGATCACCTGGATTCCGGGCTCGACAAGGACTGGCTCTGGCAGGACTGGCAGGACTCGCTGTCCGAGTACGAGCAGGACGACTGCCGGTGGACGCCGTGCTTCGACTGCGGCGTGTGCCCGTCGATGGACACCGAGATCCAGATTGGTCCCACAGGTAGGAAGCTGCTGCCCCTCACGCCGGTGAACACCGGCCTCAAGGTGCCCGCCGCCAGCTCCAGTCGACAGGGAGCATGACGATCAGTAGGAAACCGCAGCCGGAAGGCGGCCAGGCGCCGGTCGTCCAGCGCGTCCGGATCAGGTACGCCAAGCGTGGGCCGCTCCGGTTCACGTCGCACCGGGACTTCGCCCGGGCCTTCGAGCGCGCCCTCAACCGGGCTGGGGTGCCCATCGCGTACTCACAGGGTTTCACCCCCCACCCGAAAATCTCGTACGCCAGCGCGGCGCCCACCGGCGTGGCCAGCGAGGCCGAGTACCTGGAGATCGGCCTCCGGGCGACCGTCGACCCGGTCGACCTGCGCGCGGCGCTCGACGCGGCCCTCTCCCCGGGGCTGGACGTGATCGACGCGGTCGAGGCGCACGGCGGCAGCCTCGCCGACCGCATCGACGCTTCGGTATGGCGCATCGAGCTGCCAGGTGTGGAATCCGACACGTTGCGGCACGCCGTCGACGCGTTCGAGGCCGCCGAGGAGGTGCTCGTGGAGCGCCTTACCAAGCAGGGACGCCGCACCTTCGACGCGCGCGGCGCGGTGGTGAAGATCGGGGTCGGCGCCGAGATTGCGGCACCTAACGAGGTCACGGGCGTACCGTGTGCGATACTCGACCTAGTCGTACGGCAGGTCACCCCGGCTGTGCGACCCGATGACGTCCTTTCCGGCCTCCGCGTGGTGGCCGACCTGGAGCCGCCGGTCCCGCCGAGGGCGACCCGGCTGGCGCAGGGCACGCTGACCGCGCAGGGGGAGATCGTCGATCCGTTGGAGGCGGATCGCGACGGAATACCCATCGGTGAACGCTAGCTGGGTTCTGGCTGGCGCTCAGTTAGGCAGACTTCGGTGGCCCGCTCCTCGCGGGCGCGCCGCCGGAAACACTTAGGCGACCCTGCGTGGCAGCGCTCACCCGCGCCCGGGGCGGCCAGAACTGGAGAACGCCCATGCTCGACAACGAGCCAGAGGGCGGTGACCGGACCGGCTCCGAGCCGGCCGGCGATACCGCCGCAGAAGGCACCACACCGGTCAAGCGCACCCGGACGAGGCGCAAAGCGGCCGAGCCGGTCGAGCCGGTCGAAACGGCCACAGAGGACGCGCCCGCCCCAACCCGGCGCCGCCGCGCCGCCGCGAGTACGCCAGCGGCCGAAGGGGACGCACCGGTCAAGGCAACCCGTACCCGTCGCAAGAAGGCGGTCCCGCCCGCGGTCACCGAAGAACCACCGCCCGTGGTCGAGGCGGCCGCGGAAGACGCCGTGGTGGAGAAGGCGCCGGCCCGCGCGCGCCGCAAGGCCGCCCTGTTCACCCCCACCGTGCTCTTCATGGCGCCCGAGCCGGAAGAGGCACCGGCAGCCCGGCCCGCGCAGGTGACGCCGGTGACGCCGGTGACGGAGCCGGCCGCGGCGGCGGTCGCCACGGAAGAGCCCGCCGAGCAGGATCAGGCATCGCGCCGGCGGCGGCGCGGACGGCGTACACCCGAAGTCGTGGAAGCGGCGGCCGAGGCTCCCGAGGAGAGCACCGCGGCGGAGGTCGAGGATGAGGCCGCCGTCGACGAGGCGGACGATGACGACGACGGCGACGACGACGAGGCCAACGCCCGGCGCAGGCGCCGTCGCGGGCGCCGTGGCCGCGGTCGCGGCAAGGGCCCGGCCGACGACGACGCCGACGAGGAGGAGGCCGCTGAGGCCGAGTCCGACGAGGCCGAGGGCGACGACGGCGAGACGCTGACCCGCCGGCGCCGCCGGCGCCGGCGCAAGGGCAGCGACGACGCCGAGGCCGGCGACGATGACGGCGTGCCGACGGTCGTCAAGATCAGGGAGCCGCGGCGCGGCGCCGACGAGGTGCAGGGCGTATCCGGCTCGACGCGGCTGGAGGCCAAGCGCCAGCGCCGCCGCGACGGCCGCGAGCAGCGCCGGACCAGGCCGCCGATCCTGACCGAGTCCGAGTTCCTGGCGCGGCGCGAGGCCGTCGACAGGGTGATGGTCGTACGCCAGCGCGGCGACCGCACCCAGATCGCGGTACTCGAAGACGGCGTGCTGGTCGAGCACTACGTGACCAGGGCGTCGGCGGGCACCATGGCCGGCAACGTCTACCTCGGCAAGGTCCAGAACGTGCTGCCCAGCATGGAGGCGGCGTTCGTCGACGTCGGGCGTGGCCGCAACGCGGTGCTCTACGCCGGCGAGGTCAACTGGGACAGCAGCGGGCTGGAAGGACGGGCGCGCTCGATCGAGCAGGCGCTCAAGTCCGGCGACTCGGTGCTCGTGCAGGTCACCAAGGACCCGATCGGGCACAAGGGTGCCCGGCTGACCAGCCATATCGCGCTCTCCGGCCGGCACCTCGTCTACGTGCCGCACGGCAACGCCTCGGGCATCAGCCGCAAGCTGCCCGACAACGAGCGCAAGCGGCTCCGTGACGTGTTGAAGAAGCTGATCCCGGACGGCGCGGGCGTGATCGTGCGCACCGCCGCCGAGGGTGCCAGCGAAGACGAGCTGGCCCGCGACGTCAAGCGGCTCCAGGCGCAGTGGGAGGAGATCCAGGCCCGGGCCGCCGAGGGCGGCGCGCCGGCGCTCCTCTACGAGGAGCCCGACCTGGTCATCCGGGTCGTCCGCGACCTGTTCAACGAAGACTTCCGCGAGCTGGTCGTGCAGGGCGACGGCGCCTACGACATGGTCGAGTCGTATCTCGCGCACGTCTCGCCCGACCTGGTGCCGCGGCTGCGGCGGCACGCCGGAGCGGTCGACGTGTTCGCGGAGAAGCGGATCGACGAGCAGATCCTCAAGGGGCTGGACCGCAAGGTCTTCCTGCCCTCGGGTGGCCACCTCGTCATCGACCGCACCGAGGCGATGACCGTGGTCGACGTCAACACCGGCAAGTACACCGGCGCGGGCGGCAACCTCGAAGAGACCGTGACCCGCAACAACCTCGAAGCGGCCGAGGAGATCGTGCGCCAGCTCCGGCTGCGCGACCTCGGCGGCATCGTGGTGATCGACTTCATCGACATGGTGCTGGAGTCGAACCGCGAGCTGGTGCTGCGGCGGCTCACCGAGTGCCTCGGGCGCGACCGCACCAAGCACCAGGTCACCGAGATCACCTCGCTCGGCCTGGTGCAGATGACGCGCAAGCGGATCGGCGCGGGGCTGCTGGAGGCGTTCAGCGAGACCTGTGAGCACTGCAAGGGGCGCGGCCTGACCATCCACACCGAGCCGGTGGCGGCGCGGTCCTCGGGCGCGTCGTCCTCCGGTGCGGGTGACAGGGTCAAGGCGGTCGCGGCGGCGGCCAAGACCGAGCCCGCACCGAGTGCGTCCTCGCGCCGTCGAGGCCGTAAGAGCGCGCCTGCCACGTCCGGCGAGATCGCGCCCGAGGCGCCGGTCACGGTCGGGACGGAGGACGAGGACGACACGATGGGGTACGACCTGTCGCGGTACGAGAACGCGTACGCGGACCCTGGTCCGGACGCGCTCCCGGAGGTCAGCGGCAACGGCCTCGTGAACGGTCTCGCCGGTGACGACTCGGAGCCGATGCGCCTCGCTGGTGCCGACGACCCCGACGCCATCGACGATGACGACGAGCCCGCGGGCACGGGGGCTCGCCGCAGGTCTCGCCGTCGCCGGACCCGACCCTGAGCTCCCCGCTCAATTTGGGTTTCGCCGGCCCCATGGCGTACTCTTGCCTGCGGCGCATTTCATGCGCCCGCCTTTCGTGTGCCCACTTAACGACCACCTAGCGACTAGGAGAACGCGTCCGATGTACGCGATCGTCAAGACCGGCGGCAAGCAGTACAAGGTTGCCGAGGGCGACGTGATCGAGGTCGAGAAGCTCGCCGGCGAGCCCGGCGATGCGGTGACGCTCTCCGCGGTGCTCCTCGTCGACGGTGAAGACCTGGTCACCGACGCGGCCAAGCTGGCCAAGGTTTCGGTGTCCGGCGAGATTGCCGCGCACACCAAGGGACCCAAGATCCGGATCCACAAGTTCAAGAACAAGACCGGCTACCACAAGCGCCAGGGTCACCGTCAGCCGCTGACCCAGGTCAAGGTGACCGGCATCTCCACCGGGAAGTAGGCGACCAGAGAATGGCTCACAAGAAGGGTGCTTCCAGCTCGCGCAACGGCCGCGACTCCGGGGCAAAGCGCCTCGGCGTCAAGCGGTTCGGCGGGCAGGTCGTCAGCGCCGGCGAGATCCTGATCCGGCAGCGCGGCACCAAGTTCCACCCCGGCGACCTGGTCGGGCGGGGCAGCGACGACACGCTGTTCGCGCTGGCCACGGGCTCGGTGCAGTTCGGCTCCAAGCGCGGCCGCAAGGTCGTCAACATCGTGCCGGCGCAGGCACAGCAGTAACCAGACCTACGAAGCGGGCCGTGGACCTGGTGTCCCGGCCCGTTTCGCTGTCTTTTTCGAGAGGATGGAGACGTGGCGACGTTCGTCGACCGGGTCGTGCTGCACCTCCAGGCGGGTGACGGCGGGCACGGTTGTGTCTCCATCCACCGCGAGAAATTCAAGCCGTTCGGCGGGCCGGACGGCGGTAACGGCGGCCACGGCGGCAGCGTCACGCTGGTCGTCGACCCGCAGGTGCACACGCTGCTCGACTTCCACTTCCGCCCGCACATCAAGGCCGAGAGCGGCAAGGGCGGGCAGGGTTCCAACAAGGACGGCGCCAACGGCGGCGACCTGGTGCTGAAGGTGCCCGACGGCACCGTGGTGCAGACCGTCGACGGTGAGGTGATCGCCGACCTGGTCGGCGCCGGCACCACGCTGGAGATCGCCCGCGGCGGCCGCGGCGGCCGCGGCAACGCCTCGCTGGCGAACACCAAGCGCAAGGCGCCCGGCTTCGCCGAGCTCGGTGAGCCCGGGGAGCGGCGCGAGGTCGTCCTGGAGCTCAAGAGCGTCGCCGACGTCGGGCTGGTCGGGTTTCCGTCGGCGGGGAAGTCGTCCCTGATCGCCGTACTGTCGGCCGCCAAGCCGAAGATCGCCGACTACCCGTTCACCACGCTCGTGCCCAACCTCGGCGTGGTGCGCGTCGACGACCACACGTTCACGATCGCCGACGTGCCGGGCCTCATCCCGGGCGCTGCCCAGGGCAAGGGGCTCGGGCTGGAGTTCCTGCGGCACATCGAGCGGTGCGCGGTGCTCGTGCACGTCGTCGACACCGCCACGATGGAGCCGGGCCGCGACCCGCTGGCCGACATCGACGCGATCGAGGCGGAGCTGGAGGAGTACGGCGGGCTGGCCGACCGGCCACGCATGGTGGTCCTCAACAAGATCGACGTACCGGACGGCCGCGACCTCGCCGACATCGTCCGCCCCGACATAGAGGCGCGCGGGTTGCCCGTCTTCGAGGTCAGCTCCGCCACCCGAGAGGGGCTGCGCGAGCTGACGTACGCCCTCGCGGCGCGCGTGGAGGAGTCGCGGCTCCTGGCGCCGCCACCCGAGGCCACCCGCATCGTGATACGGCCCACCGCGGTCGACGACGCCGGCTTCACGGTCACCGAGGAAGACGGTGTGTACGTGGTGCGCGGGCCGAGGCCCGAGCGCTGGGTGCGGCAAACCAACTTCGACAACGACGAGGCGGTCGGCTTCCTCGCCGACCGGCTGGATCGGCTCGGTGTCGAAGACGCGCTCGCCAAGAGCGGTGCCGAGCCGGGAGACCCGGTGCGGATCGGCGACCGCGAGTTCGACTGGCACCCGACCGCGGGGGAGTACGTGTCCGGGCCGCGCGGCACCGACATCCGCCTTGAGGAGAAGTCGAACCGGGCGTCGGCCGCCGAGCGGCTGGCGGCCCGCAAGGCCCGCCGCCCCCGCCTGCTGGGCCTGGTCGACCCGGACACCCCGGACGACGACGCGAACTAACGCCACTCTTCCGTCGATCGTCATCGTCTGCGCGGCGTCGTAGGCACTACGACGGGAGGGTGAGCCAGGCCCGGTAGCGCTCGTCTTCGCCGCGGACCGCCGCCGCGAAGGCGTCCTGGAGCTTCCGGGTCACCGGGCCGGGCTCGCCGATCTCGCGGTTGTCGACCGAGCGCACCGGGATCACCTCGGCGGCCGTGCCGCAGATGAAGATCTCGTCGGCCGTGTACAGGTCGGAGCGCACCAGCGCGCGGGTGTGCACCGGCAGGCCGAGGTCGGCGGCGAGCCGCCGGATCGTGTCCTGGGTGATGCCTTCGAGCGCGCCCGCGCTGGCCGGTGGCGTCAGCAACTCGACCTGGCGGCAGCCCGACGGCGGCCTCTCCCTGTGGGTACGCCTTCCGGGCGCCGACGCCGGGCGCTACGCGGAACTGGCCCGAGCCCACGGCGTGGCAGTGGCCCCCGGGCCGCTCTTCTCCCCGGACCGCGGGTACCGCGACCACCTGCGAATCAGCTTCGCCCTGACGCCCGAGCTGCTGGACCGCGCGGTGGCCGGCCTGGCAGCGGCGTGGCAGGCGAGGGGGGCGGGTCCTACCGGGGCGGAGCCGGGGCTGGAGTTGCCCGTGTAGTCGAGGCGCGCGGGATCAGCTCTATCTCGTGCAGGCGCTCGGTGCCCTCGGCGGCGGTGCCAGCTAGCAGGTCGAAGAGCAACTCGGCGCAGGCGGCGCCGGCCTCGCGAGGGCGGAGGTCGATGGCCGTCACGGGTGGATCGGCTGAGCGCAGGCTCGGACCGTCTACACAGGAGGCGAGCAGCAGGTCACCGCCGATCGTGCGGCCGCATTCGCGGATCACCGGGAGCAGCTCGGTCGCGGCGGCCGGTGCGCAGACCAGGGCGTCCAGTGCCGGCTCGGTCTTGAGCAGGTCGCGCGCCGCGAGGTGCAGCTCCTCGCCCGAGGTGTCGAACTCGACGGTGCGCACCATCGGCGCCACGCCACGCCGGGCGCACCACTCGCGGTACCCCCGATGCACGCCCGCGGCCCAGTCGCTCTCGTCGCCGGCGACGATGAGCGCGGGCCTGCTCGCGCCCGCGGACCGGACGTGGTCGAGCAGGTCGCCCACGACGGCGGGGTGTTCTGAGCGCACCACGCCGTCGGCGCGCGCACCGCCGGGGAAGCGTTCGCAGGTCACCGTCGGTACGCCGGCGTTCATGAGCCGCTCGACGACCGGGTCGCCCCCGAGCGGGTCGCCGAGCACGAGGCCGTCGACGCGGGGCGCGCGCCGGCTCGGCGCGTCCGAGGTGATCAGCGTGACGTCGTAGTGGAATTCCGCGGCCTTCTCGACGACGCCGAAGACGAACGACATGTAGTAGTTCGACCTGGTGAGCACGGCGGGCAGGTGCAGGCCGATGGCGCCGGTGCTCGCCTTGCGCAGGTGCTGGGCGGAGCCGTTCGGCACGTACCCGAGCTCGTCGGCGATCCGCAGCACGCGGACGCGCGTCTCCTCGGACACCCTGCCGGAGCCGCGCAGCGCGTCGGACGCGGTCGTCTTGGACACGCCGGCCTGCTGGGCGACGGCGAGAAGGGTGACCGGTTCGGCTGCGCGCACGGCTCAGATGGTAGCCGTGCGTTAAGGGCCTGTATCGCCCCTTGCCCTGCCTGGGGGCGATACCGTTAGGGCGCTATGGACCTGTTCAACCTTCTCGCCGGGCACTGGATCGACGGCCCGGACGCGCTTGTCACGCACACCGTCACCGTCTACCTCGGAGCGCGGGGGTGAGCAGCCTCGCCGGGGTGCTGGTCGCGGACTTCAGCCGGGTGCTGGCCGGGCCGTACGCGACCATGCTCCTTGCCGACCTCGGCGCCGAGGTGGTCAAAGTGGAGCGTCCGGGCGCCGGTGACGACACTCGCGCCTGGGGGCCGCCGCACGCGGACGGCGAGGCCACCTACTACCTCGGCGTCAACCGCAACAAGCGTTCCATCGCGCTCGACCTCACCGACACGTCCGATGTGGACATCGCGCGTGGCCTCGCGGCCCGCGCCGACGTGCTCGTGGAGAACTTCCGCCCCGGCACGATGGAACGGCTCGGGCTCGGCTACTCCGCCCTGAAAGAGCGCAACCCGCGGCTGGTCTACTGCTCGATCACCGGGTTCGGCAGCGGCGCGGGTGCCGGGCTGCCCGGCTACGACCTGCTGGTGCAGGCGGTCGGTGGGCTCATGAGCGTCACCGGCGAGCCGGACGGGCCGGGCACGAAGACGGGCGTGGCGGTGGTCGACGTCATCACCGGACTGCACGCGGCGATCGGCGTGCTCGCCGCCCTCCGGCACCGCGACCAGACCGGCGAGGGCCAGCACGTCGAGGTGTCGCTGCTGTCGTCGCTGCTGTCCGCGCTCGTCAACCAGGGGGCGGGCTACGTGTCGGCGGGCGTCGTGCCGAGCCGCATGGGCAACCGCCACCCCAGCATCGCGCCGTACGAGGTCTTCGATACCCGCGACCGGCCCATCGCCGTCGCGGTCGGCAACGACCGCCAGTTCCAGTCGCTGTGCGCGGTGCTCGGCCGCCCGGACCTCGCCGCCGACCCGCGCTACGCGACGAACACGTCGCGGGTCGCCGCCCGCGGCGCGCTGGCGGCTTCGCTTTCCGAGACGTTGTCATCGGGTACCGCCGACGACTGGTTCGAGGCCCTGACGGCGGCTGGTGTGCCCTGCGGTCCCATCAACGACGTGGCCGCCGCGTTCGCGCTCGCCGGGGCGCTGGGGCTGGACCCGGTCATCGAGATCGCCGACCCGCGCCGGGACGCGCCGGTACCCCAGGTGGCGAACCCGATCCGCCTGGACGCCGCCCCACCCCAGTACCGGCTGGCACCGCCCCGCCTCGACGAAGACGGCGCCTGGGTCCGCGAGATGTTAGGCCGATGAACACCGTGTTGGAGGCGCTCGGCGAGGAACCTCCCAGCTAGCGGGTTGTGCTTGTCAGTACGATCGGGCGCATGTCGACCCAACCACCCTTCGGCCCGGACGCGACCCAGGTGCTGGAGCCGCCCGGCGCCGCGCCGCCGGCGAAGCCGCGCAAGCGGCGCCGCGCCCGGCGAATCGTTCTGATCAGCCTGCTGGTGCTGGCGGTGCTCGCTGGCGGCGGTGTGGCGGCCGGCGGGCTGTACTACCGGTCTGTGGAGGGCAACATCGACCGGGTCGACGCATTCCAGGATGTGCCTGAAGAGGCTCGTCCGGAGAAGGTGGTGCAAGACGCCAAAAACATGCTGATTCTCGGCAGCGACTCGCGCGACCCCGAGAGCACCGGCGGTTCCCGCAGCGACACGATCATCGTCGCGCACCTGCCGAAAGACCGGTCGAGCGCGCAGCTCATCTCGATCCCCCGCGACACCTGGACGTTCGTGCCGAAGTCCAAGGACGGCAAGCGCGGCGGCCGAGACGCCAAAATCAACGCCGCGTACGCGTGGGGTGGCATTCCGTTGATGGTGCAGACGGTCGAGAAGTTCACCGGGGTACGCATCGACCACGTGGCGATCGTCGACTTCGCCGGATTCCAGGACATCATCGACGCGCTCGGCGGCGTCGAGATCAACGTGGAGAAGAGCTTCACGTCCATCCACAAGCCGCACCGCAAGTTCACCGAGGGCACGATGAAGGTCGACGGTGCGGCGGCGCTCGACTACGCCCGTGAGCGGTACGCGTTCGCTGACGGTGACTTCGCGCGCATCCGCCACCAGCAGGAACTCATCAAGGCGGTGCTCGACAAGGCGGCGTCCGGCGGGCTGCTCACGAACCCCGGCCGGCTCAACTCGTTCCTGCGCGCGACCACCGACGCGGTGGCGGTCGACGAGACGTTCTCGGTGCTCGACATGGGTATGGAGAATCGCCACCTGCGCGGCGGCAACCTGACGTTCTTCACGAGCCCCTCGAAGGGGACAGGCCAGGTCGGCAGCGAGAGCGTAGTGTTCGCTGACACCGCCAAAGCCAAGACGCTGTACGACGCGGTACGCCGCGACGCGGTACCGGAGATCTTGAGCATCGCGAAGGAGTAGGACCAGGCCGGGGGTCCGGCCACAGGGGGAGGTCATGAACACGGGGAGTGCGTCGGCGGTCGGTCATGAAGTAACTACCGAGTTGCCGATCATCAATATCGCTTCGACCACGGTCCTGCCGTACGCGGGCTCGTACGCGTCGAAA
This sequence comes from Micromonospora sp. CPCC 206061, assembly GCF_036906915.1. NCBI lineage: Bacteria > Bacillati > Actinomycetota > Actinomycetes > Micromonosporales > Micromonosporaceae > Micromonospora > Micromonospora sp. CPCC 206061. The sequence goes on from NZ_JBAKHX010000035.1 coordinate 25,680, forward strand.
CGCACCAGGGCACTACGCGCCTGGATGATTACGGCTCCGGTAGACCTGGCCGCGCTGCTGGTGCCGCTTCTGTTCACCCAGCGCTACTGGCGCGGCACGATCTTCATGGCCATGTTGACGGTGGTCATCTTCGCGGCCGGCGGCCTGTATCGGGCACGCCGGCACGTGAGCCTCCTCGACGAGCTGCCCAGCCTCTTCGGGCGGCTGCTGGCGTCCGCCGCCGTCGTGGCCATCATCGCCGCCATGCGGCACGACTCGGTCGACTACGTCGCCGGCTTCATGCGCTGCGTCGCGCTCTCCGGTGGCCTCGTGATCCTCGGCAGGGCGGTGACACGTACGGCCACCGTGGTGGCGCGCAAGCGGCGCTGGGTGGAGCACAACGCCATCATCATCGGCAGCGGCCAGGTCGCGGTCGAGCTGGCCAGGCTGCTGCGCCGGTACCCCCGATACGGGCTCCGGTTCGCGGGCTGCGTCGACGCCGAGCCGAACGGGGAGGTCTCCGGGGCGCCGCTGCTCGGCACGCTCGACGACCTCGAAGACACCCTGCGGCTCGTCGAGTGCGACGTGCTGATCGTCGCCGAGCCGCGGCTGTCCGAGGCGGCGCTGATGGAGATCCTGCGGCGGCCCGCCTACGCCGCGTGCGACCTGTGGGTGGTGCCGCGGCTGTGGGGCTCGGGGTCGCAGGGCCGGTTGCCCGACCACATCGGCGCGATCCCGGTCGTCCAGATCCGCGACACCACGCTCTCCGGCCCGCGCTGGGCGATGAAGCGCGCCTCCGACATCATGTTCGCCTCGATGGCGTTGGTGCTGCTGAGCCCGCTCTTCGTGCTGTGCGCTATCGCGACGTTCCTGGAAGGCGGGCGCGGCATCTTCTTCCGGCAGGAGCGGATCGGGCGGTACGGCCAGCCGTTCCAGGTCATCAAGTTCCGGTCGATGCGGCCGGTCGACGAGCACGAGTCGCAGACCAACTGGTCCATCGCCGACGACCGGCGGGTCGGGCCGGTCGGCCGGTTCATGCGTCGCACGTCGCTCGACGAGCTGCCCCAGCTGTGGAACATCCTGCGGGGCGACATGACCGTGGTCGGGCCCCGGCCGGAGCGCCCGTACTTCGTGGAGAAGTTCTCGGCCGAGCACCCCGACTATGCGATGCGGCACCGGGTGCCCGTCGGGCTGACCGGGCTCGCGCAGGTCAGCGGCCTGCGCGGCGACACCCCGATCTCCGACCGGGCCCGTTTCGACAACTACTACATCGAGAACTGGTCGCTCTGGCTCGACACGAAGGTGCTGCTGCGGACCATCGCCGAGGTTTTCCGCGGCGGCGGTCGGTAGAGCGCTCAGTCGTCCGGGAAGATCGGCAACCGCACGCCCTGGTATCCGTCGATGTAGCGCGCGGGGTCCGCGCGCAGCACCGACTCGACCAGCGTGCCGTAGAGCTGCCGGAAGTCCATCGTGGCCTTGAGATCGCCGTCGTCCAGGTCGCCGAGGCTGGGCTGCTCGCCGTACATCCCGCCGGCCACTCGGGAACCCATCACGAGCACCGGTCCAGCGGTGCCGTGGTCGGTGCCGTCCGAGGCGTTGGCGCGTACCCGCCGGCCGAACTCGCTGTAGACCACGACCGTCACGCGGCGACCGGTCTCCGTCGTCGTCATCCGGTCGACGAACCCGGTGAGCGCCTGGTCGAGCTGCTTCAACAGGCTCTCGTGGCCAACCCGCTCCTGCGCGTGCGTGTCGAACCCGCCCAGGCTGACCGAGTACACCTGCGTCGGCACGCCGGCCTCGACGCACCTGGCCACCAGCGACAGCTGCGCGGCGAGCGAGACGGCGCCGCCGGTGCCGGTCGCCGGCAGCTCCAGGTGGTCGGCGTCGTCCGCCGTGCCTTCGGCCGGGCCGGCCTGCCGCACGAGGCGCTCGACCTGGAGCATGTCGGCGTATGAGGTCGCGGCCCGCGCCTGCGCGAGTGGCTCGTCCTGCTCGGGTCGCCCCAACGCGGCCACCATCTCGGTGGAGATGCCGTCGGGCAGGGTCAGCCCGCCGATGCTGACGCAGGCACCCGACCGGCTCTCACCGGCGAGCAGCGGTGGGAGTACCGGCTCGAAGCTGACCGCAGACTCGGGCGGCGCCTTGGTGCCGTCGAGCCACCGGCCGATCCACCCGGTGTGGACGGGCGTCAGCGGCGAACCGGTCTGCCAGATGTCCATGGACCTGAAGTGGCTGCGGTCGGGCCGCGGGTAGCCGACGCCGAGGACGACCGCGAGCCGCTTGGCGTCCCAGAGTCGCTTGAATCCCGGCAGCCTCGGGTTGAGCCCCAGCGCGTCGTCGAGACGCAGCACGCTCTCCGGCGCGTACGCCAGCTCGGGACGGGCCGAGTAGTACGCGGAGTCGGCGTACGGGATGACGGTGTTGAGCCCGTCGTTGCCCCCGTACAGGGTGACCAGGACGAGCTTGTTGCGTTTGCGGTGGTCGCCGCTGTCGTCACGGGTGGCGAGTTTCAGCAACTCGGCGAGGCCGAGCACGCCAGCACCGGCGGCCAGCGCACCGCCTCCGGCGACGCCGGAGGCGATCAGAAAGCGGCGGCGGGTGAGAGCGTCCATCAGGTCACCAGGTACTCCGGGCTAGCCAGTCCGAGCGTCAACAGGTGACGCGGATCACGGACGTCCCGCAGCACCGCGTACGTCCGGTTGCTCCAGCCGTCGAGGCAGAGCAGGTATGCCACCGATTCGGGCGTCAACTTGTCGGTATTCGCCAGGGTTGCGAGCGTACCAGCGAGCCCCAGCCGTACCTGGGCCGCAGCGGACGTCAGCCAGACCGTGCCAGCCGCCCAGCCACCGACGCTCGGGGGAGCGAATGGCAGCTGACCCAGGCTCTTGAGGCCGTCGAGAATCACCGTCGCGGTCTCGTCGGGCAGCCCGCCGACCCGGATGCCGAGCTGTCGCATGGCGCCGACCAACCACTCCACGGGCTGCTTGACCAGCGCGCCCGCACCGGCGGCGAACGCCTCGTCTTCGAAGAGCGCGCGCAGCATCGCGGCCGGCGCCGGAAACGCGGCCACCATGCGCTCGCTGGTGGCTTTCGGGATCGGCTCGGTCGACGACGCGTACCGATACCACAACCGCGCCGCGATGAACTGCGGGCAGGACTCTCGCCGCAGCAGCAGGTCGACGAGGCCCCGGGTGTCGAAGGTGTCGGTGACGCCGAGAATCGTCTTCTGTCCGGCGTCGTGATTCTTCGGCTCGAAGACGCATCGCTCCGAGCCGACGCTCACCCGCCAGCCGGTCAGCGCCCGGCCCGCCTCCTTCACGTCCTTCTCGCTGTACTGCCCGATGCCGAGCATGAACAGCTCCATCAGCTCGCGGGCGAGGTTTTCGTTCGGAGACTCCTTGGTGTTGGCCTGACCGTCCAGCCAGTACACCAGCGCCGGGTCGACGGCCATGCGCCGCGCCATGTCGGCGAAGTCACGCGAATCCCGCAGCGTCTGGAGCTGCCGCAGCATGAGCTGCGGGCTGCGCACCTTGTCGATCGAGGTGGCCCAGTGCCCGTGCCAGAAGAAGAGCAGCTTCTCCAGGGCCTGGTGGCCCGCGACGGCCATGCGGTCGAGCCACCAGCGGGTGATCTGCCAGGTCTGGGCGTCGCGCTTCTGGTTGGCGGCGATCTTCTGCTTGTCGTTCTTCGGCTGGTTGGCGTACGAGTCGAGGCCGAGCCGCGGCACCGGTGCGGTGGTGGACCCGATGTCGGGTCCTGGCGGCGAGAGCAGAGCCGACAGAGTCGTCGCGTAGCCCGCCTGCTTGGCGGCCGCCAGCTCCGCCGCCGTAGGACCGAACCCGGCCCGGCGCAGAAGCAGCGCGACGTCATTCATGCAGGGAACATACCCTGGCGCAGGATCCCCAGCACGAGGCCGAAAGCGGCTCCGGCGAGCGCGCCCGCTCCGGCCTTGAGCCACCACAGTGATGGCTCCGGCGCATCCGGTACCGATGGCGCCTTCGTGACCGTGACCTCGGTGCTCACTGGCAGCGCCGGCACCGACTTTTCGCGGGCTGCCACCTTGGCGAGTTCGGCGGCGATCGCGTCGGCGATGTCGGTCGCCCCTCGGGGCGTCGAGGCCGTGACAGTGATGTTGATCGCGTATGTGTCGACCGGCGAGGAGGCCGTGACGCGTTCCGCGAGCTCGGCCGGCGAATACGGCAGCCTCAGCGACTTCACCACCGGCTCGGTGATTCGCGTGCTGGTCACCATCCGGTTATAGGTCTTCACTCGCCGTTGCATCAGCAGCCGCGTCTCCTTCGACGCGTCCGCGACCTCGGGCGTGTACTCGACCAGCAGGCTCGCTTCGGAGCGGTAGACCGGCTCCTTCTGGCACGCCAGGACGCCCAGTACAACGCCACCCAGCAGAGCAAAAAGCGCAATTAATAGCCAATTTGCTCGCAATACACGGACATAGAGGGCGGTGTGCATTCGGCTCCACGGTGCTGCACGGCGTTCGCTCGGGAAGGTCGCGATGAGGGTAACGCGCCTGGCCTTGCGACGTTGCCGGACCGTCGGGTAGGAAGGTCCAGCGACCGAGGGCTGGGGGACCGGTGAATCGCAATCCGGGTAAACGGCGGTGCTGAACCTGCACCGGCGGCTCGTCACACCCGAACGCGTCTACCTCGCCGCACTGGGCTTCTCCGGCTGTGCGGCGCTGGTCTCGGTCGCCCTGCCCCCGGCGGAGCGCGGTGAGCTCGCCGCGTGCATCGCCAGCGCCACCCTCGGCGCGGCGGTCGGCGGCCTCTCGATCGACACGTTCCTGCTCTCGCGGCCCGCCGGCTGGGTGGTATCCCGTGGCGCGCGCTGGATCCCCGGCCTGCTGGCGGGCTGCCTGATCCTGTCCGCTGTCGCGGCCGCGCTGCTCACGGCGCTCGCCGGCGTTGGCAGCCCGCTCGTCGCCGTGGGCACGGCGTGCGCGCTGACCATCTTCAACGCGGCCGCGTCTCTCGCGCTGCGGCTCAAGCGGTTCCTGTTCGTGTACTCGATGCGGGCCGCGAGCGGCGCGGTGCTGGTCGGCGGGTACGCGCTGCTGTACGCGGGCGGGCGGCTCGACGGTGGAGCCTGGAGCACGGTGTGGTTCGGTGTGCAGGCGGGCGCGGCCACCGTGCTCGGCGCCGTCGTGCTGAGCTGGGCCTGGCGGATGCGGCCGATGCCCGCCGCGTCGGCCACCCGAGCCGAGTACCGCGCCGACATGACCGCGCTCGGCAAGCTCCACATCGGAGTATGCGCGCAGATGGTGACGTACCGGATCGACCAGATCCTGCTCGCCCGGTTCGCCGGCAGCGGCGCGCTCGGCGTCTACGCCCTCGCCGTGGCGGCACTGGAATTCGCGCAGGCGGGCGCCGTCGTGCGGTCCCAGCGCATCCTCGCGCACCGGGGCGAGGACGCACCGCCGGAGCGCACCGCCACCGTGGCGCGGGCGGCGTTGCCGATCGCGGCGGCCGCCGTCGCCGGGCTCGCGGTGCTCGGGTGGCTGCGGCCCGAGTACGACGAGGCGTGGCTGCTCGGCCTGTGCCTGATACCCGGCACGCTGGCCGTGGCGACGGGCAAGACGTGGAGCGCCCTGCTGCTCAAGCGCGCCGGTGAGCAGGCCACCACGGCGGTCGCCCTGCTCACCATGGTGGTCGCCGCCGTGCTCTACGCGGTGCTGATCCCGTCGGCCGGCGCGTACGGCGCCGCGCTCGCCTCGACCGGCGCCTACCTGGTGTACGCGTACCGCACCCGGGTGGGCCTGCGCCGCGCCCCTGACCTGCTAGCGAACCGGGCGGTGTAGCAAGTGGACGTGTCGGTCGTCGTGCTGACGTGGGAGGACCACGAGCGCACCACCGCGTGCGTGCGGTCGATGCCCGCCGGCGCCGAGGTGATCGTCGTCGACAACGGCAGCGCTCCGGAGGTCGGCGCCGCGCTGCGTGCGCTGTGCGACGAGACAGGCGCGAAGTACGTGCGGGCCGACACCAACCTCGGATACGCCAAGGGCATGAACCTCGGCGTGCGGCACTGCACGCGGTCGACGGTGATCCTGTCGAACAACGACATCGTCGTGCACCCGGACGCCCTGTCGATTCTCGCCGGCGAGCTGGACGACCCCGCTGTGGGCGCCGCGTTTCCGCGCGTCCTGGACGTGTCGGGCGCCGACCAGACCGCCGCTGGCCGGTTCCTGACCGTACCCGCCGGGCTCGCCCACGCCACCGGGCTGAGCCTGCTCGCGCCGAGCCTTCGCATCGTGGCGACACCGGAGCGCGCCGACTGGCTCTCCGGCCCGTTCGTGGCGATCCGGCGGGAGACGCTCGACGCGATCGGCGGCGTCGACGAGTCGTCGTTCTTCTACTCCGAGGATCTGCGCCTGTGCTGGGCGGTCCGCAAGCTCGGCAAGCGCCTCGCGTACGTGCCGGAGGCGGTCGTCACCCACGAGGACGACGCGAGCGCCAAGCGCCGCTGGAGCTCCGAGGAGATCTCCCGGCGGCAGACCCGCGAGTTCATCCGGGCCAGCCGCGAGCTGGCCGGCTGGCGCGGCGAGATGGCGAGCGCCGCCTACGTCACGGGCGTGCTGTGGCGCGCGGCGATCGGGCGCAACGCCCTGCGCCGGGCCATCGCCAAGGGCGCCGTCGAGGGGATGCGGGCGCGATGAAGGTCTTGTTCGTCTGTACCACGGGAGGATCGGGGCGCCGGCAACTCGGTGGCGCCGAGCGGTTCCTCGTTGAGATGCTGCCCGCGCTCGCGGCGCGCGGCGTCGACGTCGTCGCGGGTACCCCGGACGACGAGGTGGCCGCCGCGCTGCGCGAGTCGGGCGTGCCGTGGCTGCGGATGGGCGCGACGAGCCGGATCGACCTGAACTACGTGCGCGAGATCCGTCGGGTGGTCGCCGAGGTGCGGCCGAGCGTGGTCAGCGCACACCTGCTCTCCGCCGCGATGCACGCGCGGGCGGCACTGCGCGGCCCGCGGCGACGGCTGCCGCTCGTGGTGGCGCTGCACAACAGCCTGTGGCAGTACCGGGACACGGCCGCGTCGGCACGCGCCAAGGCGGCGGTACAGGTGAACATCACCCTCGACCTGCTGATGCGTCGCGTCCGTCCACACACGACGGTCGCTGTCTCCGCGTTCGAGGCGCGGGAACTGCGGGAGCGCGGCAACGTCGGCAACGTCCACGTGATACCCAACCCGCTGCCGGCGGTGTGGCCAGCGGCCGAGGTGCCCGACCAGCCGGTGTCCGGCCCGGTGCGGGTGGGCTTCCTGGGCCGGCTGGAGCGGGAAAAGGGCGCCGACCTGCTGGGCGACATCGCCGCGGCGCTGCCCGACGTGTCGTTCCTCGTCGCGGGCGGTGGGTCGATCCCAGCACCCGCGGCTCCGAATGTCACTGCGGTAGGCCGGGTCGACGCCGCCGAGTTCCTGCGCGGCATCGACTGCCTGCTCGTACCGTCCCGTGTGGAGTCGTTCGGCCGCAGCGCGCTCGAAGCCATGTCGCTCGGCGTGCCTGTCGTGCACTCGGGTGCCGGTGGACTGGCCGAGATCACGCGGCACGGTGACGGCTGCCTGGCGTACGAGGCGGCCCTGTCACCGGCGGCCATGGCGGCGGCCATCCAGAAGGCGACCGGCAGCGGCGCATCCCCCATACAGCGGCGCTCGGTGGCGCGGTGGTATTCGCAGGAGTTCTCCTTTGCTCGATGTGCTGAAAGCTGGCTCGACCTCTACCGCGGAGTCGGTCATGACCCGGGCTGAGCGGTTCTGGCCAGCGGTCGCTCCCCTCACCGCGGCCGCGTTCCTGGCCCTGTGCACTGTGGACGTCGGCGCGGCGATGACGCTCGCCCTCGCGGCGGGGGCGGTCTTCGCGGCGCGAGCGCGGATGTGGGGCGTGGCCATGTGCGCGGCGGCGTGGACGGCGGTGTTCGTCGCTGTGTACGTGCTGCCCGGGCCGTACGACTCCTGGGCGGGCCGGGCGGCCGTCCCCGTACTGGGGCTGTACGTCGGCGCGTTTCTCATCGCGTGGGTGGTGGGCCGCCGGCTGGCGGCCCGTTCGACCGAGGAACGGCCCCTACTGGGCTGGCCCAGTGACCGGCGGGTCCTCGCCTACCTGGCACTGCTGCTCGCCGTCGGGGTGGTGGCCGCGTTCCTGCGCTTCCGTGGCGTGACCCCGCCACTGTTCGACGCCAACCCCGACGCCGCCAGGCAGGTGCTGCGCGAGCGCGCCAACATCTTCGTCGGCCTGCTCTCCGAGGCGTGGACGCTCGGCATGGCGATCTCGCTGCTGCGCGCCCTGACCACGCGCGGCCCGCGACTGTTGTTCTTCCTCGCGCTCGCGGCCGTGTTCACCTGCGGAGCCGCGCTCGGTGCCAGCAAGAACTCCGTGCTCGTGGGCGTCGTGCCGGCACTCGTCGCGGCCCTGTCCGTGCGCCGGAATCGACCGCGCGTGCTGCGGACGATCCCGAAGGCGCCGGTCGTCGCGGTGCTCCTGCTCGGTGTCGCGGCGGTCGGCACGGCGGTGTTTCTCGGCGGGCAGCGGACGCTGGCGGGCTCCGGCACGTTCGAGGACGAGTTCCGCAGCAAGTACGGCGACAACGTCGTCTCCAGCAGCGTCGGCTCGCTCGACCTGTCGCTCAGCTCGTCTGTGGAGACGTTCGGGCGGCTCTGGGCACAACGCTCCACGATGGACCCCGAGTACGGCGGGTACTCCCTGCTGTTTCTCGGCTCGCGCGTCGAGCCGATCGTCGGAACGGTCGACCTGTACGGCGCCACGTCGCAGCTGAGCCTGCCGTACTACATGAACACGGCAACCTTCGCGGCGATCCCGGTGCTCGACTGGGGGCCGGTGGGTGCCGCCGCGTTCCTCGTCCTGCTCGGCCTCGGCGTCGGGTTCGCCGAGCGGCGGCTGGAGTTCTCCGCGAGCCCGGCGGCCCAACTCGGCCGCGCGTTTGTCGTGTACTTCGCGGTGTTCGGCGTGTACGAGCTGTACCCGTTCATCTATCCGACGTGGCTGAGCCTGATACCTGGGCTTTGGGTGCTGCACCGGCTGGGGAGGGCGGCTACGTGATCGAGTTGGCTATCGTCACGGTGCTGTACCGGTCGAGCGAGATGCTCGCCGAGACGCTGCCGACCTGGGTCCGCGCCGCCGAGGGGCTGCCGGTGCGGTTCGTCTTCGCCGACAACGGGCCCGCGGACGGCTGCGACAAGGTCGTCGCGGACTGCCTCGACGAGAGTGCTTACGCCTACCTGCCCGACGCCTCGAACCCGGGTTTCGCCGCCGCCTGCAACCGAGCGGTCGACGTCGTGGAGGCCAGCCACGTGCTGTTGCTGAACCCAGACGTGTGGCTGCCCGACGGCTCGCTGGACCGGATCCTGTCCGCCATCCGCGAGGCGCCGGACGCGCCGATCGCGGTCGGCCTGGCGATGCACGGAAACAAGTACGCCGGCATCGACGTGCACCCGATATCGCTCTTCATCGACCGGCTCGCGGCGGCGAACCGGGGCCCGCTCGGACCTTCGGGTGGCGCCGCGGTGTTCCCCGTCGAGTTGTACCGGCGGTTCGACGGGCTCTTCGCCCACCTCTTCGCCTGGGGCGAGGACGCCGACCTGGCCTACCGCCTGTACGCCGCCGGTGTTCGCACCCGGGTGCTGCCCTTGGCGCTGCCGCATCACGGCGGCCACAGCGTCGGCGCCGACCCGGCCCTGCTGGGCTTCCGAGCCTTCCTGCTCGCCCGCAACCGCCTCCTCGTGGCGGCGCGGACGTTCTCGGGCCCGCTGACCGTCTTCGCCGTACCGCTCATAGCGCTCGCACATCTCGCGCTGGCCCTGCGGCGGGCCCGCCAAGGGCTGCTGCGGCCGTTCCTGCGCGGCGTGGGCCGAGGGCTGCTGGAGGCGCCGCGCGCCCGCCGGCAGTGGCGCGGCGCACGGTTCGGCATCCGTACCCTCGCCGGCTACCTACGCACCAGGAGCGCGCGATGACCCAGCCACGGTGGAGCGTCGTCACGGTCACGTACAACTCCGCGGACACGCTGCGGCGGTGCTGGGGCGACCCGAGCAAGCCGTACGACTGGATCGTCGTCGACAACGCCTCTGTGGACGGTTCCGCCGAGGCCGCCGAGGAACTCGGGGCGCGGGTCATCCGGCTGCCCGAAAATGTCGGCTTCTCCAAGGCCAACAACGCCGGCCTGCGGGAGTCCACAAGCGACTACGTGCTCTTCGCCAACCCCGACCTGCGGGTGCGCCCGGACGGGATGGGCCCGCTGGCGGCCCACCTCGACCTGCACGGCGGGCTGGTCGCACCGCAACTGCTCTCGTCGACCGGTGCCGTACAGCCGAACGGTCGCGGCTTCCCGTACGCCACCGCCAAGCTCGGCAACCGCAAGATGTGGCCCCTGTCGAAACTGCACGCCGGATACCGGCTGACCGCCGCACCGGGCGAGGCAGTCTGGGTGGCCTGGGTGATGGGCGCGGCCGTGGCGGCGCGGCGGGCCGACTTCCTGGCGATCGGCGGCTGGAACGAGCGGTTCTTCCTCTACTACGAGGACCACGAGGTGGGGCTGCGCGCCTGGCGTCACGGCCAGCCGGTGGCGGTGCTCGGCGACGTCCGGTGGACCCACGACTGGGCGCGCGCGACCAACTCGCTGCGCTGGTCGAGGGCGCACACGCTGGAGGTCAGGGCGGCGCGTACGTTCTTCGGCATGTTCCCGGAGTTCCTGGTGGGGTTGCCGCCCGCGCGGCGCCGGCACGCGCTCGCGGCGCGGCTCGTCGGCACGCCGGTCACCGCGACCCCGGTGACCGCCACCGGAGCCCACAGATGACCATGACCAAGCCGACCGATCCACCCGTCACGGTCGACGAAGGGCGGCCGGAGCCGAAGGCTCGGGTTCGGCTGCGCCTGCCGCGTCCCGTCCGGCCGCCGTGGCCCGCGCTCGCGGGGCTCGCCGCCGCCGTCGCGCTCGGCGGTTCCCAGGGCGCCAGTGTGCCGCGCGCCGGCCTTGACGGGAGCTGGATCACCGCGATCAACATCGCCGCCCTGGACAACTGGCGGTTCGGCGAGGACGTGCTGTTCACGTACGGGCCGTGGGGCTTCGTGGAGCGTCCGCTGATCGTCGACGCGCCCCAGTACACGCTGGGGTTGCTCTTCGTGGCGGCCGCCACCGCGGCGATGTACGTCGCCGGGTACATCTGCCTGCGCCGGACCTGGCGCCCTGCGGTGGCCGCGCCGGTGGCCTTCGCCCTGACCCTCTGCACGCCATCGAGCGACCCCGGCCTGCGCCTGCTGTGCGCGAGCCTGGTGTTCGCCGCGCTGGCGATCGAGCGCCAGGCGGCGCTCGCGACGCGGTCCGCCGGATGGCGCGATGCCTGGCCCACGGCGGCGCTCGCCGGTTTCGCGGCGCTGATGACACAGGTGAAGTTCTCCGAGGGAGTGGCGATCCTCGCTCTCGCCGGGATCGTCGCGATCACGGTGCGCTCGTGGCGAGCGCTGGCCTGGCAGGCCGGCGCGGGAGTGGGGGCTTTCCTCGTCGTGCTGCTGCTCGGATGGCTCGCCGCCGGCCAGCCGCTGGGCAATCTCGGGCCGTGGCTGCGCGACTCGTGGCGGGTGGCGAGCGGGTACCAGGAGGCGATGACCCGCGAGCAACCGGACAACGTGCTCGGCTACGTGCTCGCGGCGGTGCTGGCGCTGGTCGCGATCGTGGTCGGCGTGCGCGCGGCCAGGCACCGGGGCGTGGCCGCCGCCGGCTCGATGCTCTTCGTGGTGGCACTGCTGGAGTTCGGGTTCAAGCACGGGTTCACCCGGCACGACGTCGGCCACGAGGCGACATTCTTCGTCATCACGGGTTTCCTGCTGCTCGCGCTCGCCAGCCACGCCAGGCGGCCGGTCGCGGTGCTCGTCACCGGCGCGCTCGCGTTCGCGCTGGTGCCGCGCGATATCCAGCAGTTCGACCCGCTCGCCGCCCGCGACCGGTGGCGCACCTCGGTCGAGGCGCTGCTCAACGACGAGTACCGGGCCGATCTGCTCGCCAGCGCCAAGCGGGGCACCCGAGCCCAGTACCAGCTGCCGGAGAGCATGGTGGCCGCCACCGTCGGGCACCCAGTCAGCGTCGACCCATGGGAGGCGACGCTGCCGTGGACGTACTCGATGGACTGGCGCCCGGTGCCCGTCTTCCAGGCGTACTCGGCCTACACGCCGGAACTCGACGAGCTGAACGCCCGCGCGATTGTGGCCGCACCCGCCGACCAGATCGTGCTGCGCGAAGACCGGGAGGCTTTCGACGGTCGCAACGCGCGCTGGGAGACGCCGCGCTACCTGCTCGCGCTGGCCTGCAACTACACGCCGGGCACGAGCGCCGGCCGCTGGTCGACGCTGCACCACGGCGCCGACCGGTGCGCGGCGCCGAGCACCGTCGAGACCCGCGAGGTCGCGGCCGGTGAGGTCGTCTCCACACCGACCGTGGGGGAGGGCGAGATCCTCGTGGCGCGGTTCACGCCAGAGCCGGACGGCCTGCTAATGGCGCTGGGCAACGCCGTGCTCAAGGACTGGACGCCGCTTTTGGCCACGACCGAGCAAGGTCGCTTCCGGGTACCGGAGGCGCTGGCGACCGGGCCGCTCATGGTGTCGTTTCCGACGGAACTGGGCTGGGCGGCACCGTTCGACGGCTTCCACTACAAGCGGTTGGGCTTCAACCGCCCGGGCACGTTGGAATTCCAGGTCGTGCGCGTCTCGCAGCCCTAGAAGAGCGCGCCCACCCGGACCGAGTTGGCGACCTTGCGCAGCACGTCGGCCTGGTCGACCGGCGATGTCATGCGGAAGACGAGCTGGCGGTCAACGGCTCCGTCCGGAGTGCTGCGCCAGTACGCGACGATGACCAGGCCGTAGCGGGCCGCGCCGTCGATCTGGTCGGTCTCGGCGTACGCGGCGAGCCGGGACGCGCGGTTCCACCGCAGGCCCCAGGCCTCCTCAGCCTTGCGCATCTCGATCCGCTGGCTTTCGTCGCAGGACGCCGGGCAGGCGCGGACGACCACCTCGCCGCCGATCTGCGGGTTCGTGCCCGGAGACACCCCGCAGTCGTACTTGGCGAAGCCCTCGCCGGTGCCGTTGCGCACGCATTGCCAGTTGTCGGGGGCGGTGAAGTCGAAGCCGATGCCCGGAAGGCTCAGCCGCTGCACCTTGTCGACGCCGGTGAACTTCGGCCAGTCGGTGTTCCAGTTACCGGGGTTGGGCGGCTCGACGCCGGGGCTGAGCGGCGACGAGGCGGGCATGGGCGCGGGCGCCGTGCTCTTTGTCGGCGAGGCCTCCGGATCGCCGCCGCCCAACTGGAGCGCGGCCAACGTGCCACCACCGGCGAGCAGCAGCACGATGACCACCGCGAGCCCGACCCATAGGCCCGTTCGCCGGCGGCGCGGAGCGGGAGGCGCCGCACCGGGCCCCGGGTAGTAGGTGTCGTACGGGGACCGGCCGGTGGTGGGCGGCAGGGGTCCGAGCGCGGGGGACGCCTGCCCGCCAGCGGGGGAGATCAGGTCGGCGACGGGCGACATCGGCCCGAGTACCGGCGACTGCGGCACGCCCGAGACGGAGTGCGGCGGCACCGATACCGAATTCGGAGGCACCGAAACGGAGTGCGGAGGCACCGAAACGGAGTGCGGAGGCACCGAAACGGAGTGCGGAGGCCCAGAGATCGAGTCCGGTGGCAGGTCGGGCGGCACGGAGATCGGCTGCGGCGGACCCGAGATCGGCTGCGCCGGAACCGACGCCGGCTGGGGTGGGCCCGCGGCCCACGGGTTGATCGGAATGGCCGAGGGCTGGCTGAGATGCGGGGTGGGCTGGGTGGTCTCGGGGTCGGGAAACTCGACCGCATGCGGTTCGGCGCCGTTCGGCGACTGTAGGACTGTCGTGGGCTCCTCGAAGGGCGGTTGCTCTGCCAGCTCGGCCGGCTGCTGCGCCGTCGGGGTCACCGGCGCGGCGGGCGCGCCAAAATCTGGCGGCACCGGCTGGTAGGTGACGCCCAGCGCGAGGAACACGTGCTCGGCGCCCGGCCCGCCCTCCGAGGCGCAGGCCACCCAGGGCGCCGGCGCCGCGAAGTCCGTGTACAGCACCCGGGGCCCGCCGGCCTGCGGCTGGGCAAACCCGTTCGCCGCGGCGGCGAACGCGTCACGCCAGCGCTGGTCGAGGGCCACGGAGGCGTCGAGCACGGCGACGGTCAGCGACCGGCCCTCCGCGTCGACGGCCGACCAGACACTGCCGACCTGAGACGACCCGAGCGCCTCGATCAGCCGGTATGGACTGTCTGGCTGCATCTCCCCAACCTCCCGCTCTCCCTGCGGATACTACTGAGGCCAGGCTCGTGATCCGCATGGCCCTGCCGGCATATTCAGGGCAAATGCCGCACCGCGTCCGGGCGTGGTGCCGATTGGGGCGTGAGGAGTGGCACGGTGATGCCCGCCAGCGCGAAAACACTCGCCAGTGCGGCCCAGCCGAGCAGGCCGCCGTCGAGCACCGCGACGGTCAGCAGCGCCGGGCCCGCCGCGCGCGCCAGCCCTGTCATGAGCTGGCTCACGCCCTGGTACTGCCCGATCGCGTGTGGCGCGGCCAACTCGTACGACAGCCCGGCCGCGGCGGTCGCGTGCAGCAGGTCACCGATCGTGTAGAGCGCGGTCGTCAACAGGAGCACCACGACGGCTGTACCGGTCGACATGCCGCCGGTGGCCGCGTAGAGCAGCATCGCGGCGGCGAGCAGGAAGCCCGCGCGGCGCATCGCTTGTCCAGCGTGGACGGCGCTGCCCACGGCGCGGCTCGCGCGCACGGCGAGCAGGATCGTCAGGGCGGTGTTCACGACGAGCACCGCGGAGATGGCGACTCGGGGCGCCTGCGTCTGCGTCGCTATCCACAGTGGCAGGACGAGCCTCAACACCACCTCGTGCAGCGACATGACGGCCGACGCGGCGGTCACCGCCAGAAACGGCCGGTCCCGCAGGGCTTCCCAGCGCCGGGCGCGCGGCGCCTCCGGGGCGGGAACTTGAGCCGGTAGCCGCAGGAGGAGAGCGGCCGAGATCAGGTACGTCGTCGCGTTCCCGGCGACCAGCAGGGCGTACCCGGTGCGGGTGTCCGCGACGAGCGCGAGCGCCGCCAGCGCGGCGCCGACACTGATGCCGACGTTGGCGACGGCCCGCAGCATGGCGAAGACCCGCACCCGGTCAGCCGGGCCGGCGACCGCGGCGATCAGCGCCGCCCGGAGCGTGAGGCTGCCCGCGACCAGCAGCGCGTCGACGATCGCGACCACCAGGAACGCGGGGAACGATCGGACCAGCAGGTACGACGCGGCGACTGCGGCCTGGAGCACCTGCACGACGATCCGCAGGGTTCGCGGATCGCGCCGGTCGGCGAGGTGCCCCAGTGGCACGGTGGCGCACAGCCCGGCGAACCCGGCGATGGTCAGCCCCAGCCCCACCTCCGCGGGGGAGAGGCCGACGCCGCGCGTGAGAAACATCGCGGACCCGGCCAACCACAGCCCGAGGCCGACGGTGTTGGCCAGGGTCGCGGCGGCCAGCGTCCGCGCGTACTCCACCGCGCCACCGTAAACGCCCGATCTAAAGCCCGCGCGGGATGCCGCCCGCTAGGGCGTGCAGAGCAGGCGGGCGGCGGCCCAGTCGGCGTGGTCGGCGCCGTTGCCGTTGCCGCCGTCGGTCACCCGCAGCTCCAGATGGCTGCCACCGGTCACGTCCGCGACGATGGGCTCCGCGCCTGCCGAGCCGGTCAGCACGCTGCTCGCGGCGCGCCGCTCGCCGTCGACCCATACCTCGAACCCGACCGAGCCGCTGTTGCCCATCTCGTCGTCGACGCCCACGTCGGCGCGGAACGACGTGCAGCCGGCCGGGATGTCGACCACGACGCGGGAGGTCGCGTGCGCGCCGATGCCCTTCTCGTACACGACGCCGCCGATGGTGAGCGGCCGGCCATCGCCGGCGGGCTGCTCGGCGTTGCTCTGGTCGCGTTCGACCGGGCCCCAGCCGTTCTCGGCGACCAGGAACGGCAGGTCGCTCACCCACTGCCCGCCCGCCGGTAGCGGGGCGCGCACGGTCGCGGTCGCGTCGACGCTCACCGGGAAGCCGTTCGACCGCGCGGTGACGGTGGCGGTGAGGCTATAGGACCCGAAGTCGGTGGACGAAGGGGCGGTCACCGTGAATTCCGTTTGGCCAACGCGCGTGACGGCCCAACCCTCCGGCGCGGCCAGCGCGACCGCCACGTCATCGAGGGAGCAGCGCTCGGTGACGGTGACGGTGACGGGGTGCGGCACGCCGGGGCGGATCTGCCCGTCCGTCGTCACGGCGACGTCCGGCGGGCAGGGCGCCGGCGCGCGGGAGTCGACCACGCCGTCGGCCCGCACCTCGTCGCGCGTCAAGGGCCGCAACACCAAGGTGTACGCGTGCGTGCGGGTCGGCGACACCCGGTACTCGCTGAGCACCGAGTTGGGTGTCTCACCCATGCCCGTCTCGCCGGCCGCCGCGTGCAAAGTGACCCAGCCGTCGTTGCGCACCAGCGGGAGCTGGAAGTCGTACTCGGCGCGGGCCAGCTCGTCGTACGGTGTCACGCTCACGTCGATGTCGCCACCGACGAGGAGGCCGCCGCGCCCGTTGTGTAGGGTCGCCCACCGCGCGCCGGTGTGGTTGCCGTACGCCTGCGGCCGCGAGTACCGCACGTACTCCTTGTCGACGGTGGTGCGCCAGACGCCGGTGAACGCGCCGCTCGACCGGTCGTTGTACGTCTCATGTGGACCCTTACCGTAGTACGCGAACTGGCGCATCGTGTCGGGCACTTGGATCTGCACGCCGACCCGGGGCAGGTACGGCAGCCGGCTCGCGCCCGATCCGCGCGGCGTGACCCGGTGGTCCAGTGTGATCGTGCCGCGGCCGTCGATCCGGTACCGCATCACCTGTTCGATCTCGAAGGTGGCCGAGCCGCGAGCGACGCTCTTCACCTCCACGACGGCTGAGTTGTCCACCGTGGACGATGTCACGCCTGTGACCGAGGTCTGGAGCCGGTCGAGGCCGAGCTGGTGCCAGATCTCCCGGTCGGCGGTGCCCCAGCCGTACGTCTCGTTGCTCGTCGGTGGCCGGTACACATCGAGCTGCGGGCCGGCGCGCAGCAGCTCGCGGCCGCCCGAGGTCATCGAGTGGAGCGTGCCGGTGGCGGTGTCGAATCGGTACGTCCAGCCCTTGCCGGAGACCACGATCGCCGAGGCGTCGCTGGCGAGCCGGGGACCGGCCGCCGGAGCGGGGCGCGAGACGCCGGGCACCACGCGCCCGCCCGCGTCAAACTCGTCCCAGCCGTACCGGAGCCCGTCGTCGCCGACGGCCTCGATCTGGAGCCGGCGGGCGCGGTCGTGCCGGTTGGTCGACGGCGTGGGGATGTCCAGCGTCACGGTCTCGCCGGGGGAGAGGCGCACGCGCCGGCCGCCCTCGCGCAGGGTGCGGTCGACCTCGAGGAGCTTCCAGCGCAGTGTCGTGTCGAGCGCGCCAGCCGTCTGTTCATTGTGGACGCTGATACGGCCGCCGGCGGCGCGGCTGAACCGGATCGGGGCGTGCGCCCATGCCACCTCGACGGTCTCAGGCTGGAGGTACCGGTCGGTGCCGACCAGGCCATCGGTGCCGGACAGGCTGATGCCGAGGCTGTCGAAGTCGCCCTGCCGCTCGACGCGGTCGAAGTCGAGGGCCAGCGCCGGTGATGGTGGCGAGGCCGTGGGTGGGACCGCCGCGCCGTACACCCGGACCCAGTCGACCGAGCCACGGGCGAGCCGGGTGCGCAGGTCGTCCTGCTGGGTCTCGGCGTTACGCCCGACGTTGACCTCGTAGAGGCCGGGGTCCAGGGGGCCGGTGCGGGCGGCGGTGGCCACCTCGGTACCGTCGACGTACAGCCGCAGCGCGGCCCCGTCGTACACGCCGGTGACCCGGTGCCACGCGTCGTACCAGTCGGCGGGCACCGGCGCGGTGACCGTGGCGAAGCCAGCGTCCGTGGTAACGCCGAACTCCAGCGTGGTCCGGTCGCGCATCTGGAGGGCGTACGCGCGGCCCTTGGTGACGATCGGGAAGCTGCCAGCCCACTCGCCGGGTCGCACCCGCGCGTCCAGCGTCACCGCGGTCCCCGTGAAATCCAGTCGCGGATCGCGGAATGTGCTGACGAAGTCGTCCAGACTGGACAGTTCAAGCTGGCCGGACGCCACGGTGGGCTTGCCGACGAGGAACGCCTGGATGCCGCCCGGAGACGAGTCCGGCGTGAGGTACAGCGGCTGCCGCAGGTTGGCCTCCGCCCAGTCCCAGATGAACCCGCCCTGCAACGACGGGTACTGCCGGACCAGCGCCCAGAAGCGGTCGAAGTTGCCGACGCTGTTGCCCATCGCGTGGGCGTACTCGCCGAAGACGATCGGGCGGGTGGCGGTGCGGCCGATCGACTCGACGTATCCGGGGGTCGGGTAGCGCGGCCCCCAGACGTCGGCGAACGGCGCGTCGCCGTTGGGGCTGTTGGACTGGTGGTACAGCAGCCGGGTCGGCTCGTTGGCGTCAGCCCACGTGGCCATCGCGAAGTGCGCGGTGCCGAGCCCCGCCTCGTTGCCGGTGTCCCAGATGATGACGCTCGGGTGGTTCTTGTCGCGGGCAACCATCGCCTGGAACCGGTCAGCGAACGCCGCCTGCCACTCCGGCCGGGAGGCCAGGCAGTCGTTGGGGCAGTTCTCGTGCGAGTGCGTCTCGATGTCGACCTCGTCGGCGACCCACAGCCCTTCGCGGTTGGCGAGGTCGTAGAAGTACGGGTCGGACGGGTAGTGCGAGGTGCGTACCGCGTTGATGTGCAGCTTCTTCATCAGCGCGACGTCGCGGCGCTGCGCCGCCCGGGTGACGTGCCGTCCGGTGTCCGGTTCGGTCTCGGCGCGGTTGGTGCCCTTGATGAGCACTCGCTGGCCGTTGACGAGCATCTGCGCCGTTCCGGCTGTACCCGAACGTACCTCGACCTCGCGGAAGCCGACGGCCTGCGCGGTGGTGTGCGTGACCCGGCCGTCGGGCCCGAGCAGCTCCAGCACCAGGGCGTACAGGTTGGGCGCGTCGGCGCTCCACTTGGCCGGGTCGGCGACGGTGGCGGTCAGCGTGCCGGTGCCGGTCATCGTGGTCACCTTGCGGCCTCGGGCGTCGAGCAGCGTGCCCCGCACGGTGTATCCATCCGACGGGCCGGCCACCGACACCCGCGCCGTCAGCAAAGCGTCCACATAAGACTGGTCGAGGTCGGTGGTGATGTACGCGTCGCGCAGGTACGTCTGCGGCGTGCTGTACAGCCAGACGTCCCGGAAGATGCCGCTGTAGCGCCACTGGTCGACGTCTTCCAGGTAGGCGCCGGAGCCCCAGCGGTGCACCTGCACGGCGACGCGGTTGGTGCCGGCGTGCGTGAAGTCGGTGACGTCGAACTCGGCCGGCGTGTATCCGCCCTGGTCGTATCCGACGTACCGCCCGTTGACCCACACGA
The DNA here is from genome assembly GCF_036906915.1 of Micromonospora sp. CPCC 206061. Taxonomy (NCBI): domain Bacteria; kingdom Bacillati; phylum Actinomycetota; class Actinomycetes; order Micromonosporales; family Micromonosporaceae; genus Micromonospora; species Micromonospora sp. CPCC 206061. The sequence continues at coordinate 45,163 of NZ_JBAKHX010000035.1, forward strand.
AGTACCCGCTGGTGACGCCCTCGAAGCGCAGGAAACTCCGCCGGCCCGACCACGACGGCGCCACCTGGAAGGAGCGCACGTACGCGCCGGTGGGGTTGACATCGCGCGGCACCCTCGGCGGGTCGTCGGGCCAGATCTCCTCGGGGATGTTGCGGAACATCGGGTGGTCGACGAAGTCGGACTGCCAGGTGTGTGGCACGGTGGCGGTGGGCCAGCCGGAGACGTCGTACTCCTCGCCGTGGAAGCCGGCGGGCACGTCGCCGGGGCGGTCGGCGATGGTGAGCTTCCAGTCGCCGTTGAGCGAGGCGGTCCACCGCGACCGTGCACTGTGGTCGGTGATGTCAGCGGCGGCGGTTCGGGCGTCCGCGTACGGCCGCAGGAGCGCGTGTGGCGGCTGCTGCCCCTCGCCGGTCATGCCGGGGTCGTCGAGGTACCGGTAGACGTCGTCCACTGTGGCTGGGCCGGTGGCCGGTGGCGGCGCGGCGCTGGCGGGTGCGCCGCCGGGCCACAGCAGGACGGTGATCGCTAGGGAAGCCAGCACAGCACGGCGCGACATCGACAGCCTCCCCAAACCGGATCACACAGACCCGAACATAGCCCGACAACTCCGCACCCTTCCTAACATTAATCAGGACCCATATTCAAGGGGTTCACAAAAGGTCGACGACAGCTATCGTTCTCTCCACCAGGCTGCCGAGGTAGAGCAGTCCGCCGTGCTCGCGGACCCCAGTAACGAAGTGGTACCGGTCGCCGGTGCCCTGTAGGTCGGCGACCACCCGGCCGGTGCCGTCGACCGCCATCGCCCACGCCGTGCGTTCCGGGCCGGGTTGCAGGCGTTCCGGCAGCGCCCAGACCGTGCGGCGGATCAGCGGTGTGCGGGCGTGTGCCCAGTCGAGCAGCCGGTTGCGCGGGCTGCCGATGGCGATCCAGATCCGGCCGTCTGACCCCGTGCTCAGGTTGTCGGGAAACCCCGGCAGGTTGTCGACGAGCGTGTCGCGCTGCCCCGCCCGCGACCCTGTCAACCACAGTCGACTGAGCCGGTACGCGCCGGTCTCGGCAACGACCACATAGGACTCGTCGGCGGCCAGCGCCACGCCGTTGGCGAAGTGCAGCCCGTCCAGCAGCACGTCGACCGCCCCGTCGGGCGTGCGGCGCAGCAGCCGGCCGGTGCCGGAGTGCTCCAGCAGGTCGGCCCGCCAGTACGCGAGCGGGAAGCGGCGCGTGGAGTCGCTGAAGTACACCGTGCCGTCGGTGGCGATCGCGGCGTTGTTGCACACGGTGAGCGCGTCGCCGGCCGGTATCAGGGCCTCGACCCGGCCCGACCGCGGATCGACGCGCAGCAGCCCGCGGTACGCGTCGCAGACCAGCAGCGCGCCGTCGGCGGCGATCTCGACGCCGAGCGGTCGCCCACCCGTTTCGGCTACCCGCCGGGGTGCGCCGCCGTCCGCGGGCAGCGCGAGGATGCGGCCGTCTTCGACGCCGGTGTAGACCGTGCCGTCGGGGTGGATGGCGACGTCTTCGGGGCCTGCGCCGTCGACCGGGAGCAGGCGCGGCGCCGGCATCGGTGGCTCGCTGGCCGCCTGACGCGCCCGCGGCGGGGCCGCCGGTGGTGACCACACCACCGGCTGGATGCGCGGCCGGCTCATGCGGGCCGGGCGAGCAGCTCGGCGAGGCTGGTCGCCGGGTGCCCGGCCACCTTGGCCACCGCGTCGCTGACCGGCAGGAACTCCCCGGACGCGATCGCCAGGTAGGTGCTGACCCAGGCGTCGACCTGCCACTTCGGCGCACCGTAGGAGGCGCGCGAGGTGTACGCCTCGTCGATGCTCTCGTCCTGGAAAGTCACCTGCCGTCCGGTCGCCTCGGTGAGCGCGGCGGCCATCTCGGCCATGCTCAGCGCCTCCGGGCCGGTGAGGTCGTACGTGACGCCCTCGTGCGCTTGGGGGGCCAGGAGTACCGCCACGGCCACGTCGGCGATGTCGTCCTGCGCCACCACGGCGGCGCGCCCATTACTGGCCGGCCCGCGGATCACTCCGTCGTCACCGGCCATCATCGGTACGAAGTCCATGTACAGGTTGTCGCGCAGGAACGTGAAGGCCAGCCCGCTGGCGCGGATGTGCTGCTCGGTGGCCCAGTGATCGCGCGCAAGCGTAAACGTGGCGTCCGGCGCGGCGCCGAAGAACGACGTGTACACGAGCCTGGTGACCCCGGCGGCGGCCGCCGCGTCGACGAACGTCCGGTGCTGGGCGACCCGGTCGGGCTGCTCGGCGCCGGAAACCATGAACACCGTCTCCACGCCCTCCAGCGCCCGCCGCACCGCGCCGGCGTCGTCGTAGCTGGCCCGGACGACCTCGGCGCCGTCGAGCGCGGGCGCACGGTCTGGGTCGCGCACCACCAGCCGCTGGTTGACCCCGCGTTCGGCCAGCTGGCGGGCCACGCGCCCGCCGAGCCGCCCGGTTGCACCTGTAATCGCAAGAGCAGCGTCGATAGCCATGCCCGCATCATCCTCCATCGACTGCGTGGGTGCCGGTCACCGCCGGGATACAACCGCTCGCCGACGCAACGGAACTGACACGCCCGGGAAGGGGCGTATACGGGCCCCAAACCTGGCACCCTGTTTGCAACCACCCCTTGCCCCGCCGGAGCGCCCTGGATTGACCGCCCTTACCGCCACCGTCGAGCCTGTACCGGCCAGCGTCGAGCTGCGCCGAGTGGTGGCGGCGTCGCTGGTCGGCACCGCCCTAGAGTGGTACGACTTCTTCATCTACGGCACCGCCGCCGCGCTGGTCTTCGGGAAGATCTTCTTCCCCTCGTACGACGACTCGGTGGCCGTGCTGGCGTCGTTCGCGACGTTCGGCGTGGCGTTCCTGTTCCGCCCGTTAGGTGGCTTCTTCTTTGGCCGGCTCGGCGACCGGCTCGGCCGGCGCTCCACCCTGGTCCTGACCACGCTGCTGATGGGGTTCGCGACCGGTCTGATCGGGCTGCTGCCGACGTACGAGGAGATCGGCATCTGGGCCGCGGTGCTGCTGGTGCTGGCCCGGATATGCCAGGGCCTCGGCGCGGGCGCGGAGTTCGGCGGCGCGTCCACGCTGCTGGCCGAGCACGCGCCACGCGGGCGCCGGGCCTACTACGCCTCCTTCGTGCAGACCGGCGTACAGGTCGGCCTGCTCACCGGCACGGTGGCGTTCCTGCTGGTCGGGCTGCTGGGCGAGCCGGCCATGCTGGCCTGGGGCTGGCGCATCCCGTTCCTGGCCAGCTTCCTGATGGTGTTCGTCTCGCTGTACGTGCGACTGCGGGTCGCGGAGTCTCCGGTGTTCCTGGAGATGGAGCGTGACCGCACGGTCGTCGAGACCCCGGTGCGCGACACGCTGCGCCACTACCCGCGCAGCTTCCTGATCGGCGTCGGCGCGCACATCTGCGACACGGCGGTCGTCTACATCTACAGCGCCTTCATGATCACGTATCTGACCACCGAGATCGGTGTCAGCCGCACGGTCGCGCTCACCGGCGTGATCCTGTTCAGCCTGGTGGTGATCGCGCTTCAGCCCGTGTACGGCGCGCTCGCCGACCGCATCGGCCGGCGCCCGCTCAACATCTTCAGCGTGCTCTTCACGGCGGCATTCGCGTTTCCGCTCTTCCTGCTGGTCGATACCGGGCAGCCAGTGGTCATCTGGCTGGCGCTGATCGTGGCGACCGCGCTGGGCTTCGCGCCGATGATCGCGGTACAGCCGATCTTCTACGCCGAGCTGTTCGGTGCCGGTGTGCGATACACGGGCTTCGCCGCCTCCCGCGAGGTCGGCGCCGCGGTTTCCGGCTTCTCGCCGCTGGTGGCCGCGGCGCTGCTCGCAGCCGGCGGCGGCTCGCCCTGGCTGGTGGCTGGCTGGATCGTGCTGACGGCGCTGGTGTCGCTCGTCGCGTTCGCGCTGTCGCGGGAGACCCGCGACGTCGACATCACCGCGAGCCACGCGCGCCAGCCCGCGCCGCTGGTATTTCAAGGACCTGTGATCGAGCCCGTGATGGAGCCCGAGCGCAGCCGCCGCGGGGTCGCGAGATAGTCGCCCACCTCGTCGGGCTGGCCAGGCGGCGCGAAGTGGTACCCCTGCGCGAGTTGGCAGCCCAGCTCTCGCAGCAGGGCCGCCTGGCGGGGCGTCTCGACGCCCTCGGCGACCGTCGGCACACCGAGGCTCGACCCCAGGCCGAGGATGGCGCCGACGAACATCGCGCCGCGCTCGCCGCCGGCCTCCAGAGCGGCGGTGAACGTGTGGTCGATCTTCAAGATGTCGATCGGCAGCCGCTGGAGGTACGACAGCGACGAGTACCCGGTGCCGAAGTCGTCGACCGCGATCCGCACGCCGTGCTCCCGCAGCTGAGTAAGGCTCTGCTGGGCGAGCTGGCCGGTCGTGCTCGAGGCGCCCACCAGCACGGTCTCGGTGATCTCGACGATCAGGGCCTCGGGCGGGACGTCCTGCTCGCGGAGCATCGCCAGCACATCCGGTGCGAACCCGGGTGCCGCGAGCTGCCGGCCCGACACGTTGACGCTGACCGCGACCGCGTGGCGCGTATGCCATCGACTGGCGTGCGCGCACGCGTCTCGCATCACCTTGGCGCCGACCTCGACGACCAGCCCGACGTCTTCGGCCACCGAGATGAACTGGCTGGGTGGCACCTGACGTCCGTCCGCTGTGGACCATCGCAGCAGCGCCTCCAGAGCCACCGGCTGGCCGCTGACCAGGTCGACGATCGGCTGGTACACCACGGTGAGCGCGTCGCCAGCGAGCGCCGCGCGCAGGCCGGCGGCCAGCTCGGCGTACTGGAGGCGGGCCTCCAGCATCGCCGGGCAGAACTGCACAACCTGGTTCTTGCCGGCCTCCTTCGCCGCGTAGAGCGCGAGGTCGGCGTCGCGGAGCGCCTCGGCGGGGTCGGTGCGCTCCGGGCCGAGGACGAGCAGCCCGCCGCTCGCGGCCAGGTAGATCTGGCGGCCGGCGAGCGGGTACGCCTCGCGGATCGACTCAATGACGCGGGCGGCGGCGCGGTGACAGGCCGCCGGCGTGACGTCGACGAACAGCAGTGCGAACTCGTCGCCGCCCAGCCGGGCGATCGTGTCGACGATGCCAGCGGCGGCGTGCAGGCGCTGCGCCACCCGTACCAGAAGCTCGTCGCCGACGGGGTGGCCGAGCGTGTCGTTGACGTGTTTGAAGCCGTCGAGGTCGACGAGCAGCAGGCCGGCGGGCGGCCGGTCGGGTTCGAGCATCAGGCGTTCCAACCGCTCGGCGAGGACCGCCCGGTTGGCGAGGCCGGTGAGCGGGTCGTGGTGCGCCCGGTGGGCCAGCTCGCGCTGGAGCGACTGCTGCTCTTCGAGCGCCTGCTGGAGCGCGTTCGACTGCACCACGAGCGCGGCGGACTGGACGTTCATCGCGTCCGCCCGGCGGCTCGCGAGCCTGGCGAACAGCCCCAGCCGCACCACGAGCAGCACAAGTAGCAGGCAGGTAAGTACCGACGCGCCGACGAGCGCGGGCACCGCGTCTGGCGATACCAGGCCGCCGGAGGTGAGCAGGCCGATGAGGGGCACTACGGGAGCGAGCAGCGCGAGCAGGACGAAGGTGACGAACCGGATGCGCGGCAGGCCGTCTTCGGGAAGGTCGGTGTCCAGCGCCCGATACCCCTCGCCGTACGACGGGTGCAGCGCGGCGGCCGCCACGAGCACGCCGACCACCTGCCACGCGACGTGGATCAGGCCTCCCGGCTGGAAGGCGTCGAAGCCATCGCTGCCGAGCCGGGTGATCGAGAAAAGGTCGGCCACGAGCACCGTGACCCCGGCTGCGGCGAGCAGGTACATACTGCCGGTGCGCGAACGGGCGGCCGACACGACACGGACCACGCAGCTCAGCATCAGCAGGTCGAGCACCGCGAACGAGACCGCGACCCCGGCCTCTGCCGAGTTGGGCGTCCGCTCACCCAGGGACGGCTCGATCAGGAACGCCCACGCCACGATCGCGAGCCCGGCCGCGACGATGCCGGCGTCGAGAAAGTTCTGCTCGGTGGGCTGGGCACGGCGTACCCCGAAGAGCAGGATGAGCCCCACGAGGAACAACGCGTACCGCGTGGCCAGCGCGATCACCCACGCCCACTCGGACAGGTCGGCGGCGGGCACGATGTGCAGCGCCGCGCTCGCCATGCCGAGGCCCGAGCTCGTGAGCACGACCCACCAGCCGGAGCGGTGCCGGGCGTCGCGGCGGGTCAGCGCGTACGTCGCCAGCGCCAGCGCCACCAACTGGGTCAGGGTCCAGGTCGGGGCGGCCCAGCGGCCGGGAAGCCACCACGCGACGAGCACCAGGGCGAGGCCACCGGCCAAGACGGACAGCCACGCGCGGTGTGACGCACCGACCACGATCTGTTCCGTTCCTCCTGTGCGAAGTTCAGGACCCCCTGTGCCGCCTTACGCTGCGGCGCCCCCGCCGGTTCACCACGAAGCAGAGCTATACATAGCGTGAACGCATGCCGCCGTGAGTTTACTGTCTCGACGGGTTTTTGGGGACGATCCGGCCAATCGGTCAGGTTGTGGTCGTGGCGGCGGCAATCGATGATGGTTATGAGCCGCCGCAAGGCGCATGACCCGTGCGGGCGGAGCGAGCGCCAGCTAGCACGGTCATGGCTCACAGGCGCATGGCTGTCACGGGAGGCCGCTATGGGGCACGAGATCATTCATCAGCCGCGGCTGGCGTGGGATGGCGCCCGCGCGTTCGTCGCCGCTGCCGACACCGACCACCTGTACCCGTGGTTGGGTCGCCGGCTCGCGACACTGCTCGGGCCGGCGTACCGCGAAGCGCTCAGTGAATCGCGGTGGCTGGTCCGGTTGGCGGAGCGCGAGGACGCGCCGTTCCTCGAGACAGCCAAGTGGCGCGCCCGTCTCGACGACGCGCTCCGGTACCACCCTGAGCTCGCGGACGGCCTGCGTGCCCTCACCGCCGACGTGGTTTTCCGGATGTCCGCGCCAGGCAAGGCAGCCGGCCTAGGGTAGACCCAGCCCCGCTGCGCAATGTGGACATGCTCCGCGCGGACCGGCTCGACCGCCAGGCGTCACCTGCCTAACGTTCCTAGTAAGGGGGCGTTAAGGGATGATTGACGAAATGGAACTGCAGCGTGACCTCTCCCGGGCCACGCTGGCGCTGGAGCGGGCCGAGCAGTTCCTCGACCGCTACGACGAGGCGCATGCCGCGCTGCTCGGCATGGCGCCAGGCTGGGATTCACCACTGACGCTGACGGTGCGCGACGGCCGGCTGGCGATCGCCCGAGTCGCCGCGTACGTCCGGGCGCTGGTGGGCGAAGTCGAGGGCATCGAGGGCCTACCGGTGCGCCCACTGGCCCTTACCTCCCAAGGCGACCCGGGGGAGTAGCGAGCGGCAAGTTGGTCTCCTCCACGGTGGACCCGCGGTACGACTGCGCCTCGATCATCCGGTCCTGCGGCGCAGCGTCTGGAAGGGGAGATCGCCATACTGCGCGCGGTACGCCCGCGCGAAGCGACCCAGATGCGTGAACCCCCACCGGTGCGCCACGCTGGCGACGGTCGCGGGCCCGCGACCGGCGGCGGACATGTCGGCGTGTACCCGCTCCAACCGCACCCGGCGCAGATACGCCATCGGCGGCATACCCATGTACTCCCGGAATCCCTCCTGGAGGCTGCGCACGCTCACGCCCGCGACCTTGGCAAGATCGTTCACCGTGAACGGCGCGTCCGGCGTCGCCTCGATCGCGTCGACCGCCCGCTGGACGCTCGGTGGCCGGGGCGGCGGCGCCGGCCGGCACAGCTCCTCGCGGTACGGATGGTCGGCGGTCATCAGCAGCCCGGCCAGCACGCTGCGGGTGAGCTGGCTGGCGACCTGTGGCTGACTGATCAACCCATCGGGGTTGTCCATCTCCGCCCGCACCAGGGTGAGCAGCCGCGCCAGGCTCCGGCCCGGCCCGGTCGTGAGGTCGACCTCCGGTCCGAGTCGCAGGGGACCCTGGATCGCGCGGCCCAGCATGCTCTCCAGTTCCGCCTCCAGCGCCCGGGTGTCAATCTTGACGGCGAGCAGCCGCAGGCCGGCGCTCATCCATGGCAGGCGTACCAAACCTTCCGGCTGGTAGAGCGAGCCGCGCTCCGGGCCCGCCGTAAACGCCCGGCCGCCGTGCTCGCTCTCCAGGAAGCCGAGAATCGGCACGTTGAGGTGGTACGACTGGCGGTGCTCGCACGCCATCGACACCTCGGTGCCGAAGCCGACGTCGCCCACCGTCACCGGGCCGAGCCGGGTCACGGTGATGTCGAACGTGAACCCCGTGCCGCCGGCCGGCACGTCGAGGGTCAGCGGGTGAAAGAACTCGTGACAGAGGGCGCGCGTCTCGTCCACGTCGGACGTACGGAAAGATACCGGGCCGAACGACGAGAAGGGTTCTCCCTCAGTGTCCGTGCCCATACACGGAGTATTTTCCTGTGCCGCGAGCCCGTCAACACGTGTACCCGTTTGGCGTCACGGTGCCACGGTCACGGCAGCGAGCAACTGATCCAACAGCGCGGTGTTGGCGGCGGCGACGAAGGTGATGCGACTATCGCGGTCGAACGAGAGGGGGAGCGGGTCGCCGTCCAGGTCGGTAGCGACGGCGCCGGCGCACGTAGCGATGTGGAGCCCGGGTATCAGATCACGGGGCGGAAAGCCCTTGATCGACTCGACCACCGCCTCGCACTGACCAGAGCCGACCTTTGCGATGTCGAGCGGACCACCGTAGTTGAGGAAAAGGCTTGACCGGGTGCCCAGAATCCGTTGCATGGCAGAAGTGGTTCGGCGTGTGAACGTCGCGGAATAGGACACTATGAAGGCTGACGCGAGGTCGTCGATCTTCGAGGGAGCCATGACGCGGCCGTTCCGAGTCGCCGCGCCGTTCTTCGCGACGAAATGACATCCGGTAAAAATCTCGTAGATCCGCGAGTAGATCGGAACACCTCTGCTCCGATCGATGAGCGAAATGGCTGTCGACGCGAGCGGATAGCCTCGCGCGACCATGTCCGAGCCATCGATCGGGTCGACGATGACCAGGTAATCATCGCCGCCCCCGATCACAAAATCGTCTGACTCCTCGCTGCTCACCACGGCGCTGATACCGGAGCGTTCGAGCGCCCGGACTATCCGCTGTTCAGCCATTGTGTCGAAGGCGTGAGTGGTGTCGCCGTCGATTTTGGTCCTCAAGGCGGACAGCCCATGCATGGTCTCGACTCGGCGCCTGACCTCCGTGCCCAGTTCTTCGAACTCCTCGGCCAGAATCAAATCTACTTTGTCGATGCGTCGGTCGTGGTCCACTCTTTCGTCTCCTGTGGAAGTGCGAGCCTGCGAGCTTCAACTATGTATACGCCATACTCCGTGATCGGTGTGCCGAGCCGAGCCAGCCGTTCGCCCGACAGGATGCCCGCGGACTTCGTCAAGGCGTACTCGACCCGAACCTCGAAGCCGTCGCGGCGCAGCAGTTCCGCGGTGGCTTCGGGTTCGAGGAAGCCGAAGTGGGTGAACAGAAGTACACCGGCTGGGCGAAGGAGCCCAGCGGCGCTTCGGCAGAGCCATTCGATGAAATCCCTGCCTCCAGGGCCCCCATCATTCGCCAGTCGGACCCAAGACGCCCCGCCTGCCGGATACGCGGTAGGCAACTGCGGTGGGTTCGAGATCACGAGGTCGAACGGCCCAAGATCGGCAGCCGTCGTGGCGTCCGTCACGGTAGCCATGACGCGGTCGGACAGGTCGTTGACAACCGCGTTGCGTTGACACAGCCGGACCGCCTCTGGGTTTATGTCGATCGCATGCACGCGTACCCCGCGCCGGGCCAGGCGAAGGGCCAGGAGGCCGGCTCCACATCCGACTACGAGCGTGTCCCGGCATGCGATCCGATCCGAGTATGCGGCCAGGCAGGTGGTGTCAGCACCGGGGACCGCAACCGAGTCGGTCAATATGACCAGAAGATCATCGTGGAGCGCCAGTTTGAGCACGATCTCCTCCGTCGAGGCACCTGTACTGCCAGCGTTCGACCGGGTCGCGTCCGACGTCGTCGATGACCGCGAGACCTCGCTGCCAGAAATTACGGGGACACGGCATGCAGACCGTCGACTCGCAGGACCCGCAGAGGATTCGGCCGGTCGCGTAGCAGTCGCGCCGGCGGTAGCGCAGGTACAAGCGGTTGATGCAGGCGGCGTTGTCGCAGACGTATGGAATTAGTAAACCGCTCCGGTAGGCGGTCAGCAGGACGACGCCGCCGGCCAGGAGTAGCACGCCGGTGACGGCGAAGCACCTTGGCAACGGCGACAGATGTTCGGGTACGTCGGACGAGCCGAAGTCGGACGCGAGGCTGAGGTATGCGGCGCCGGCGATGCCGGCGACACCGGCCGTGATTGCTATCAGCGTGACAGTGAAGCCAAGGTCGCGCCGTCTGGCGTACAGCGAATGGCGGTCGTGGGCGACGATTTCGCCAAACGCGGTGACCGTCGGAATCGCGAGTCCACCGAGCATGGCCAGGTACTGGGCCACCTCAGGTTCGGTACCGGCGACGACCGCTTGTGCCATGAGCCAGGCGGCGAGAAACCCCAGGCCCGCGAAGACCAGGCTGGACGCCGATCGGAGCAGTGCGGTCGACGGATCACGGACGAATCCATAAAGGAGCTCCACGGTCCGCGGGTCCGCGTACAGGATCAGGGTCTTCATACCGTCTGTCGCTGGACGACTTGGGAAGGACATGGCGTAGTTGCCCTTGGTGAAGCACGTAATGCCGCCAGCAGAGCGGTGGATCATGAGGCGCGTGCGGTGTCGGAACCTTTCGTACCAACGGATTCTCAGGCCGCAAGCTGCCCGGTTCACCGGCGTTCTTTCCGGCATGGGCATCATGAGATCGGTCGCCTCGATCTCAACCCGAATACTGCCCACGCTGCCCCCGGGTGAGGCGTTGAATCGCACAGAAAGCTCGATGCCCGCATCTGTCCGGCGCAACTCGGCATCGGCAAGGTTCTCCGAGTGGCTGACGATCCGCAGCGTCATCGGGGCCGTGTCGCCGGATCCGATGGTCAGGGGGTCTCCGTGCCGCCATGTCGACTGCAGAACGCAGACCACCGCTCGCTCGTCCGGCTTTGGCGCCCAGTTCACGGGGACGACAACGGTGAGCGTCGACATGCCGCCGAATGCCCGAAGATCCAGGATGGCCTCGTTGCAGACCTCCCACGCCGGACTCAACCGGGACAGCCGCCGGTAGTACAACTCGAATCCGGATGCGTGCGGCCTCCTGGTCGGCAACGGGACCTCCCGCGGTGTGCGGCGCTGCGTAGCCGCGCTGTTACCGCCAGGTTGGCACGGTCCCGCAACCGGCTGGCCGGCAACGGGGTGGCGTCACGGTGCCACGGGGACCTGGGCTCCATTTCGGAGGAACACCGGGATGCGCCCGAGCGGCGCGTCGGCGTCCAGTGTCGATCCACCCGGGTGGCTGGCGCCGGTCCACGGGTCGATCCACTCGGCGCCGGCCGGCAGGTACACCGAACGGGAGCGGGCGCCGTACTCGGTGATCGGCGCGACCAGCACGTCGGGACCGAGCAGGAACTGGTCGTCGATCTCCCAGGCGCGCGGGTCGTCCTGGAAGTCAACGAAGAGCGGCCGCATCGGTGGAACGCCGGTTTCGTGCGCCACCGTCAGCTGCGCGGCCAGATAGGGCCGCAGTCGCTCGCGAAGCTCCAGCACGGCCGTGATGTGTTCGTACGCCTCGTCGCCGAACGACCAGACCTCGTTGGGCCCGCCCGTCATGTCCGGGCCGAATGGTTTTTTCGGGTCGCGGTATCCGTGCAGCCGGAACAGCGGGCAGAAGGCGTTGAACTGGAACCACCGCACGATCAGCTCGCGGAACTCGGGATCGTCCGGGTCGCCGCCGTGGAACCCGCCGATGTCGGTGGTCCACCACGGCACGCCGGACATCGCCACGTTGAGGCCGGCGCGCACCTGGCGCCGGAGCGAGTCGAACGTCGCGCCGATGTCACCGGACCACAATGCCGCGCCGTACCGCTGACCGCCCGCCCAGCCGGACCGGCAGAGCAGTACCAACTCGTCGTCGCCCTCGGCGGCGAAGCCTTCCGCGAACGTGCGCGCGCTCTCCCGCGAGTACAGGTTGAACACCTCGTTGCCCGGCCCGGCGTGGAAGGCCAGGTTTCCCGGGTGGTTCGGGCGGATCTCTGGCTCGCACGCGTCGATCCAGAATGCCCGCACGCCGAGGTTGTAGTAGTTCTCCCTGACGCGCGACCAGACGAACTCGCGGGCCCGCGGGTTGGTGGCGTCGTAGAACGCCACCGGCATCTCGACCTCGAACCCCTTGTCTTTCCACGGCGCGTGGTGCGGCACGCCGCTCTCGGTGCCGACGAGCAGCCCTTCGGCCTCCATCTGCCGGTAGTTCTCGCTGTAGGGGCTCACCGTCGGCCAGATCGACACCATCAGCTTGACGCCCAGGTCGGCCAGCTCCTTGACCATACCGGCCGGGTCGGGCCACTCGGCCGGATCGAACTTCCAGTCGCCGAGGTGGGTCCAGTGGAAGAAGTCGGTGATGATCACCGACATGGGCAGGCCGCGCCGCTTGTGCTCGCGGACCACCGACATCAGCTCTTCCTGGGTGCGGTAGCGCAGCTTGCACTGCCAGAAACCGGTGGCCCAGTCGGGCAGTAGCGGCGGGCGGCCGGTGGCATCGGCGTACCGGGAGAGGATTTCCGCCGGCCCGTTGCCGGTGGTGACCCAGTAGTCGATCTGGCGGGCGCTGTCGGCGACCCAGCGGGTGCCGTTGTGCGCGAACTCGACCCGGCCGACGGCGGGCATGTTCCACAGCAGACCGTAGCCGCGGCTGGACAGCAGGAACGGGATGCTGATCTCGGCATTGCGCTGCACGAGGTCGAGCACGAGGCCCTTCTGGTCGAGCCGGCCGTGGGTGCGCTGGCCGAGCCCGTAGAGCCGCTCGTCGTCGTATGCGCGGAAGCGCTGCTCCAGGCGGTGAAAGCCGTTGCCGTGCGGCTGGAACAGCCGCGGCCCCGGCCACCAGAAATGCGCCCGCTCCTCGGCGAGGAGCTCTTCGCCGGTCGAGGTCCGCCGGAACACGACCTCGGCCTCCGACTCCGCCTCACCCGGGTCGATGTGAACCGCCACCGTGAGGTCGCCGTTGACGAGGGTGGCCCGGTCGCCGTCGATGGTGATCTCAGCGGCCGGGTCCGGGGTCGATGCGAGCAGCGCACCTGGTATGTCGTCGCGAATGCGTCCGAGCGATACCCGGACCCGCACGCTGTCGGCGCCCCAGGGCTCGATCCGCAGCAGTTGCCGGTGCGACGACACCTCGAGGCCGTTTTCCACGCTGCGGATGGCGGTCATGCGCGGGCTCCCTATATCGATAACCGTGGTAGTCGAAGCGCTTCGATCACGGTAGTTCACCGACTGCGCGCACGGCAACCCTCCACATGACCATGGCCTCCGCATGATCATGGCGCCCTTCCCGAAGGAGGGGCGCCATGGTGGTGGGCGTCTTATGCCCGGGTGGTGGTCTGGCGCTCGGCGTCAGCCTCGATGATCTCGATCTGTTCCTCGCTGCCGCGCGTGATCGCGGCCCGCGCCGCCGTGCCGGCGGCCCAGCCGATCGCGGCGCCGGCCAGGCCGGCGCCGAGGATCAGCAGCCAGGGGCGGTGAGGGCGCCGGCCCGCGAGCGCGTCGAATGCCGCGCTGGCCCGCCGCCACGCCTCGTCTCTCGCCGAGCCCACCTTGTCTTCGGTGTCGCCAGCCGCCGACCGGGCCGTGTCGCCCGCCGACTCGACGGCGGACACCAGGTGGTCCCAGGCCTGCGTTGCGATCCGCTCGGCACGCCCGCGCCGATCTGTCCAAGGTGTACTGAGCATTTCCTACCTCCTACGGGGCACCCCTTCGTTGGAGGGTGCCCGCTGGGGTGGGAGGCGAAACCTTGTCGATCTTGCGACACGTTCAAGATCGGGGTGTGAGGTTTTTCGCCCGACGCGGAATTGCCGCGCGCGACGGGGAAACCGCTGGCCACGGGCCGGTACCCTGGTGGTTTAGAACCAACGTACGTGGGTAGTTATGATGTGGTTATTCCCAATATGGGCGGATCTGCGGTGGTCGGTTGCACAGATTGCTCCCTTCAGGGACTGGCGGCCGACGGTGCGGAGGAATACGCTCGGTCGCGGCCCGCGTACTGACGAGGCGCCTGGTGGTTCCGGGCGAGTGGAGGTGCTCGCGTGAGCCTGTCGATCCTGACATCGGCCATGCCTGACGGTGTGGTGGAGATCGCCCCTCGCGGAGAGATCGATGTGGACACGGCGCACGAAGTGCGCGAAGCGGTGGCGGCGGTGCTGACCAAGAGCCGGCCCGCCCGCATCCAGCTCAACATGCGGCTGGTCAGCTTCATCGACTCGGTGGGCATCAGCGCGATGGTCGCCGGGTTCCAGACCGCCGAGGTCAGTGGCGTCAAGCTGGTTGTCACCGAGCCCAGCCGGTTCGTGCACCGGCAGCTCTGGGTCACCGGGCTGCTCGGCCTCTTCGGGGCACCCGAGCCCTACTACGCCGGGGCGTCAGCGGGCACGCCGGAGGTCCAGTCGGCCGGCGGCTGACCCTTGTATTTCACCCATCCTGTGCGGAATAGTCCGGGGGCGTGACGTCGCTCCCGCTGGGCACCGCGATCCTCGGGCGATACGTCATCCTTGGCGCCATCGGCCATGGTGGAGTGTCCACGGTGTACGAGGCGATCGACGTGGTCATGCCGCGCCGGCTCGCGATCAAAGCGTTGGCGGCCGCGCACGCCGCGGATCCGTGGGCGCGTGACGGTGTGCGCCGCGAGGCCCTGATCATCGACCGGCTGCGGCACCCGAGCGTGCCCCGCGTCTACGGGTACGGTGACGCGCCCCTGCCCGACGGCACCGTCCTGCCGTACGTGGTGATGGAGCTGCTCGCCGGCGTCAGCCTCGCAACCCGGCTGGCCCAGGGCCCGCTGCCGTGGACCGAGGCGGTGCCGGTGGCCGCCGCCGTCGCCGACGTGCTCGCCGTCGCGCACCGGCGTGGGCTCGTGCATCGCGACCTGAGCGCCGGCAACGTCATGCTGACCCCGGACGGGATCAAGATCGTCGACTTTGGCCTGGCGACCACTGTGGAGCGCAAGCGCACGTTGCCCGGAAAGCCGCGCCTGACCCGCACCACCGTGCCCCGCCGGCAGCCCATCCTGCCCGCGCACCGGGTCACCACCACGGCTCAGCCCGCCGACGACGTGTACGCCCTGGGCGTCCTGCTCTACCAGATGGTGACCGGCCAATCGCCGTACCCCAATATGGCTCAGTGGCCGGCGGCGCCTGGCGCCGACTTCGCCACGCCGCACTTTCGTTGTGTCGCGCCCACGCCGGTGCTCGCCGTCCCGGGACTGCCCAGGGACGTAGCCGAGATCTGCCGAGCCTGCATGGCCAAGCGTCCGACCGACCGTCCCAGCGGGCGAGACGTGGCGCTCGCGCTCTGGGCGCTGGCTACTCCGGCCAGTCCGGCAACTCCACATCAGACACTTCGGTGACCGCGCGCACCGCGCTCACCGTGGCGTACCCCTCGGCCAGCAGTGCCAGGTCGGTGCCCGGTTCGAGGTCGGCGCCGGACTCCTCCAGCGCGGTGCGCACGAAGCCCTGCCCCGCCTCGGCGACCGTGATCTGCACCTGACCGAAGCGAGACAGCCGCGCCTGCCGTACGCCCTTGACGCGTTCCAGTGGCGCGTCCGGGACGTTGAGGTTGAGCACCGTGCCTTGCGACGCGTCGACGAGCGTCTTCAGCAGGTCGGCGGCGTACTGGGCGGCCGTCGCCCAGTGGCGCCCCTCTTCGCCGCTACCGGACCTGAGCATGGCACCGCCGGACCCCACGTCTCCGGTGGCGAGTATGTCGAGCGAGACGGCCATCGTGCGGCAGCCGTGGGCGGCGGCGGTGAACGCGGCGCCCACCGTGCCCGAGTGCAGCACCGCGAGGCCGGCGTTGGCGCCCCGGTTGATCCCGGAGAGCAGCAGGTCGGGCGGTGGGCCGAACGCGCCGCGCGCGGCGAGAAGCGCGATGAACGCCGGCGAGCTGGCCACGCTGTACGACTCGATGCCGTCCAGGCCGTCGAGCGGGTGCTCGGCGACGATGATGCGCCCGTCCTTCTCGACCGCCCGCAGCGCGGCGCTCATGCCGCTCGCCTCTTCGCTGGGCGCCGCCACGACCACCTCGTGCCCGCGGTCGGCCGCGGCGCGGGCCAGCCACCGCAGGCCCGGCGCGGCGATGCCGTCGTCGTTGGTCACCAGCACCCTCATTGCATCCTCACCCGCGTCGCCAACTCGTCAGGAGTGGTCCGCCGCTGCCGCCCTTGACCGACCTCCTTCAGGTTGACGCGCTCGACCACGCCGGCAATGGCGTCCGGGCGTCCGGTGCCGAGGCCGTGCCGGGTGACGTTGAGCGCGCCCGCCGCCGCACCGGTGCGCACCGCCGTCGGCAGGTCACCGTCCTGGGCCAGTACGGCCGCCACGCCCGCGGTCATCGAGTCGCCGGCGCCGCGCGGGTCGGCGGCCTCCAGCTGCGGGATCTCGACCTCGAAGACCTCGTTCTCCAGTAGCGCCAGCGCCGGCTGGTCGGCACGGCTGATCAGCACCGACCGCGCGCCGTCGCCCTGCATCTGGTGCAGCGCCTCGACCAGGTCGGGAACGCTGTCGGTCGCGGCCCGCCCGTCGGCCACCAGCTCGTCGTGGCTGACCTTCACAAAATAGGGAGACCCTTCGAGTACCGCCGACAGGTGGTCGCCGGACAGGTCGGCGACCACCTTCACGCCGTTGCTACCCAGGTCGGCTGCCAGGCGCCGGTACACGTCGGGCGGGACGATGGCGGGGTCGGTCGGCCGGCTCAGCACCGCCACCGCCGAGCGCAGCCCCTCCGCCAGCGCGAGGTTGTAGAGCTCGTCCAGGTCGTGCCGGCCCAGTGGCGGCTCCGGGGCCTCGGCGATCTCCGTGCGGGTGCCGCCTCGGCGGTCGTGCACGTACCCGCCGCTCGTGGCCGTGCGTGTGGTCGTGTGCAGGTCGATGCCCTCGGCCGCGATGAGCGACTGCAGTACCTGGCCGGTCTCGCCCCCCAGGCTCGCGCACAGCGCCACCGGCACGCCCAGCGACGTGATCATCCGCGCCTGCCAGAGGCCCTGACCTCCCGGGTGCAGGTGTATCTCGACCGCTTCGGCGGGCTGCTCGATGGTGACCGTGAGCTGCGGTGCCGGCGCGAAGACCATGACATGACCAACCATGCCCGGAATGTTCCCCGTGGGCGCCCGCCCTAAGCCCGTCAGCGCCAGGTGTCCGCCCAGGTGCGGGCCCGCAACGGCTTTCATTCAAGGCTGGGAGTCCTACGGTGACGGCGCCGACACGCTGTGGTTCGACGACGTGGCGTTGGGTCCTCGCACATCGGGTTCTGAAAACGTCGAAGGGGGCCCCGAATCGGGGCCCCCTTCGTACGAAACGACCTACGTCACGGAGAGATGGACGTGGTCGGTGTGTTCCGCGGACGGACTGCCGCTGCCGCTGTACGACCTCCAGCCGCTGCTGGGCAACCAGATCCGGCGGAACCAGATGACGTAGAGCACACCGAGCGCGCTCGCGTTCTTGATGTAGAAGTTCGCGAGGCGGTCGCCGTAGTCCCTGTCGCCGCCCGTGGCCACCTTGCCGAAGCCGCTCGCCGCTGAGGACCAGTCACACGCCCGGCCCTTCGGGTGCTCGCCGGAACCACCGCTGCGCCAGCAGTAGACGTACCGGCTGAAGCCGGCTTCCTTCGTCTCCCTGTACGCGTGCAGCAGTCGCGGCGTGACGCAGCCGCCGGTACCCGTCGGGTCCTTGACGCTGCACCCGCCGGAGCCGCTCGGGCCCTGGCTGGCCGTCGCCGCGCCGGAGCCGCTCGGGCCGCTGGAACTGCTGCCGCCGCCGGCGTTGGCCAAGGCGTTCTCCGCCTGCTTCTTGCGGGCGGCCATGACCTGGACCTGCTTCTGCTGCTCCCTGACCTGGTTGTCGATCGCGAGCTTGGTGTGGGTGGCGTTGTTGCGCGCGTCGATGAGGTCGCGAAGCTTCTTGTCTTCGCTCTCCGCGAGCGTGTCGAGCGCGGACGCCCGGTCCATGAAGCCTTCCGGTGTGGAGGCGTTGAGCATGGCGGAGATGGGGCCGAGCCGGCCGCGCTGGTACGCCACGTTCGCAAGCTCGCCGATGACCTGAGTCTTCACAGCGAGGTCCTGCTCGAACTTCACGAGGTCGACGCGGAGCCGCTCCTGCTCCTTTTTGGACTTCGCAAGCGCGTCCTGCGCGACGATGTACCCCTTGCTCGCTGTTTCCAGTTGCTCGCGCAGTGTCGCCGTTCCACCCTCGTCGTCGGTGTTTGGCGCGGCGCCAGCGGGTTGAGCATGGATGCCGACCAGAGCGAACGTCGCGGCGACGAGCACCGCGAGCAGCCCTACCCGGCTGCGGGCATGAGCCATCAACCATCCTTCCAGTCAGCCGCCGACCGAGTTAGCTGACGGGTTCGGGACGGAAGTATCCCTACCGCTCGCGCGGATTCACCCCGGTGGAACTCGTGGTTCCCCGGCTCGCCACGCGTTGGCGCGGCGATTAGGCGGCAGTCACCACCGGCACCGGGGGGCGCCGCCGGGCGGTGACCGGAGCCGAGCGTACCGGGTTCCGGTCGATGTGCCCACCCGTTGCACGCACGGTCACAAGCCCGTCACCAGGTGGTTTGCCGGCATGCTTCGGCGGGTTCGACCTGGAGCGTGGCGTGCGCGATGTCGAAGTCGTCATGCAGCGCCTCGCGCGCTTCGACCAACACCGGTCCTACCTCCGCGGCCGGGTCGAGCGTCAGGTGCGCGGAGACGACGTCCATGCCGGAGGTGAGTGTCCACACGTGAAGGTCGTGCACGTCGCACACTCCAGGCACCGCCGCGAGCCTTGCCCGCACGGCCGCCACGTCGACGTGTGCGGGCGCGGCCTGCACGAGGATGCGGACCGCGGCACGCGCGAGCCGCCAGGTGCGGGGGAGGATGAAGACTCCGACCGCGACCGCGACGATCGGGTCGGCGTACCACCAGTCGGTGAGCGCGATGACGACGGCGGCGATGATGACGCCCACCGAGCCGAGCAGGTCGCCGAGCACCTCGAGGTAGGCGCCGCGCACGTTGATGCTCTCCTTGGCGCCCGAGCGCAGCAGCGCGAAAGCCACCACGTTGGCGATCAGACCGGCCACCGCGACGGCGAGCATCGGCCCGGCGGGCACGTCCGGCGGGTCGCCGAACCGGCGCATCGCCTCGATCAGCACGTAGAGAGCGACGCCGAAGAGCAGGACCGCGTTGGCGAGGGCGGCGAGCACTTCCAACCGGTACAGGCCGAAGGTGCGCTGCGGGTCCTTGTCGGCGCGGCGCGCGGCCGTCATCGCGGCGAGCGCCATGCCGATGCCGAGCACGTCGGTGAACATGTGCCCGGCGTCGGAGAGCAGTGCGAGCGAGCCGGTGACCAGCGCGGCGGCCCCCTCGACGAGCATGAAGACCCCGAGCAGCGCGAAGGCTGCCAGCAGGGGGCCGCGGTGCTTGGCGCCCGCCGTCCCGTGATCGTGTCCAGCTCCCACGCTCTCCAAAATATGCTGACATTGCTATGTATGCAAACATGGCACTGGGAATCACTGTCGAATCGGGGCATAGTGATGGGCGTGGATACCAACAGAGACATCACAGTGACCCGCAGAACGCTCACCACGTCGATGCTCGCGGCAGTCGCGGCGGCGGCCACCGTCTCCGTACCCACCCGCGCCAGCGCCGGCCACAAGCACCTGCCCGACCTCATCAACCTGCCCAACGCGTTCCAGCCCGAAGGGATCGCGATCGGCCAGCGGCCGTACGCGTACTTCGGCTCGCTGGCCACCGGCTCCATCTACCGCGCCAGCCTCGTCACCGGCCAGGGCCGGATCATCTCCACCGGACCGGGCACGCCGTCTGTCGGCCTGAAGATCGACCGGGCCGGGCGGCTCTTCGTCGCCGGCGGCGCGGCGGGCGACGCGCGGGTCGTCGACGCGCACACCGGCGAGGTGCTGGCCTCGTACCAGTTCGCGAGCGCGCCGGCGTTCATCAACGACGTCGTCCTCACGCCGCGCGGTGCCTTCTTCACCGACTCGCAGAACCCGTTCCTGTACCGCGTGCGGCTCGACCTGCCGAGTGGCTTCACCCCTGTGCCGCTTAGCGGCGATCTGGTCTACCAGGCCGGATTCAACGTCAACGGCATCGCCCGCACACCAGACGGCACCGCGCTGCTGGTCGTACAGTCCAACACCGGCGGCCTCTTCCGGGTCAACCCGGCCACCGGCGCGACCACGCGGGTCGACCTCGGCGGCGAAGTGCTCACCAACGGTGACGGCCTGCTGGTGCTCGGCCGCACGCTGTACGTGGTGCAGAACCGCCTCAACCGGGTCGCCGTGTTCCGGCTCGACCGGGCGGGCACCAGAGGCGCACTGGTCACACACCTGTCCGACCCGCGATTCGACGTACCGACCACCGTGGCCGCCTATGGCGACCGCCTGTACCTGCCCAACGCCCGCTTCGGCATCGTCGTCACGCCGGACACCCCGTACACCGCGGTGGCGATCAAGCGCCCCTGATCATGGTGTGGAGATGGTGATTAACCGCTGCGTGGCACGGGACAGGGCGACGTAGAGGGTGCGGGCACCGTCCTGTACCCGGATCTCGTCCGGTGCGACGAGCACCACACCGTCGTACTCCATGCCCTTCGCCTGAAGGCTGGTCACGACCTGCAACCGCTCGGCGGGCAGGTCGGTGAGCCAGCCGGCGACCTCGTCGCGGCGCGGCACCGGCGTGATCACGCCGACCGTGCCCTCGACGTCGGCGAGCAGGCCGGACGCGGCCTTCCGGGCCGCGTCCGGCAGGTCGGCCGCTGCCACGGTGTGCTCCTCTGGCTGCACCCCGGTCGAGCGGACCGCCCGTGGCAGTGTGAGGTCGGGGTACACCTCGCGGATCACCTTCGCCGCCAGCGCGAAGATCTCGGCCGAGTTGCGGTAGTTCGTGGTGAGCGTGAAGTCGTGCCGCTTTCGCGAGCCCAGCGCCCAGTCGCGCGCCTTGGCCAGCTCACCCGGATCGCCGGTCCACGCGGTCTGTGCCGGGTCGCCGACCACGGTCCACGAGGCCAGCCGGCCACGGCGACCCAGCATCCGCCACTGCATCGGAGAGACGTCCTGCGACTCGTCGACCACCACGTGCGCGTACTCGCGGTAGTCGTCCGGGCGCTGCGTGGCAGCGGCGCGCGCCGCGCGCTGGCGGTCGGCGTACGTGGTGACCTCGCGGATGCCGTCGACCACGTGGTACGGGTCGCGCTTGGGCTTCGGCGGCTGCGGCGGCTTGCCGAGCAGCTCGTCCAGCTCGTCGAGCAGGGCCACGTCGGCGATCGTCGGGTCGCCCGGCGTGAACGCGCCGGTCAGCGTCTTGATCTCCGCGTTCGAGAGGATGCCGGACGCGTACGAGCGCAGCCGCTCCGGGTCGGCCAGCCAGGCGAGCACGTGCCGGGGGAGCAGCCGCGGCCACCAGGCGCGCAGGAAGTCCCGGAAGTCCGCCCGCTCGGACAGGTCGTCTTCGAACTGGACCTGCTCCGGCAGCCGGTTGATCCGCAGCCGTTGCGCCTGCGCCCACAGCGCGTCGAACAGCCCGTCGATGCCGGCCCGCCGTACCTCGTTGCGGCGGGCGCCGCGGCTCAGCGCCCGGGCCCGGATCGCGTCCAACTCCGGCCGGGTCAGCCGCAGCAGCGCGCCGTGGTACAGCAGGCGCAGCTCGGTCGGCCCGTTCGGCACCGCGTCGCGGACCGCCCGCTCAAGCACCCGGCGCATCCGCAGCGAGCCCTTGACCGCGGCCACCGCACCCTGGTCTGTGCGCGTCGCGACCAGCCCTGGAATCACCGAACCGAGCGACCTGAGGGTGGCCGTGTCTTCACCCAGCGAGGGCAGCACCGAGGCGATGTACTCGACGAACACCCCCGACGGGCCGACGACGAGGATGCCGCCGCCGGCGAACCGGCTGCGGTCCGAGTAGAGCAGGTACGCAGCGCGGTGCAGCGCCACGGCCGTCTTGCCGGTGCCGGGCCCGCCGGAGACGATCGTCACGCTCGCGGCGGGGGAACGGATCGCCTGGTCCTGCTCGCGCTGGATGGTGGCGACGATGTCACGCATGCCCCGCCCGGTGGCGCGGGCCAGCGTGGCGAGCAGCGCGCCGTCACCCACGACCCGCATGTCCGGCGGTGCGGCGGCCGGGTCGAGCAGGTCGTCTTCGATGCTGGTGACCTTCTCGCCCGACGACTGGATCATCCGGCGCCGGATCACGCCGCGCGGGTCGGCGGCGGTGGCCTGGTAGAACGCCGCCGCGGCCGGCGCCCGCCAGTCGATCACCATGGGCTCGGCGTTTTCGCCGCGCACGCCCAGCCGCCCGACGTGCAGCACCGGCCCCTCACGCAGGTCGAGCCGGCCGAAGACCAGGCCCTCGTGCTCGGCGTCGAGCGCCTGCCGCCGCCGCGCCGCGTGGAACACCATCGCGTCGCGCTCCACGAGGGCCCCGAAGTTGCCCACCCGGGCAAGCCGGTACCCGTCTTTCTCCGCCCGGACGGCGGCCTGCCGCAGCTGGGCGAGGCGGGCGTACACCCGGTCCACGTGGCTCTGCTCGGCAGCGATCTCCTGCTGAAGCGTGGTGGCGGCGTCTGTCAACGTTGTCGTGGCTCCCAAGGAGGTCTGGCGAGGGCCAGAACGAGAGTACGCGGCTCCGGGTACTAGCGCGTGCTCGGAGCGTGCGCGTGCTGCACCACGTCGACCAGCGCGGCGGTCACCTCGTCGGTGCGCTCCAGCGTCAGCATGTGGCCGGCGTCCGGGCAGACGACGAGCCGGGCGCCGGGCAGCGCCGTCGCGATCGACCGGGCACACGTCGGCGGGGTCAGCCGGTCGCGCTCACCCACCAGCACGGTCGTTGGCACCGTGGGCAGGGCGGCGAGGGTCTCCAGGCGCTGCTGGGCGCCGACCGACGGGCGGAACCCGCCGATCGCGCCGAGGGGCGTCCGCACCACGGCCTTCGTGGTCAGGCGGACGTCCGCGGGGTCGCAGGGGTATCCGAACAGGAGCCACCGCAGTCCCGGTTGGAGAGCCAGGATCAGGGCCCGGTGCGGGCGCCAGTCACCCAGCCGGGCGAGCAAACCGGCGCTGGTCTGCTCGGCGACCCGCACCAGCCGGGCGAGCGGTACGGGCAGCCCGTACACCGTGTGGGCGTGCCCCTCGGCCGTTGTCGACACGAGCACGAGCCCCTTCACCCGAGCCGCGAAGTCAGCGGGGTGCCGGTGGGCGTACTCCATGATGGTCATGCCCCCGAGCGAATGGCCGGCGAGCACGACCGGCCCGGTGGGGGCGACCGCCCGCACGACCTCGGCCAGGTCGTCGCCGAGCTGGTCCAGCGTGGCGGCTCCGCGCCCGATCCCGCCGGACCGGCCGTGGCCGCGTGCGTCGTAGGTCACCACGCGAGCGGTCCCGGACAGCGCGGAGACCTGGCGGTGCCAGATGCGGCCGTCGAGGGTCCAACCGTGCAGCAGCAGCACGGTGACCGGCGCGTCGGCCGGCCCGGTCTGGCGCACGTGCAGTCGGGAACCGTCCGCGAGCTGCACCTCGCTGTGCTGCGTCATGGGCACCTCCTGGATACCCGGTGGTAACAATCATGCCCTATTTGTAAGGAGGCCACACATACTCCGGTCCGGACACTTGCGGCGGAGATTTCTGAGCGCATGCTGTATGCATGGTCGATACCGGCATCGACGTGCGGGATGAGGCCTGGCGTGTTGCCCGCACGGCGGAGCGCCGGCTGGGCATCGAGATCCGTGACCTGACCAGCCTGAACGACCAGCAGGCGGCGGCCGAGCTGCTGCGCCGGGTCTGGCGGGCAGACTCCGCCGACCAGATCGTCAACGCGGGCATGATGAGGGCGTTCGCGCACTCCGGTAACTACGTGGTGGGCGCCTACCGCAGCTCAACGCTGGTCGCGGTGGCGGTGGGTTTCTTCGGCGCCGACCACCTGCACTCGCACGTCACCGGGGTCGACCCGGCCGGGCAGAGCGGCGGCGTGGGATACGCGGTGAAGCTGCACCAGCGGGCGTGGACGCTGGCGCGCGGAGTGGGCGCGGTGTGCTGGACCTTCGACCCGCTGATCCGCCGCAACGCATACTTCAACCTGCACAAACTGGGCGCACGAGCGGCGGCGTACCTGCCCGACTTCTACGGGGCCATGGACGATGGCATCAACGTGGGCGACCCCAGCGACCGCATGTACATCCGGTGGGAGCTGGCATCACCGGCCGCGATCGCGGCGGCCGAGGGCCACGGTCCAGATCCCGATCCGGCGGGCGCGACGATCCTGGTCGGCCGCACCGACGCACCCGGTGCCGAAGCTCCCGTGCCGGGCATACCGGCACCGGGCCGGCTGGCCGTGGCGGTGCCGGCCGACGTGGAGCGGATGCGCGGCACCGACGCGGCCTTGGCGGCGCGCTGGCGTTTCGCGGTCCGCGAGGCGATGGTGACCGCCCTGGACCGCGGCTACCGAATCGAGGGCATCACCCGAGACGGCTGGTACCTACTCCACCCCTGACCCCGCGTTTCCGCGACCGCCGGGGCGGCTTCCGCTCCGCGCGCGGCTAGGGCCGCGCCCTCTCCCGGTCGATCAAGGGCAAACGCACGTGGTTTGATCACTTTTCCATGTGCGGTTGCCCATGATCGTTGCGGATGTCCTTGATCGACGGACAAGGGCGGGGCCGCGCGGGCCGGCGGCGTGCGGTGGGCAGCAAGAAGGCCCCGCTGTCCGCGGGGCCTTGAACGTGCTGGGGGATCAGGCTTCGAAGACGCCCGCGTCGACGAGGCGCTTCTCGGTGGTGTCCCAGCCGTCGCTTGGGTACGCCGCCGCCAGCGCGTTGATCTCGGCGCGGATCTTCGCGGCGTGGCCGGCACCGGCCAGCACCCGGATCTCCTCGACGAACGCCTCGGAGTCGGTGCGCAGGTGGGGGGTCTTGCCGTTGGTCAGGTTGCGCACGTATGCGTGCTTGCCCTTGTTGAGCGGGATGAGGTACTTGAACTCACCGAGCACGCTCAGGGCCCCGCCCTGGGCGCCCGCTCCGGCGCGGACCGACGCGCGCGCGGTCTTGGAGGTGTTGCTCGCCACGGAGGTACTCCTTGCAGACAAGACGAGGTAGCAGCAGGACAGAAAAAGACAAGTGAACTGTACCCGACGCCCGAGCTGGGCGCGTTCCGTGACAACGCCCGGCCATTTGCGTTATTCCTCGTGTCAGTTTGCCGATTCTCTAGCGCACCATCCGTCACAGGCGTCATCATGTGTCCAGCACCTTCTAGTTGATCGAGGTCGTAGGGGAAGACGCACCTCGGTCTTCGGGAGGTCACCGTGCCAACGCGTGGCGTCGTATACGTCCACTCGACCCCGCTCGCCGTGTGTCCTCACGTCGAGTGGGCGATCGCGCGCGTCCTCACCGCGCCGGTCAACCTGCACTGGACCGTCCAGCCGGTCGAGGCCGGCGCTCGCCGGGCCGAGTGCAGTTGGACCGGACGGCCGGGGACGGGCGCAGAGCTGGCTGCTGCCCTCCGGCAGTGGCCCATGATTCGTTTCGAGGTCACGGAGGACCCGAGCCCGGGGGTCGACGGCGAGCGATTCATGTACGTGCCGGGGCGGGGACTCTTCCGTGCGACCATGGGCAGCGCGGGCGACATCCAGCTCGGCGAAGACCGGCTGCGCTCGATCATGGAGGCCGCGCGCGCCCCGGAGGCGCTCGCTCACGCGCTGGAGAAGGCCCTCGGCACCTCGTGGGATGCCGAGTTGGAGCCCTACCGGTACGCGGGCGACGGCGCGCCGGTGACGTTGCTCACGCGGGTTGGATGATCTCGTCCTGAGTTGCCCGGTTCTGTTCGGCCTGCTGGGATAGCGGACGTGCGTCTGCGTCCCCTGGCACTTGCCGCCGTCCTCGCCCTGGCCACCGCCTGCGGTGCCGATCCGAGCACGCCGGCGAAGGAGAAACCCGTCCTCACCGGCGGGCCGGCAGAGCGCGCCGCTCAACTCGTCGCGACGCTCTCCGACGAAGACCTCGTCGGGCAGGTGCTCATGCCGTACGCCTACGGCAGCTCGGCCACCGATGTCTCGCCCGGCTCGGCGGCCGGCAATCGGAGGATCGCCCGCGTCGACACGCCCGCCGAGATGGTCGCCAAGTACCACCTCGGCGGTCTGATCCTGGTCGGATTCTCCGCCGACGATCCGACGTCGAAGAACCAGACAACGACCAATGTGGACTCGCCAGAGCAGGTGCGCGAGCTGACGGCCGGACTCCAGAAGGCCGCGGCGAAACTGCCCGCCGGGTCGGTGCCGATGCTCATCGGGACCGACCAGGAGTACGGTGTCGTCACCCGCCTCAAGGAGGGCGTCACGACGCTGCCGAGCGCGATGGCCTTCGGCGCGGCCGACGACCCGCGGCTGACCGAGCAGGCCTGGCGCGCCGCGGGCTCGGAGCTCGCCGCCGTTGGGATCAATGTGGACTTCGCACCCGTCGCCGACGTGCTCGGCGGCGACGGCAGCGCCGTCATCGGCTCCCGCTCTTACGGTTCCGACCCCAAGAAGGTCGCCGAGCAGGTTAGCGGCGCCGTGCGGGGTCTTCAGGAGGGTGGGGTCGCCGCCACGCTCAAGCACTTCCCCGGCCACGGCCACACGACCGGCGACTCACACACCGACCTTCCGCAGCTGCGCCAGGATCGGGCCACATTGGACGCTGGCGACCTGCCGCCGTTCAGCGCCGGCATCGCCGCCGGCGCCAAGCTCGTCATGTCAGGCCACCTCGACGTCCGCGCCATCGATCCCGGCACGCCGGCAACGTTCTCCCGCAAGGTGCTCACCGACGTGCTGCGCGGCCAACTCGGGTTCAAGGGCGTGGTGGTCACCGACGGCATGAACATGGAGCCGGCCAAGCGCTGGCCGCCCGGCGAGGCCGCGGTGCGCGCGCTCAACGCCGGCAACGACCTGCTGCTGATGCCGCCCGAGCTGCCGGCGGCGTACGACGGCCTGCTCGGCGGGCTGCGCGACGGCAGCCTGCCCCGGGAACGCCTCGTCGACGCGGCCACCCGCGTGCTGACGCTCAAGTTCGAGCTCACCGCGAAGCCCGCCCCCGCCATGTCCACTGTGGGCAGCGCCGAACACGCCGCCGCCGCGGACCAACTCGCCGCCGCCGCGATCACCCAGCTGCGCGGTACCTGCCAGGGGATCAGCGGCCCTGTCACCGTCACCGCCGCCAAGGGCCGGGACAGCGCACGCGCCATGCTCGTCGAGGCGCTGAAGGCCGCCGGGGTCGAGGTCATCGACAGCGGCGGCGCCGAGATCCATCTCATCGGGTACGGGGACAAGCGCGCCGACCTCAGCAAGAGCGCGGCAGTGACGGTGGCGATGGACACCCCGAACCTGCTGGCCCAGTCGAAGTCGGCCACCCTGCTCGCCACGTACTCGTCGAGCCCCGCCTCCATGCGCGCACTCGCAGGCGTGCTCGCTGGCAAGACCCCACCCGCCGGCAGCGCCCCTGTCGACGTCCCCGGCCTCCCGCGCACCTCCTGCGCGGCCTAGCTTTGGTAGCGTCGGTCGCGTGGTTGCTGCCGAGCCGGCACTCTCCGTGGTCGTGCCGATGTACAACGAGGAGTCGGTGCTGCCGCTGCTCGTGACCCGGCTGCGCGGTGTGCTCGACGCGCTCGGTGAGCCGTATGAGGTGGTCGCCGTCGATGACGGCAGCACGGACAACACGCTGGTCGCGCTGCACGCGGCACGGCGCGGCTGGCCGCAGCTGCGCGTCGTGCGGCTGCGGCGCAACAGTGGGCATCAGCCCGCGTTGCTCGCCGGCCTGATGCGGGCCCGCGGGGCCTACGTCGTCAGCATCGACGCCGACCTGCAGGATCCGCCGGAGACCATTGTCGAAATGCTGCGGCTCGCACGCTCCGACCAGCTTGACATCGTGTACGGCGTGCGCGGCGACCGCACGGTCGACACCCCCTTCAAACGGTGGACGGCCGACCTGTACTACCGGCTCATGCGTCGCCTGGTCGGCAAGCAGGTGCCCGCGCACGCGGGTGACTTCCGGCTGCTGAGCCGGGCGGCCGTCGAGGCGCTGCGCGAGCTGCCCGAGCGCACACCCGTGCTGCGGCTCGTCGTGCCGTGGCTGGGCTTCCCGAGCGGCGAGGTGGAGTTCCTGCGGGCCGAGCGGGCGGCCGGGCGCACCAAGTACCCGATGTCCCGGATGATGAGCCTAGCGGCCGACAGCGTGACCAGCTTCTCCGCGGCGCCCTTGCGTTTCGCGACCTGGCTGGGCCTCGCGGGCGTCGCGGTGTGCGGGGTCCTGGTCGTCGTGGCCGTCGTCGCGTTCTTTCTCGGCGCCACCGTGAGTGGTTGGCCGTCCCTGTATGTGGCTGTGCTGTTCCTGGGCGCCGTGCAGCTGCTCTGCCTGGGCCTGCTGGGGGAGTACGTGGCCCGGATCTACACGGCGGTTCAGGCCCGCCCGGCCTATTTCGTCGCGGGTGACACGGCTGACGACACCGACACCCCGGCCGAGCTGGCCGACACCCTGCGGTGACGGTGACGCTCTCTCCGGCTGCCGCGCAGCCGGCGGTGGCCACCCGTGATCCGTGGCGCTGGACCCCGGCGGTGGCCGGGTACGGGCTCGTCGTCGGTGTGCTGCTGGCCACCGGCACGCCGGTGCTCGACGTTGGCCGCTACACCGCGTACGCCGTGCTGGCCGTCCTGCTGCCCGGCACGCTGGTGTACCGGGCGCTGCGCCGCCGACCGCACACACTCGTCGAAGACCTGGCGTTCGGCGCGGCGGTCGGGCTGGTGCTGGAGCTGGCGGCGTGGTTCGTGTTCGTGCGGGCGGGGCTGGAGGGCTGGCTGTGGGTGTGGCCGGCCTTCGTGGTCGTGCTGTTCGCGCTGGTGCGGCCGCTGCGGCGGCACTGGTGGGTGCGCGGCTACACGGTGGTGCCGCCCGGCTGGGCGTGGTCGGTCACGGCGGTGATCGCCGGCTTCACGCTGTACCTGTCGGAGTCGTTCCTGCGCCGCAACCCGATCCTGCCGGCGTCCGAGGGGCAGGCGCAGTACCTGGACCTGCCGTTCCAGATGTCGATCGCCGGCGCGGCGACCCACCAGGCGCCGCCCGAGCTGCCGCAGGTAGCCGGCGAGCCCCTGCACTACCACTGGTTCGGGTTCGCGCACATGGGCGCGGCGAGTCTGGTCAGCGGCGTCGACCTGCCGACGGTGTTCCTGCGGCTGGCGGTGCCGGCGCTGTGCGCGCTGGCGATCGTGCTGGTCGCGGTCGTCGGGTGGCGGATCAGCGGCCGGGCGTACGCGGGCGTTGGCGCGGCGGTGCTGATGTTCACGATCGGCGAGTTCGGCTACGAAAACGGGATCCGGCAGCTCTTCGGCACGCAGGCGACGTTCATCGTGTGGGGCAGCCCGTCGATGACGTACAGCTGGGTGCTGCTCCTGCCGCTGATCGCGGTGCTGGCCGACGTGGTGCGCTCCCGTTCCGAGCGCGGCACGTGGATGCTGGCCGCGCTCTTCCTGGCCGGTTCGACGGGCGCGAAGGCAAGCTCGGTGCCCGTCGTGGCCGGCGCGCTGGGGCTGACCGGGCTGGTGCTGCTGATCACCCGCCGCCGGATCGTGTGGCCGATAGCGGCGGCGCTGGGGCTGGCGATCGTGGCGCAGGTGTTCGCGACGGCGGTGCTGTTCGCGTTCGAGAGCCACGGCGTGACCGTCAAGCTACTGTCCGGCCTTGAGCCGTACACCGGTCCGGCGTGGTCATGGCCGTTGGTGGTGCTGGCGTTCCTGCTCAACATGCAGCTGCGGCTGGCGGGCATTTTCGCGCTGGGGCGGCGGCTGGTCACCGACCCGGAGAAGGTGTTCCTGCTGTCCGGCGCCGTCGTGGGCCCGGTGACCTACCTCGTGCTCGCGCACCCGGGCAGCAGCAACCAGTACTTCGTTCGGGCCGGCTTCGCGTTCGGTGTGATCCTGTCGGCGTGGGGCTGGGCGGAGGTCGTAAGCCGGTGGCGGTGGTCGCTGCTCGCCTTCGCGGTGGGGGTGGGCGCGCTGCTGACCGTCATCCAGCTGGCGTGGCCGGCGAGGGCCCGGCCGACGCCCGTGTACGACCCGGTGCTGCCGCTGGTTTTCTGGGCGCTCGCGCTGACCGTGGTGGCCGCGTTGCTGATGGTGGTGTGGCGGTCGCCGGCTTTCCTGCTGACCGGCGTCTTGATCGCCGGCGCGCCGGGGCTCGTCATGGACGCGGCGGCCGCGCACAAGTATCCGAATGGCGGCGCCTACGCGGTGACGCTCCTGCCGGCCTCGCGGGTGGCTTCCGCCCGGTGGGTGTACGAGCACAGTGACCCGGACGACGTGCTCGCGACGAACGTCCACTGTGCACAGGTGTCGCTGAAGGGCTGCGACGCACGGACGTTCTGGCTCAGCGCCTACGCCCAACGCGCCGTACTGGTGGAGGGATGGACGTTTGCGCCCCGCATGGTGGGTACGCCCGGCGGTGCCGAGGCACCGTTCTGGGATCCTGCCCTGCTCGAGGCCAACGACGCCGCGTTCTACGAACCGACCGAGGAGAACCTCGACGCGTTGCGGGCGCGCGGCGTCCGCTGGCTGGTCGCCGACAGCGCCTACCGCCCGGAGTCGCCGCTCCTGTCCGGGCTGGCGACGGTGCGGTACGAGAACGGCCGCGTCACGGTCTACGAGCTGTGAGCATGAGCGAGACGCCCGGCAGGGACTTCACCGGCAGGTAGCGCTCCGTCGTGATGATCGCGGTCAGCGCGGTGTTGACCAGCGCGGACATGTCGTTCAGGTCGCTTCCGGTCGACTTGCGCCGCCGCCAGGCCGCTACCGGGCGGAGCAGTACGTTCCAGCTCCACAGGTCTTCGACCACCAGCCCGGCCTTTTCCACCACCGCGGTCAGCGTCTCGCGGGTGTACCTGCGTACGTGCCCAACGGCGACGTCGTGCGCGGACCACAGCTTCATGTCGCACGGCACGGCGATCAGCGCGGTGCCGCCCGGACGCAGCGTGCGGTGGATCTCGCCCGCGGCCAGGTGATCTTCGTCGATGTGCTCCAGGATGTCGAACGCCACCACCAGGTCGAGCCCTCCCGACGGCAGCGGCAGGTTGCGTGCGTCGGCGCGGATCACGTCGAGACCGCGCTCGGCGGCCACCTCGGCGCCTTCCTGGCTGTACTCCAGCGCCACCGGCCGCCAGCCGTGCGCCCGCAGTACCCGAGTGTTGCCGCCACCCGCGGCGCCGATGTCGAGCGCGGTGCCCGCCGGGGTGCCGGCCGCCGCCAGGCGGCGCAGCGCTCGTGCCAGCAGCGCCCGCCGCTCCCTGTACCACCAGTGGGTGTCTTCGAGTGCGGCGAGCTTGCGTATCTCGGTGGCTTCCACCCGGAAGAGCTTAGAGCGGGATGTTGCCGTGCGCGCCCCGGGCGGCCGGCGCGCCGGCCAGCGCCTCGGCGATGCGGCGGCGGGTCTCGCCGGGCTTGATGACGTCGTCGACCACGCCGATCTCCAGCGCCCGGTTGACGCCGCCCGCGACCCGGGTCTGCTCGTCGATCAGCTGGGTGCGCAGCGCCTCGCGCTCCTCGTGCGGCGTGGCGGCCAGCCTCTTGCGGTGCAGGATGTTGACGGCCGCGGAGGCGCCCATGACGGCGACCTCGGCGTTCGGCCAGGCGAAGACGGCTGTCGCGCCCAGCGAGCGCGAGTTCATCGCGATGTACGCGCCGCCGTACGCCTTGCGCGTCACGAGCGTGACCCGCGGCACCACCGCCTCGGCGAACGCGTGCAGCAGCTTCGCGCCGCGCCGCACCACGCCGTCCCACTCCTGGCCGAGACCGGGCAGGTACCCGGGCACGTCGACCAGCACGACGAGCGGCACCCCGAGGGAGTCGCACATCCGCACGAAGCGGGCGGCCTTCTCGGCGCTGGACGCGTCGAGGCAGCCGCCGAGGCGCAGCGGGTTGTTGGCGATCACGCCAACGGTGCGGCCGGCGAAGCGACCCAGCGTCGTGACGACGTTGGGCGCCCACTTGGCGTGAAGCTCGACTGAGGCCTGCCCGCCACCCGCCCCGGCATCGTCCAGGAGCGCCTTGACCAGCGGCTTCACGTCGTACGCCCGGTTGGCCTCCGCGGGCAGCGCCGCGGCCAGGTCGTGCTCGCTGCCCTCCTCGCCGACCGGCACGTCGGCGGGGGAGAGCCGGCCCTGGCGGCCGAGGAGCGCGGCCAGCTTGCGAGCCTCGATGAGCGCCGAGTCGTCGTCCTTCGTGGTCACGTGCACCACGCCCGAGCGCCGGCCGTGCGGCTCGGGGCCGCCCAGCCGCTCCATGTCGACCTGCTCGCCCGTGACCGACCGCACGACCTCGGGGCCGGTCACGAAGATCCGGCCCGCGCTGCTCATGACCACGATGTCGGTCAGCGCGGGCCCGTACGCCGCGCCGCCCGCCGCCGGGCCGAGCACCACGGAGATCTGCGGCACCCGGCCGGACGCCCGCACCATCGCCGCGAACACCTGGCCGACCGCGTCGAGCGCCACCACGCCCTCCGCGAGGCGGGCGCCGCCGGAGTGCCAGAGCCCCAGCACCGGCACCCGCTCACGCACCGCCGTGTCGATCGCGTCCACGATGTGCCGGCAGCCCTCGGTGCCCATGGCGCCACCCATCCTGGTGGCGTCCGTGGCGTACGCGATGGCGGCCGCACCGTCGATCTCACCGCGCGCCCACAGCACGCCCGAGTCGTCGCGAGCCGTCAGCAGCCGGAGCGAGCCGGAGTCGAAGAGCGCGCGCAGCCGGACCTCGGGATCACGGTAGTCCACAGTAGACGAGTCCGCGGCGGTGGACGTGATGGTCACGGCAGCCTCCAAAGGCTAGACGCGGGTGAACAGCAGTGCGACGTTGTGACCACCGAAGCCGAAGGAGTTGTTCAGCGCGGCGGGGATGTCGTGCTGGCGTGCCTTGTGCGCGGCGACCTCCATGAGGCCCTCTTCGGGGTCGTCCAGGTTGATCGTCGGAGGGATGATGCCGTCCCGGACCGCGAGGATCGTCGCGATCGACTCGACCGCGCCCGCCGCGCCGAGCAGGTGACCGGTCATCGACTTCGTCGAGGTGAGCACCGGGTGCTCGCCGACCGCTGCCCGCAGCGAGGCGATCTCGGCCATGTCGCCGACCGGCGTCGACGTGGCGTGAGCGTTCACGTGGGTCACTTCCGACTTGGCGACGCCCGCGTCGGCCAATGCCTTCGCGATCGCCCGGGTCGCGCCCAGCCCTTCGGGATGCGGCTGCACGATGTCGTACCCGTCGGAGGTGATGCCGGCTCCGGCGAGCCGCGCGTAGATCCGGGCACCGCGCGCGGCGGCGTGGTCGGCCCGCTCGAGCACGACGATGCCCGCGCCCTCGCCGAGCACGAAGCCGTCGCGGCCCTTGTCCCACGGGCGGGATGCCTTTTCCGGCTCGTCGTTGCGGGTCGACATGGCCCGCATCGACGCGAACCCGGCGATCGGCAGCGGGTGCACGACCGCCTCGGTGCCACCCGCGACCACGACGTCGGCGCGGCCGGACCGGATGATGTCGAGCCCGAGCGAGATGGCCTCGGCGCCGGTGGCGCAGGCGCTGGCGACCGAGTGGACGCCGGCCTTGGCGCCCAGCTCCAGGCCCACCCACGCGGCCGGGCCGTTGGGCATCAGCATCGGCACGGTGTGCGGCGAGACCCGGCGCGGCCCGGACGCCTCCAGGATGTCGTCCTGCGCCAGCAGGGTCTGCGCCCCGCCGATGCCGGTGCCGACGCTGACGGCCAGCCGCTCGGTGTCGAGCCCGCTGTCGGCCAGCCGCGCGTCGGCCCACGCCTCATGTGCGGCGATGAGGGCGATCGCCTCGGAGCGGTCGAGCCGGCGCAGCTTGACCCGGTCGAGCTTTTCGGACGGGTCGACCGCCAGTTGCGCCGCGATGCGTACAGGGAGCTGCGCGGCCCACTCCTGGGTGAGCGGACCCACCCCGGAGCGGCCGGCGAGCATTGCCTCCCAGGTTGACGCGACGTCCCCGCCCAACGGGGTAGTCGCGCCGAGCCCGGTGACGACGACGTCGGTGGTGGCCATGGGTCAGGCGTTGCTCTCGATGTAGGAGACGGCGTCGCCGACGGTCTTGAGGTTCTGCACCTCGTTGTCGGGGATCTTGACGTCGAACTTCTCCTCGGCCGCGACCACGACCTCGACCATGGAGAGCGAGTCGACGTCCAGGTCGTCCGTGAACGACTTCTCCTCGGCCACGTCGTCCGGGTTCACGCCGGCAACCTCTTCGAGAATCTCGGCGAGGCCGGCGATGATCTCGTCACGGGTCATTGGGGTTCGGTTCCTCTCAATGGTCGGGTTGGTTTCCCATAACCGGGAAATTACGGACAGCGAATGACCTGTCCGGCGTATGTGAGGCCGCCACCGAAGCCGAAGAGCAGGACCGGCGCGCCCGAGGGCACCTCCCGGCGCTCGACGAGCTTCGACAGGGCGAGCGGCACGCTGGCCGCCGAGGTGTTGCCCGACTCGACGATGTCCTTGGCGATCACCGCGTTCGGGATGTTGAGCCGCTTGACGATGCCGTCGATGATCCGGGTGTTGGCCTGGTGCGGTACGAAGGCGGCGATGTCGGTCGGCGCGACGCCCGCGCGCTCGCAGGCCGCAAGGGCGAGGGGGGCGAGCGCCGTCGTGGCCCAGCGGAAGACCGCCTGGCCCTCCTGCTGGATGTACGGGCGCCAGCCTTCGATCTTCAGCACGTCGCCGCGGTCCGGGGCCGACCCCCATACGACCGGGCCAACGCCGGGCTCCTCGCCGTCAGCGGTCGCGGTGAGCACCGCCGCGCCGGCCGCGTCGCCGAAGAGCACGCAGGTGGACCGGTCGGTCCAATCGGTCACGTCGGAGAGCTTCTCGGAGCCGATCACGATGGCGTTGCGCGACGAACCGGCCTGGATCGCGTGGTCGGCGGTCGCGAGCGCGTACGAGAAGCCGGAGCACGCGGTGTTGATGTCCATCGCGGCCGGGGCGGCGATGCCCAGGCGGTGCGCGACCCGCGCGGCGGTGTTGGGACAGCGGTCGATCGCCGAGCAGGTCGCCACGACCACCATGTCGATGTCGGCGGCGGTCAGCCCGGAGGCAGCCAGCGCCTTGCCGGCGGCCGAGGTCGCCATGTCGGCCACGCTCTCGCTGTCGGCGACCCGCCGGGTCACGATGCCGACGCGGTCGCGGATCCACTCGTCGTTGGTGTCGACGATGGCGGCCAGGTCGTCGTTGGTTACCAGCCGGGAGGGCTGGTAGTGACCCAGCGAGACGATACGCGAACCGGCCATTAGAGGTGTCCTCCGATGCGAGCGAGCGGTTGGCCCGGTGCCACCGGGTCGTCATGGTGGGCGAGCCACTCGGTCAGCACGCCCGCGTCGTGCGCGGCGACCTCGTTAGCGCCCTGCCTGGTCACAACGTGGCCGATCACCTGGCCGGCGCTGACGTCGTCGCCTTCGGCGAGCCCGGCGGCCGGCTCGAAGGTGCCGGCGCTGCCCGCCACCACGACCCGGAACTGCGGTGTCGGCTCGTGGCTTGGCGCGACGCCGTGCCGCGCGATCAGGTCGCGCGCCGCGGCGAGGTCGGCGGGGGTGTTGAGGGTGACGATCTCGGGGACGCCGGTGGCCTTCAGCTCGCGCTTCACGAGACCGGCGAGGGTGCCGGCCGGGGGCAGCTCGATCACCGCGGTGACACCGAGGTCGGCGAGGGTACTCATGCACAGGTCCCACCGGACCGGCGCGGTGACCTGGCGAACGAGCCGCTGCACGAGCTCGCGGCCGTGGTTGACGGCCGAGCCGTCCAGGTTCGAAAGGATGATCTTGGTGGGGTCGCTGGGTGTGATGCCGGCCGCGACCGCCGCGAGCGCCTTCTCGGCCGGCGCCATGTACGGGGTGTGGAAGGCCCCGGCGACCTGCAGCGCGCGCACCCGGGCACCGCCGGGCGGCTCGGCGGTCAGCTTCTCAAGCCCATCGAGCGCGCCGGCCGCGACGATCTGGCCGGTGCCGTTGCGGTTGGCCGGGTGCAAGCCGAGCGCCTCGATGCCGGCGACAACCTCGTCGGCGTCGCCGCCCAGCAGGGCGGACATGCCCGTCGGCGTCACCGCGCAGGCGGCTGCCATCTCACGCCCTCGTACGCCGGCGAGGGTGACCGCGGCCTCGGAGGTCAGCACCCCGCCGAGCGCGGCCGCGCCCAGCTCGCCGACGCTGTGGCCGGCCACCACCGAGACGTCGTACATCGGCAGGTGCTCGGCGGCCAGGAGCGCGGCGGCGACAAGCAGCGGCTGGGTGCGAGCGGTGTCCTTGATTTCGTCGGCGTCCGCCTCGGTGCCTAGGTGCACCAGGTCGACGCCGGCCAGCGCCGACCACCAGCGGAGCCGGGCCTCGGCACCCGGCAGCTCCAGCCAAGGGGTGAGGAAACCGGGCTTCTGGGCACCCTGACCGGGTGACAGTACGGCGAGCACGTGTATGACTCTGCTGGATACTCGTGCGTCAGGTGTGTGCCGACAGGCACCAATCCGTACTAGCGGCTTTGTGGAGATCCTACAAAGATCGCAGCTCGCGCCCTAATGGTCGTTCAGCGTGTGTTGGAACTCACGGGGCTGCTGGACCGGTCCAGGCGGCCGATGGTCAACGCTACCCGCAGCGCGAACGCGTCACGAGGCGTCAATGGCGAGAGCCCTGTGACGTCGGCGATGCGCTTCAACCTGTACCGGATGGTGTTGGGATGCACGAAGAGCGACCGCGCCGCGGCCTCCAGCACGCCGCCGGCCGCGAAGAAGCTGTCGAGCGTGTCGAGCAACTCGCCCCCGGCGCGCACGAGGCCGCCGTACACGTCCTGCCGGAGCTCGCGGCGGGCCTCGACATCGCCCGCGAGCGCGCGTTCCGGGAGCAGCGCGGCGGCCGCGACCGGGCGCGGCGCGGTCGGCCACGCCGGCGCGGCGCGGAAGCCGGCGAGCG
>NZ_JBAKHX010000036.1:0-80665 GCF_036906915.1 Micromonospora sp. CPCC 206061
TCGCTGACCAGCAACGACTCAGAACCGATCACACTCGCGTGCCTACGAACTGCGGAACTCGGGCTTACCAGCCACGACACCTCGTGCTGGACCCCGTCGGGGTTACCACGTTCCACACCCGCGAGCTACGACCGGGTTGGGTGCCCTCTCTACCCCGGGGACGGCGGTGCTCTCCTGACCGGATGCCGTGCCCGGCCAGCGCCTGCCGCCTCACAACGGCATGTCCCTGCACCCCGCTACCGCATCCCACCGCGCGGGGCCACTATTTACGAGGCATCAACGAAGGTTCACGCAATTCACCCGTCCGGTCTGCCCCTCACCCGTGACCCCCATGGTGGGACGGGAGTCCTTCGGCTTTCCCCTGGGCTTCGCACCCCGCCGTTACCAGCAGCGCACGCCAAGGGCAGGGCCAGGCAATGAGCACGAACCTGGAGCTACACCACCGACATCATGTCGGCCCTCCAATCAGCGAGCTCGCTCGCAAGGTGCGACCTCGTGTCGCAACGGCAGAAGAGGATGTCCGCGCGGTTCAATTGCGGCTCGTCGTTTCCGTTGGGCGGTCGAGCGCAGTGCCGCATAGGCAGGCAGTGTTGGTCCAGCTCATCCGGTATAGCGACGCTTGGTCTCGTGCGCGACAACTGTCGTCGACGCGTTGTGCGGGACCGTGCCGCGTGCGCGGTCAGGGGATTGGATCTGTCGATTCCTGCGTGGTCGCCACGGTGTGCGCGGGTGCTTGATGAGCTCGCCATTGCTCGCGTGTGATCGCGTACTCGACCTCGCCCAGATCACTACCGGGCAACGGGTCGTCCCAGTCCATGTGGAAGGTGCGGACGTGCTGCATGCCGACCGATGCCATCGTTGCCCGAGACGCCGTGTTGACGGTCATCGTCTCGGCGAAGATACGGGCCAGTCCAAGGTCCTCGAACCCATGCCGGATCAGCTCGCGGGCACCCTCGCTGGCGAAGCCTTGCCGCCAGTGCCGACGCAGCAAGCGGTAGCCGAGTTCCGCCTGACCATCGACCGGGCCTTGGTCGGCGCGTTGGGGTGGCTCCAGAATCCACCATCCGACGAACGCGGCCTCCACGAAGCCGACCCAGAATCCCAGCCCGGGTACTTGAGTTGCGGCGGCAAGCCGCTGACGGTGGAGACCCTCGACCTCATGACGGGTGCGTGCACGGCCGTTGCCCAAGTACCGCATGACCTCGGGATCGGCGTCGAGCTCGACCTCGTGCTCAAGGTGTTGTTCGGACAGGGGAACCAGCTGAATGCGAGGGGTCCACAACGTCGCCTGAGCCATGACGGACATGGTGGTGCCTCGCTAGTGTTCGGATCAAGCAACTTTCCGCGTCGTCGCAGCCGCGCGGTCGTGCACGGCCCGATGGTTGTCCGGTCAGCGCGGTGCAGGTCGGGTGGCGTTGATCTGAACCATGAGTTCCCGGTTTGCGGCGCGGGCGGCAGCGAGTTCGTCGCCGCGGTCAGCGAGCTGGGTGCGCAGAGTACTTCGGCGGCTTCTACGACATCACCCCGGTGGTCCTGGAGGTGCCCTACGACGACGACTGGTGGCTCGTTGTCGACAGCAACCCCGACCACATCAGCGTCACCGTGAACCAGGTCTTCGACTGACCGCCCGCTGGCTCACCACGTGTCGCGTCCGATCCAACCTTGCGGGTGGGGTGCGCGGTGATCTGCGGTCCGTTGGTTCAATGCGGACGGACGGCGGCGTGGGTGTCTGCGATTACCTTGCGGTTTTCCGGTGAGCCGCCGTTCGGGTGGCAGCATTGGCCGTCCACCGTCCGGTGTTCGAGGTGCGGCTCTGGTTGGCCATGGCACTGGTGCGACGGCGGTGTCGAGGTAGTCGGAGGGCGCCGGGAACTGGCGGTTGTATTCGGCGTTGATGAGTTTGCGGGCGTCCTCGGCGGTCATCGGTCGGGTGCCGCCGTTGCGGAAATTCCAGGTGTCAGCGCTGGCTGCGACGGTGCCCGTGAAGTTTCACCTGTGGACCGGACACCCTGAGCCCAGACAGTGGTCTGGGGAAGGATGTTCTGGTGCCACGTCCGTCGAAGTACCCCGAGCAGTTCCGCCGGGACGCGGTCGAGCTGGTCCGCTCGTCACCGGGTCGGCCGCTGCGTGAGATCGGCCGAGAACTCGGCGTCAATCACGAGACCCTGCGCGGCTGGGTCAAGGCCGCCGAGCGCGCCGAGCAGGACACGACCGCCCGCGGTGAGAGCGGTGAGCTGTCCGCTGGCGAGCGTGAGGAGCTGCGCCGGTTGCGTAGCAAGGTCGCCGAGCTGGAGTTGGAGAAGGAGATTCTGCGCAAGGCAGCCCAGTATTTTGCGAAAGAGATGGGTCGATGATCGGCCGCTACCGGTTCATCTCTGAACATCACACCAGCTACGGTGTGGCGCGGCTGTGCCGCGTCCTGGCGGTAAAGCGTCGGCAGGGCTACTACGAATGGCTGGCCGCCCAACCCGCCCAGCAGCGGCGCGCCGAGGACGAGAACGCGCTCGCCGACGAGATCCGTGCCATCCACGCCCAGCACCGTGGCTCGTACGGCTCTCCACGGGTCACCGACGAACTGCGCCGCCGCGGCCGACCGGTCAACCGCAAACGGGTCGAGCGATCATGCGCCAGCGCGGCATCGTCGGCCTCACCCGGCGCCGCCGGCGATCGTTGACCAAACAAGACACGGCCGCCGCGCCGGCACCGGACCTGATCGGCCGGGACTTCACCGCCCCGGCGCCCGGCCAACGCCTGGTCGGTGACATCACCTACCTGCCCACGCAGGAGGGCTGGCTGTACCTGGCCACCACGCTCGACCTGTTCAACCGGGAAGTGGTCGGCCACGCCATGGCCGAGCACATGCGCGCCGAACTGGTCGCCGACGCCGTAGACCTGGCCCACCGCCGTGGCCTCGTCGAGCCCGGCGCGGTCTTCCACTCCGACCGCGGCAGCCAGTACACCTCGGCCGAGTTCCGGGCCACACTCAACCGGCTGCGGATACGTCCCTCGATGGGCCGGGTCGGGTCCTGCTACGACAACGCCGTCGCGGAGTCGTTCTTCGCCACCATGAAGGCCGAGATCGGCACCCGAGTCTGGGCCACCCGCGAACAGGCCCGCCGGGACGTGTTCGCCTACCTCACCTACTACAACCACGACCGTCTACACTCGACACTCCAGCATCGCATCCCGTACGAAACCCGTGCCTGCTACCGTCAACCCAACGCCCACGCGGCATAAAGCCCTGGTGTCCGGTCCCAGGGTGGAACTTCACCGCGAACAGGTCCATCCGTGGTGACCAGTCGCGAACTAGCACGGGGGCGAGGTGGCGGTGGAAGAGGATGCCGCTGCCGCCGCGGCCACGGCGAGACGTCCACCGCCAGCACCCCAGCCTCCCGGCCGGAAAACGAGGAAGCGGAAAGGCGAGCCAGCGGCGAACGCAGTCGGTCGGCATCGAACTGCCCATGATTGAGGCGTCGTACACAGCCCCGTGCCCACGCCGGTGCTCAGGCAACAACGTCAACTCCACCACTCATGTAGAAGTGCGCGAACCGCGTGCGCTCCCAAACGCGGACCCAGATGGACCCCTGGGCGCCTACCCAGACCAACCCGAAACCCCAGGCTCAGCCATCGCGTCTGCTCGTTATCGCGGTGACGGCCTACGTGTGTCACGGCACCACGGGATTGATCCTGGCCCGCGGGTGCTGGTTATGGACGTCGACGGGGCGCTCGAAGAATGACTCCAGCACGACGATGGTCTGAGTGCCGGTGACGCCGTCGATGTCGAACAGGCGCCGCAGTGCGGCTTGCAGGTCTTCGGTGGTCTCGGTGCGGATCTTTACCAGGATGCTGGCAGCGCCGGCGATGATGTGTGCCTCCTGGATCTCGGGTATGGCCGCGAGCGCGTCACGGGTGGGCGCGTCGCCCATCCAGGCGTTGGCGTCGAGCATCACGAAGGCGAGTACGCCACGGCCGACGGCGGCTGGGTCGACTTCGACGGTGGTGCGGCGGATCACGCCTCGCTCGCGCAGCTTGCGTACGCGTTCGTGCGCCGAGCCTGCGGACAGGCCGACCGCCGTGCCCAGGGCTGCGTACGACTGGGTGGCGTCGTACTGCAGCTGCTCGAGTAGGGCGCGGTCAATACCGTCAATCATGGGATCCCCATCGTGATCTGGTCGACAAACCACTTGACCGTATCACATTTGGCAATCAAGCTCTGCTGCGGAATGCCATTCCGCAAGGAGGATTGCATGTCTGACACCGTTATTGCCGAGTTCCGGCTGCTGGATGAGAGGTTCCGGTACCTGACCGGTGACTTCGTCCTCGAACGCCTGTACGGCGGCGCGCGCAAGACCGAAGGCCCGGCCTACTTCGCAGCCGGCCGTTATCTGGTGTGGAGCGACATCCCCAACGACCGGCTGCTGCGCTGGGACGAGACCACCGGGGCGGTCGGCGTGTTCCGCCAGCCCTCCGGTTACGCCAACGGCAACACCGCCGACCAGCAGGGCCGGCTGATCACCTGCGAGCAGGGAAACCGGCGGGTGACCCGCACCGAGCACGACGGCACGGTCACCGTGCTGGCAGACCGCTACGACGGAAAGCGGCTCAACAGCCCCAACGACGTCGTGGTGCGGGCCGACGGCACGATCTGGTTCTCCGACCCGAGCTACGGCATCTACAGCGACTACGAGGGAAACAAAGCCGAGGCCGAGTTCGGCGGCTCGTGCTACGTGTTCCGGCTCGACCCGGCCACCGGGGACCTGCGTGTGGTCGCCGACGACTTCTGCCGCCCCAACGGCCTGGCCTTCTCCCCCGACGAGCAGCGGCTGTTCATCGCCGACACCCGGCAGGAACCCAGCCACATCCGTGTCTTCGACGTCACCGCCGAGGGAGACCTCAGCGGCGGGAAGATCTTCGCCGAGTGTGACAACGGGCGCTTCGACGGCCTGCGCATCGACGACACCGGCAGGGTCTGGGCCGCCGCCTGGGACGGCGTGCACTGCTTCGAGCACGACGGCACCCTCATCGGGAAGTTGCTCCTGCCCGAACCGGTCGCCAACCTCACCTTCGGCGGACCGAAACGCAACCAGCTGTACATCACCGCCGGCCGGTCCGTGTACACGCTGCGGGTCACCTTCAACGGCGCCCGCTACCCCCGATCCACGAGCAGCGAAGGCCGGTGAGCCACGCCATGCACACCGACCAAGAACACGCGCACACCGACCCGGCGGCCCAGCACCGTATCGCCCGCGAACTGTGCGTAGACCCGGACTTCGACCCGCACCGCGACACCGACCGACGAGTCGCGTTCCTTGCCGACGCACTGACGACCACCGGCCGCACGACGCTGGTGCTGGGCATCAGCGGCGGCATCGACTCGGCCACCGCCGGCAGACTGTGCCAGCTTGCCGTCGAGCAGGTACGCCGCACCGGAGGTGATGCGACGTTCATCGCCATGCGGCTGCCCTACGACAGCCAGCGCGACGAACACGATGCCCAGGCCGCTCTCGCATTCGTCTGCCCCGACCGGGTCCTGACCTCGAACATCCGGCCGGCCAGCGACGCCAGCCTGCACAACCTGCTCATCGGCGGCCTGACCTTCCGCGACGCCCACCAGCAGGACTTCGTCCTCGGCAACATCAAAGCCAGACAGCGGATGATCGCCCAATACGCGGTGGCCGGCGCGACCGGCGGGCTCGTTGTCGGCACCGACCACGCCGCCGAAGCCGTCACCGGCTTCTTCACCAAACACGGCGACGGCGCAGCCGACCTCCTGCCGCTGGCCGGGCTGACCAAACGGCGCGTACGCGCGATCGCCCACACGCTGGGCGCACCGCCTGCACTGATCCACAAGACGCCTACCGCCGACCTCGAGTCCCTGCACCCGGGCAAGCCCGACGAAGACGTCCTCGGACTCACCTACGACGACATCGACGACTTCCTCGAAGGGCAGGCCGTTCCCCCCGCCATCGCGCACGCGATCCATCACCACCACACCAACACCGCCCACAAGCGCCTGCTGCCGACCGCCCCAGCGGCAGCGCCCGCGAAGAGTCACACGTTGCCGTCAGGCCGCTCACCGTCTCGATGATGACCGGGCATACCGCCGCCGTGAGTACTCGACCCGTTCAGTACGCGGCGCGGCTGGGTGCTCTGCTCGTCGGCGCCGACGAGACACGACGGTGGCGGCTAGTGGCGGAGTTCCTCGAGGAGTACCGCTGGGAGCCGCCGGAGAAGCGTGTCGCCCTGTTGGACCAGGAACCATTCGTCACCGGCGACGAACGCTGGGACGTGTTCCTCGCAGCGTTGGCGGAGCACCTGGCGGCCAAGGACGGGCGCGGCGCGCCCGTCCTTGGCCGAGACACGGTCGCTGCGGCGGTTCTGGTTCCCGTTCAATACTCGTATTCGGGACGCTCATTGGCGCCGAGGTGACCGGCTCCGACACGACGGGAGGTCAGGCGTGCTGTCGCGACGATGTGGGATCCGGTGACGCGGCGCGCTCCGACTCCGGACCTGCTGGGCGTTCCTGGTGCAGGGCGACGCCCGCGACGACCAGCACCACTCCGATAATCTCCGTGACGGTAGGAATTTGAGTGAGCACGATGACCCCGACAACGGTGGCCGTGGCCGGCAGCAGCGACACCATAAGGGCGTAGGTGGCCCGAGGCAGGCGTGCCATGGCGAGTTGGTCGCTGACGTACGGGATGACCGACGAGCAGATGCCCACCCCGGCCGCGGCGGCCAGCGAGACCGGGTCCAGGAAGGCTGGCGCGGCTTGGCCGATGCCGATCGGCAGGGCGATCACCGCGGCGATCAGCATCGACAGGGCCAGGCCGTCGATGCCGGACACCTGCCGGCTGCGGGCCACGCGGTGCCCGAGCACGATGTAGAGGGCGAACAGCACGGCGTTGGCGACGGCGAACGTGATGCCGATCGGTTCGGCGACCAGGCGGACGTCGGTGAGCTGGTACACCCCGGCGACGGCGGCGATCAGCGCGG
The DNA here is from genome assembly GCF_036906915.1 of Micromonospora sp. CPCC 206061. Classification (NCBI taxonomy): domain Bacteria; kingdom Bacillati; phylum Actinomycetota; class Actinomycetes; order Micromonosporales; family Micromonosporaceae; genus Micromonospora; species Micromonospora sp. CPCC 206061. The sequence continues at coordinate 6,997 of NZ_JBAKHX010000036.1, forward strand.
CGATGTTGCGGCGGGTTCGGGCGGCGACCGCGGCCAGCACGATGACCGGCAGGAACTCGATCGCCGCGACGGTGCCCAGAGGCAGCCGGTCGATCGCGAGGTAGAAGACGCTGTTCATCACCGCCAGCACCGCCGCCCACCCGGTCAGCAGCCATCGGGTGGGCTGGTCCAGGCGCTGCCACAGCCGCCACGGCCGTCGCCACACCGCGAACACCACCGCTGCGGTCGCGATCCGCAGCCACGCCACCCCGAGCACCTCGATGCGGGCGAACAGCAGCACCGCCAGCGCCGGCCCAAGGTAGTGGAACACGGCGCTGACCACGAAATACACATGCGGCGGCACCCGCTGTACGACCCGTGCGGCGCTTCCTGGACCGGCATCGGCCGAACGCGTCTCAGTCATGCCCCTATTGTTGAAAGCAGAACCGAACGACACCATGCGCAAGCGAAGGTATGAGGACGCTCATATGGCCGTGCAAGAAAGTAATGGCTCTACCGGCTTCCCTTCGGGAAACTCGGTGCTGGATGAGACGAACCGGCGGCTGCTCGACGCACTCAGCGCCGACCCTCGGGCCACCGCCGCCGAGCTGGCCCGTCAGGTCGGCATGTCCGCGCCCGCCGTCCGCGAACGCCTCGCCCGACTCGAGCAGGCCGGCGTCATCCGGGGCTACCGCCTCGACATCGACCCCGCTGCAATCGGGCTACCCGTCGCCGCCTGGGTGAGAATCCGGCCCGGTCCCGGCCAACTACCCAAGATCGCCGAACTGGCAGCCCGCACCCCGCAGGTCAGCGAATGTCACCGCATCTCCGGCGAAGACTGCTTCCTACTCAAGGTCCACGTACCCACCATCGAAGACCTCGAAGCCGTGCTCGACCAGTTCCTCATCCACGGCCAAACCCACAGCTCCTTCGTCGTGGCCACCCCCGTACCCCCACGCACGCCGAAGCCGGACGTTAGGTGAACCCGCCTCTCACCTACTTAGCGTTGTTTTTTCGCTGGAAGCAGTAGACCGGCCCCAGTTCCCGCGTACCTGTTCGGCCGTAATCAGACCGAACGGGCGGGCCGCGACATCCGCACAAGGAGCACACCATGGTGAGCGACCGCGTCGTGCCGCAGGACGAACCGGCCACGACCGACGGTACGGCGGCCACGCACTCGGAGAAGCACCGCCTGATCACGGCCTGGGTCGTCACTCTCATGCTGCTCGGGTGCACCTTGATCGCATACCTGGACAAGGCGATTCTCGGGCTGGTCGCGCAACCGGCGATGGCCGACCTCGGACTCTCGGCCGCCGAGTTCGGCAGCATCAGCAGCGCCGCAGGCCTGCTCGGCCCGGCCGCGGCGCTGCTGTACAGCGTCGTGGCCGATCGGCTGCCCGTCAAGGCCACTCTGTTCACCCTCGTGGTGGTGTGGTCGCTCCTCCAGTTGCCCATCTTCTTCGCCGCCTCGGGCGGGCTGCTGTTGGCGACCCGGTTTGCACTCGGGGCGGCGGAGGGTCCCACCGGACCGGTGTCGCACGCGGCCGCCTACTCCTGGTGGCCCAACGAACGGCGCGGATTCCCCACGGCGCTGCTCACGACCGGGGCGTCACTCGGCAAGCTGCTCTTCGCCCCGCTGCTGGCCTTGGTGATCGCCGCATGGAACTGGGAGGCGGGCTTCCTCGCCGTGGCGCTCCTGGGCTTCGCCTGGGCACCGGCCTGGTTGTTCCTCGGGAGAGAGGGCTCCTACGGCCAGGCCGGGACCACGACCGGAACCGTCACGCAGACCGCACCTCGTGCGCCCGTACGGACCATCCTGCTGACAGGCACCTTCGTCGGGTACGTGGCCGCGTTCACGGCCTCCTCGATGCTCGTGGCCGTGGTCCTGACCTGGCTTCCGTCCTACTTCCAGGAGGTGCTGGGGTTCTCGGCGGTCACGGCGGGCTCGCTATTCGGTGTGCCGAGCATCTCCGCGATGGTGTTCCTGTACCTCTATGGCGGGTGGAGCGACCGGAGGCTCAGGAAGGGCGCCACGTCCCGAATCGTGCGCGGGATATGGGGCGGTGTGCTGCTCGCGCTCGGCGGTGTCTTCCTGACGGCCCTTCCCCTCGTCTCCGGTGTAGTGCTCCCGATGGCCCTGATGATGATGGGTTACGGGCTGTCCATGACCGTCAATGCCGTGGCCAGCCCGGCCCTGGCGCAGATCGTGCCGCCGGGGCAGCGCACAAGCGTCCTGTCGATCGGTGTGGCCGTCGCCGGTTTCCTCGCCGCCGCCGGGCCATGGATCACGGGCGTCGTACTGGACGCGGCCCGATCCGCCGACTCGCTCGCCGAGGGCTACACCAACGTGTTCGTGCTGATGGGTGGCATCGTCATTGCGGGAGGCGCGCTTTTTGCGCTGCTGGTGAACCCGGAGCGCGACGGCGCGAAGGTGGAGGCGGCCCGGGTCGCACGCGCAGCCCGGCAAGGTCCGTGAGCGAAAGAACTGTCGCAATACGCATGGGTACGACTATCGGCTCGCGAGCGCGGAATACAGGGAGCACAGCGCGTCCGACCGCGGCCACGGCGAGACGTCCACCGCCAGCACCCCAGCCTCCCGGCCGGAAAACGAGGAAGCGGAAAGGCGAGCCAGCGGCGAACGCAGTCGGTCGGCATCGAACTGCCCATGATTGAGGCGTCGTACACAGCCCCGTGCCCACGCCGGCGCTCAGGCAACAACGTCAACTCCACCGCCGAGTGCACCGCCCCGGAGCCCATAGAACCGCGTCCACCAGCTCGAACAGCTCATCGCCCCGTACGGTCAGACACGCGTACAACTCGTCCCGGAAGCGTGACGCTTCCGCGAACGCTTTCCGTGTGTCGACGACGCGTGAGAATGACCCCGTGTCGACGGAGACGGACACGCGAGGGTTCTAGATCTTGTCGCAACACTCCTGGCTGCCGGCCTTCCGCGACGCGACCCTGTTCAAGGTCGCCTACGGGTACGGGCTGCGACGCAACGAGACCCGGATGCTCGACGTGGCCGACTTCGGCCGCAACCCGCATGCCGAAGAGTTCGGCGAGTACGGCGTGCTCTACGTGCGCCACGGCAAGGCGATGAAGGGTTCGGCACCGAAGCGGCGCAGCGTGCTGACCGTCTGGGCGTGGGTGCCTGAGATCCTCGCCGAGTGGGTCGAAGAGATCTGGCCGTTGCTGGCCGTCGACGGCAACCCGGCGCTCTGGCCTTCGGAGCGGGCGCCGCGGGGCGGGCTGGCCCAGCTCAACGCACGCCTGTCGGCCTACCGCGACGCCCTCGGCCTGGACGCTGGCCTGGACTTTCACTCCCTGCGTCACGGCGTCGGCGGCCAGGAGGACGCGGAGCGCTTCGACCGGGGCGCCGGTCTCGTCGCGGGTGGCGCGCCAGAGGTCGTGGACGACCGCGCCCAGGGTCAGGTCGAGTGCTTCCCGCTCGGCGGGGAGGTACCGGGCACCGCGGAGTAATCGCGTCGGGGAGGACGTACGAGGCCCGGAGCGCTTGGCGCTCCGGGCCTCGACTCATTGAAGCTTCAGTGAAGTTCCGACTGGACCTCGGTCAGTCGAGGCCTTCGACGATGCGGAAGTCGCGCTCGAAGCCGTCGGGGAGTACGGCCAGCGCCTCCTGGTAGGCCGCACTCTCGTATGCGGCGACCGCCTGTTCGAAGCTGTCGAACTCGATCAGGACAACGCGCTCGGCGATTCCGGCTTCGTGTGCGACGACCCGGCTGCCGATGCCGGCGAGCACCCGCCCGCCCGCCGCCTTGACGGCCAGACCGGCCAGTTCGTTGTAGACATCAAGCCCCTCAGGCTTTGTGATGGTGGGGTATACGCTGACCCAGTAGCCCTTGGACACGGAACCTCCAGTGTTGAGATGAGTGCTTCGAATTCCGAAGCACTCGGCGATGTGCGAGACTACCGTTTCGGAATCCGAAGCACAAAAGTTGACGGAGAGTCATGAACGTGTCGCCGACGCCCATGCCGGGCCGGCCGGTCCGCGGTTCCACCACGGGCCGATCGTTGATGGCGGCACTGGACCTGTTCGGGCGCCGCTGGACTCTGCGCATCATCTGGGAGCTGGGGAACGAGCCGCTCGGCTTCCGGCTGCTGCAGCGGCGCTGCGACGGCATGTCGTCAAGCGTCCTGCAGCAACGGCTCACAGAGCTCCAAGAGGCTCGACTCGCCGAGGTGCTGCCCGACGGCAACTACACCCTCACCCCGCTCGGCCACGACGCCCGCGAGGCCCTCGGTCCGGTCATCGAGTGGTCGCTGCGGTGGGCTGCCGAGCTTGCCGACACCCCGCCCACTGCCGCCGAGGATGCCGGCGACAGCCAGCGCAACCGGTTCTGACAGCGGTCCGCGCGCGAGACACCTCGGCTCGAAACCACAGGACTGGAGACCACAGAGCATGACAGAGTTCCCCGCACAGGCGGCGCGAACCGCCGTCGCCGCAGCCCTGGCCGAGGATGAGTCGGGCCAGGACATCACCACCGCGTGGAGCGTTCCCGAAGGCCTGGCGGCCGTGGCCGAGATCCGCGCCCGGCAATGCGGCATCGCCGGCGGTCTCCCCGTGGTCGCCGAGGTCTTCGCCCAGGTCGACCCCGACGTCACAGTGGAAGCGCTCGTCCCCGACGGCGCCCGGCTGACCGGCGACGATGTCCTGGTGCGCCTGTCCGGCTCGGCGCGCAGCCTGATCACCGGGGAGCGAACGGCGCTGAACTTCCTGCAACGCATGTGCGGCATCGCGACGCTCACCGACCGCTACGTCCAGGCCGTGGCCGGGACCGAGGCGCGCATTCTGGACACCCGCAAGACGGCGCCGGGCCTGCGCGCCCTGGACAAGTACGCGGTGACCGTCGGCGGCGGCCGCAACCACCGGCTCAACCTCGCGGCGATGGTGCTGCTCAAGGAGAACCACATCGCCGCGGCAGGCGGCGTGACCACCGCGATCGACGCGGTCCGGCGCGGGATGGCGCGCACCGGGCAGAAGGTGGAGACCGATGTCGAGGTGCAGACCGTGGCGCAGGCCCTTGAGGCCCTCGATGCCGGGGCCCGCTGGATCATGCTCGACAACATGCCGGTGGCCGACATCGAAATGGTCGTGAAAATCCGGGCCGAGCGCGCCGACGCCTCCCTGATCCTGCTGGAGGCCTCGGGCACCGTCCGTCTGGACAGCGTCCGCGCCATCGCCGAGACGGGAGTCGACCTCATCTCGGTCGGCGCGTTGACGCACAGCGCGCCCGCGCTGGACCTGACGATGCTGCTGACGACCGACCCGGTGCCATGCCCGAGGTAGTGGTCATCAACGCATGTCAACGGCAAGGGCCGGGGCGGCAACCCGACCGCTGTTCTCGACGAAGCGTCGTTCACCGACGAGGAGCGATGCCGCATTCCCGGGGAACTGGGCACTTCGCACGCCGTCTTCATCCGTGCCACCGGAGTTGAGCGCGGCCGTCCCTCGTACTCGCTCCGGTTCTTCACCGCCGAAGGCGACTGCCATCGTCATCTACTCCAACGCCTGCGACATCACCGCCGTCGTCAACCAGCTCGCGGCCGAGGGCCACCCGGTCGACCCCGAAGACCTCGCCCTACATCACCGAGCACATCCGCCGCTTCGGCGACTAGTCCTCGACCTCACCCCGCCCGACGCGGAACCCGACACCCGTCTCGAACTCCAGCCGGGCGCACTCTTCCCGCCCGGCTCATAGCCGTCTTCACCTGCTGGTACTCGACCTAGACAAACGATCCATAAGGGAGCATGGCAGGTTTCCGGCGTATTTTGTTGGCCCCCGTACAACGCCCACGGAAACCAGTTGCCCTCGACGAACGCCGACCCGTACTGCCTTGGCGCGAACAGCAATTGCCAGCAGCAACACGGTGAGCACACGCCATAACGCCCACCCGAGCGCTGCTCAGCCGAGCTGCGCGGCCAGGCCGTCCAGGATGGTGTTGAGGCCGTAGTCGAGGTCGACGTCGGCCTCAGCCCAGGACTCGCCCAGCGCGCGTAGTTTTGGGAACTGGTTGGCCACCTCGGTCACCTTGGCGACCACATCCTGGATCTGCGCGTCCCCGTCCGCGCCGGAGCGGCGCACCCTAGGGCCTGTATCAAAGTTGGCTACAGCCATTCGTTGATCGCGGCGATGTGCACGGTGGCTTCGTAGCGCACAGCGAGTTTGTCGAATCGGGTCGCGACGGCTCGGTGGCGTTTGAGCCGGTTAAGACGGCTTGTCCTCGTTGCCAGCGGGTGCGTCGCGGGCTCGGAAGCGGGCCGGGCGTGTTCGGCCAGCTTCACCATACGTCTCACGTACGACAGAACGCTCACGCTGCGAGTGTCGGCGTGGCCAGGGCCGGGGGTTACGCGGGCACTCGCCGGCTTTGGGCGCGTCCGCCCTTGGCGTGCGCCGCCCTAGGTCAACCCATCCAGCGGTGGATGGCGGTTCTCGGCGATCGCCGCCGGTAGCTCGGACGGCAAGGTTTGGCTCTGGGACGTAGCGACCAGCCGGGCGACCGCGTCCCTACCACACCCAGGCCCGGTCACCTCGGTGGCCTTTCCCGCCGACGACGCCACCGTGGGCACCGGCGCTGCCGACGGCATCGTCCGCGTCTGGCAAATCCCGGGCCCTACGGTCACGAACCTCAGCGGCGACATCTTCTCCATCAGCTTCCCCACCGGGACAAGCACGATGGCGGTCACCAGCGCGGACAACACCGCCGGCCTTGTAAACGTCGCCGAGCCCCGCAGTCCGGCACCACTCGGTCCGCTGATCACAAACGCGACCCGGTCGGGTCGCGCGTCCGGCGCCGCCGTCATCAGCCCGGATGGGCGCACGCTCGCCGTAGGCGCGGTCGATGGTGGCATCCAACTCTGGGACGTCGCCAACCCGGCCGCGACGACCCCGCTCGCGCGCATCACCGGCCCGGCCGGCGCCATAGAGGGCCTGATGTTCAGCCCCGACGGCAAAACACTCGCGGCCGGCAGCGACGACCACAACGTTTGGCTATGGGACGTTTCCAACCCGGCCGAACCGACCGGCCCGCCCTCGCTCCTCACCGATCACACCAACTACGCCTACGGACCGGCGTTCAGCAACGACGGCCGACTGCTGGCAGCGGGAGGCGCCGACAACACGGTGCGGCTGTGGGATGCCGCCGATCCCCGCCACCCGCAGACGCTGGCCCTCATCAAGGGCCACACCAACTACGTATTCGCGACGGCGTTCAGCCCGGACGGCCACATCCTGGCCTCGGCCGGCGCGGACAACACGGTGCGTCTGTGGGACGTGACGAATCCAACGGCGGTCAAACCACTTGGTCGGCCGCTCACCGGGCCCAACAACTACGTCTACTCGCTCGCGTTCGATCCGACCGGACGCACTGTGGCGGCCGGCGCCGGAGACGGTCAGGTCTGGCTGTGGGACCTCACCAATACCCAACGCCCGAACTTCCTCGCTGCCCTCGCCGCCTACGGCGGACCGGTGTTCGTCGTGGCATTCGACCCCGCCGGCATCCTTGCGGCCGGCGGCGACCAAGGAACGGTGCGGCTCTGGAACACGAGCCCAGATGCCGTCGCGAAGCACGTTTGCTCGACGTCGGGCCAACCCATCACCCCAACCGAATGGAGAAAATACACCGGAGACGCGCCGTACCGGTCACCGTGCTGACAACTGCCGAAGGCACCACACGCCGATCGCAACGGCTGACAGGATCGCGCGTCCCGGCCGGCTCTGGCTTCGGCGCTCGTTCCGGTTCACCTGGGCGCGGCGACGCGAATCCCCGTCAACCGCCTCGACGTTGGCGCGGCACGCTGGGAGCACCGTGGTCAAGTCAGGTCCCGCAGCGGGAGGAGACGTCGTTGGTCACGACCACCGACGCGATCTTCCAATCGACCTCTGTCTGTGAGCCACCGTGTAACCAGTGACTTGATCTCCTCGGCGTACTGTCCGAGAAACCACGGGCAATGACCAGACTTGATCCAGCGCTGACTCACGCTCGGACAAAGATCGCCGGATGAGCCGTCATGGCCGAGTTCGAGCAGGGCCGGTGGATCGTCGCCTGGCAATCTGGTCGCCATCACCCGCCATCACCCGCGATCACCGCAGGAACCGGATTAAGCACGGCGTCCGCGGTTGCCTGGTCAACGCGTTGAAGCGTGGCTTGGGCGCCCGTCGCCGCGAGGCGGCGCCGGCCAGGGCCACCGCCGTCGAGGGTCAACGCACGCCCGCCCGCAACGGCGGTGTGTAGCGGGCATACGGCCTGGTCAACTCCGGGACCTGCTCGGTGAACGTGGCCCGCGCACAGCCGGACTCGCCGCAGACGAACCGGCGTACCCGCAGCCGAACGACAACCAACGTCCCACCAGCCCATCAAGCAATCCAGGGAACCCTCCGGCCACGTGACCACGACTCCGTTGGGGTTCGAGTCGCCGTCGAGATCAACACCCCAAAACGGGGCTTGACCTGGAGTGTTGGGTTTGGGTGTGTGTCGGGATCGACACGAACCGATACCCAACGGGAGCTACGCCTGTTCGGCACGATCCGCCTAGTCTAATAAGGACACTACCCGAGCTAAGCCGATCGCACGATCGCTGCCTCGGGTGACAACGGGCCGTCGGCGTCGCAGCTCGATCAACCGAGCGAGACGACCGGCGGCCTTCGTCATGCGACCAACTCGCGCGTGCCATCCGGAACGACTCCATCACTGTGGTCGACTCCCGTTGGCTCCCTGGCCTGAGTTCGACACGAACACGCGCTATCGGCGGCCATGACAAGTGCGCCACGAGGCGCCTTGTTGTATCCCCGGTGCAGCCGGGAGGAACTCGGAGGGAGGTTCTTGGGTCCGATGGCTTACCTGGATCCGAAAGGTGAAGGGGACAAGAGCATGCCAGGAAAGCAGTGGTCGCGCCCAGGCGTAGGGGCGTGAGGTGCTGCGGGACCCGCGGAATATGGTGAGAGCTGGATTGCCCGAAGCCCAATCTCCAGAAGATGCAAGCCGCCATCCACCGGAAAGACGTCTGAACCGGTGCCGTGCCCTGCGTCGGTATCACTGTCATGCCGACGCAACCTCCGGGGCACGGGCGATGCCCAGTGAGGGCGTTCAAGGAGATGAGTGGGCCACCTACGTTCCGCTCGACACGTACAACAGGGACGAACGTGGGATCGCCTACGGGACGCGAGTCCTATGGCGACGGAGGTCTGGTAGTAGTCGCAGGAGTCATGACCTGCCAAGGAGTCCGGGAGAGCCGGACACAGGGGCGAAGCAGGCCAGGTGACCGGGCGTCATCACCCCGGGAGGTAGGCGAAATGCCGAGCGCCGAACCGGATCGTGGTGCCCTGCGTGAGCGCGGTCGTTGACCGGTTCTACGTGATGGTCGCTGGAGAGCCCGTTGCTGGGATAACTGGCACGGCGGGTTCGGACCGGGGGCCGCTGGAAAAGGACCCGCACGGGCACCTCGCCAGCGGCCCACCGGTACTGAATACGGGATCGACCACGAGGCCATCGACGCCGCGGTCCAGTCGGTTACAGTCGCGTTCGTTGATCAGGTCATTGCTGTTTTGATTGGATGCGACGGATGGGGTACTGGGGCACGCTCGTCGCCGTGCGGGGCGAGCGGATGCCGGCAAGCCTTCGAGGCCGCGGCGCGTCGGTCCGCTCGCACGAGGGGGCACTGCGCGGGGACGGATGGCGTGTCTACGACCTGGCCGACAACGCATTGGGCCAGAGCCTCGATCTGGTGGTCGACCTGTCGGCGGCCTCGTCGAGTCCGGTGATCGCCGCGTACATCGCCGATAGCGACTACGGCCAGCTGGTGGCGGCCACACCGCCGGGGCGCCAGTGGGGAATATGGCTCAATCGGCGAACTGCGTATGAGTTCGAGCGCGACCACTACGTGATGAACGGGGTAGCTCGCGTCGCCGCGCGCCGCCGCGCCCGGCAAACGATCGCCGGGTTTGGCTGCCCGTCGGCCGAGGCCGTTCGACATGCGGTCCAATGGGCGGCTGAAGCCGGGTATTCGGTTCCAGCAGGGCCGATCGGACAGGTCCTGCGGACCGCCCGACGTCCAGGGCTCGCTGCATGGTTTCGACTACCGTCGACGCGGTACGACTTCGCCGAGGAGATCTTCTTCGGCCTTCTCGACTGCCTCGGTATACCGCGAGCGATCACGCCCCATACCGGGTGAGGCACGGCGAAGAGCGGTTCGCGGCAATGAGCATGCGCGGATGGCTAGGCTCTGAGTCCGTGACGCGCGACGAACTCAAGGAAGTCGACTGCGTGTAGTTCGGGGTCGCCAACGTCGTGGAAGCGGAACCAGACCTCGTCATGGCACTGACCATTGGTGACCGGGAACCCCCAGTGGTCCCCGGTGCCGACCGGGGCGACGGCGATGAAGGTTCGGTCCGGAAACTCGCGGTCGTTGACTGACGCGAGGTCGTCGTCGTGGTCCGTGCCGTGCCTCGAAATCGGGAAGAGGTCGACGGTGCCGAACATCCCGCCGCCATAGTGGACCATGAAGGCTTTGTACTTTTCCGGCAGAGCAACGCCCAAGCGGGTCTCGACCTTGGTGACTTCGTCGCCGGTGACGGTGAGTCCCTCGATGAGCGGGAAACCGTACTTGGCCAGCGACGCTGCCGACGCCCGGCGTAGGGACTCGACGAGCACGTCGAACTGCGCGATCTCCATACCGCTCAGCGTATGCGTCCGCCCGTCCCCACGGTTCGGCGCCGACAATGCACGGTCATCGACCACCGACTCACCTCGCCACCCATCTCCGATGCAGACGGCCGGTTGATGGCGGCCTCCACGATGGGGGCATACAGATCATTGAGGTGAGCGTGACCGGCGTTCGGTCGAGCGTGCTGCGACTTTCCCGGCGCGACAGCCCACTGCGTTTCGAGTTCTACCCGATGGGCACATCGGGGAGCCAGCGTTCTACGCGGCAGTTGCCGAACGGCTGCGTCGCTGCGACCTGATCGTGGCCGAGGGCGTGGGCAGGATTTCGCCCGTCGACGAGACTGGCTCCCGCCCAGCCGGCCGCAGGCTCGCCGCGGTGTCCGCGCTGACCCTCAGCTACCAGTTGCCTGCGTGGGTTGAACGATCGGGACTGGTCGAGCAGAACATCCGCTACGACGCACTCGGCGTACCGGTCCGGTATCCCGACATGACCGCCGAGCAGTTCGCCACCGGTTGGCGCGCCGTGCCCGTCTGGCAACGGGCGCTCGCGGTGGGGATCTCGCCGTTGATCGGCCTGCAGCGGCTGTTATCCGGATCCCGCCGGGCGCTAGCACAGAACATGAGCGTCGATGACCTGGACTGGCAGGACGAACTGCTTGACGTCGACTCGGTGGATGACCTGTGGGCGTTGCTCGGCGAACAGCGCGACCGGCTACTGATAGCGGAACTGGACCGGATCCACCGCCAGCACCAAACCGAGGCGATCACCGTGGCCGTCGTCTACGGCGCCGCGCATGTCGCCCCGCAGTACACGGCATACGCGCACTTCACCGATACGGCGTACGCGGCGCCGAATGGCTAACCGTATTCAGCTTCTAGCAGCACAGCTACAACTCCGAAGTGGGCGATCGGGGGTTCCCTGCTGGGCCAGTGACTGACTAACTATGCCAGCGCCCAGCCACACCGCCGCCCGTGCGCATCTCGCCACGATCGGAATCACCCTCACCCCCGACGGCACCGTCTGGTCGGCCTTGGAGATAGGCGCAATCGCCCGCCTCACACTCTGACGAAAGCGCACCCGTTCGGTGAGTTTCCTCCGCCGTCCTCATCGCCGCCCGAGCCCACCGCCATCGATGATGGCGATGGGCTCGGATTTATGAACGCCGACTAGCCGAGCACGATGGCGGTGGCGCCGACTCCGCTCATACCAGCAAAAATGTCCTCGTAGAAGATCCGCCAAGCGCAGCTGCGCGTGGGGGTGTCCAGCACGTACCCGGTGCACGGCACCTGGGTGTTGGTTTTGTCGATCGCGGTCAGGGTGCCGGTGGCGAAGACCTGGGTGTTGTTCGCCGAGTTCACGATCTCCACCGATCCGCCGCTGTCGCCGTTGCCGCCGCCGTTGGTGTGTGCAGTCTGCTCGGCCCGGACCTGGCCGCAGACGACACCGACCCCGAGGAGGTTGATGCACTGGTTGATCGCGACCACCTGGATGGAGCAGCGGGTGCCGGAGAACGAACCGGAGGTGCAGACGAAGTTACCCACCTGGCTGGCCACCCGGCCGACCACCGCGTTGTTGAACTCACTGACCACGCCGCCTGCGGCGTTGGTGCTGTTGTTGTACACCCGGCCGGCGGAGTTGCCCGCGATGATCAAGGTGTCGGTGCCGGAGTTCTTGTTCATGACGGTGCCGATGACCTGGCCGGTCGGATCGGTGGCCACGTTGCCGTTGTTGGCGCAATGGGCGGCCGACAGCATCCGGTTGACGCCACCATGGACGACCGCGAAGCCTGTCGAGCAGGAGCCGCCGCCGGTCTGCCAGCGGGCACCGCCCCACCACGGCGGGCTGTCGTTCACCCGGGTCGCCGGTTCCGCCGACACGCCGGTCTCCACGGTCACCGGTACGCCCGCGTAGCTGGCCGCGCGGGCCAAGCCGTTCTGCGTAGCGGCGACCAGACCGGAGCCGTCCGCGCGCGGGCCGACCGACGTGATCTGGCTCCCGGCCTTCGCGACCAGCCTCGCCGCCGCCGCGCTCAGCTCTTTCTGGGAGTACGCGGCAGAATGCACGGTGACCGGGACGAAGGCCCGCGCCGCGGCGATCAGCCCAGCCGGCGCCTGGCCCTTCCAGTAGACCCGCAACTGCTTGCTGGTCGGGTCGGCGACCACCCCGGCGAACCCGGCGCCCGTGCTGACCCGCTCTGCGGCGGCGTTCATCTTCTCCTGGACCCGTAGCAGCTCCGCCCACGATGCGAAGCCGCCCGGGACGGGCGTGCTGGCGCCGACCGAGCCGGTCCGGACGTCACCCGCCGGTGCCGCGCCCGCCGGCGCGGCGGTCAGAGCCGTGGCGAGCAGCGCGATCCCGAATCCGGCCGCCGCCATGCGCCGTAGCGTGGTGTGTCTCATGTACTTCCTCCCCATATGAGGCGCGCGGGCGAAGGCCCGCACGCCGGACGATGCCAAAGCGGCGGGGCGAATGCCGGAAATGCTGAACACCACTGGACACCACTGGACACCACTGAACACCGGCCGCTTCGTTTTCGTGTGAGTGTGCGGCGATGAGTTTCTGGCCGCGCCCAGGTCTGACTGTCTGGGTCGGGCGGACCGAGGACCGGGCTGAGCTTCCCCCGGTTCTCCGGACACCTGAGGTGAGGTGGACGGCGGCTTCCAGGAAGGATGTCGTCTCATGCCTGCCCCACACCCCGCAGAGTTCCGCCAGCGAGCTGTGCAGTTGGCCCGGACCGGCGATAAACCGGTCGCCGTGTTGGCGAAGGATCTGGGTATCAGCGAGTCGTGTCTGCGTAACTGGATGGCCCAGGCCGATGTCGATGACGCTGGCGCGGGCCGGATCAGTCGGTGGGTGGCTGCGCTTGGCGGCCCGTGTGGGCGGCTGGACCGTCGTTCTGCTCGATCGGCATGCCCAGCAGTTGCCGCGCCGCATTCGCGTAGCGGATGGCGGTGGTCTCGCAGATGCCGAAGACCTCTGCCAGGTGCAGCGGGTCGGCGCCGCTAGCGAGGGCTTCGTCGAGGTGTCGGTCGATGCGCAGCCGTTCGAGAGTTGCCGGCAGTCCGCGCAGGATGCGGTTGAGCCAAGGTTGGCTGACCGGGTCGAGCCGCACGGCGCTTCCCTTGCTGATCAGCAGGTGTGGGTTTGCGGTGTTGGGCCAGCGGCTGCCGCGGTACTCGAGCCAGTCGTTCAACGCGGCATAGGTGAGGTCGTCCAATGGGCGGCTGTGTCCGGCGACCGTGAGTCGCCGGTTGCCGAGGTCCACGTCGGACAGTTGCATGGTGAGGATGTCGCCATGTCGGGCGGCATGGATGGCGGCCAAGGCGACCGCGACGCGGATGTGCGGCGCTGCTGCCGCTTTGACGGTCGGTGTGATCTCGGCCGGGGTGAGTGGTTGCGGGATGGGCCGTTCGACACGGCCGACGGTGATGCGGCTGGTCGGGTCGCGGAAGACGACCTGGTGGGCTTTGGCCCAGCGGAACAGCGACCGCAGCGCGTGGATTGCGGTGAGGCGTGCGCGTCCGCGTTGGGCCCGGATCCGGTCGAGGACCTCGTCGCGGGTGATCTCACGAAGATGCTCGAAGCGGGTCGACCAGTCGAGCAGCACTGGCAGCAGGGCGGCGATGTGGATGCGGACCGTCTTGGGGTGGCGGGGCCTGGTGCGGCGACCACCGTCGATGAGCAGCAGCGCCCAGCGATGGACGTCGTGACGGATGGCCGGCGCAACCCTTCCAGCTTGCCGGTGAGCCAGCGTTCGATAGTACGGGTGCGGTCGTCGTTCAAGATGCCCATCTCGGCGAGCACATGCGCTGCGTGCCGGGTGCTGTCGCCCCGTTTTCGCAGTGCCCGGTGCAGGTCGGAGTAACGGATCGTCTCGCCGGCGGCGTGGTCGGCCAGCAGCATGATCAGCGCACGGTGAAGGGCTTCGCGGACGATAGTGCTGAAGCCATGGGCCTCGGCGAAGGCGTTGGCCAGGTGCAGTGCCCATGCCAGCCAGGGGTTGTCCAGCGTCGGCCGGGTGCGCCGGTCGACGCGGCGGCAGTAGTCGCGCGGCCCGTGCTCGAACAGCGGCGGCTGGATCCAGGCGACGACGGGGCGGCCTGGCGCTGTGGGCACCGCAGCGGGCAGGCCTTCGCTGCGGTACTGCCGGCGGTGGTGGCCGACCAGGTCGCGGGTGGTGGGCAGCTCGGCCAGGAACAGCTGGTGATGACGGACTTCGCGGGCATAGGGCAACAGCACGATGTGGCTGCCGTCGCGACCGTCCATCTCGACGCTGCGGTCCAGACGTGCCTGACACCAGCACAGCCGGCAATGGCCGTTCTTCACCGGCAGCCGACGGTGACAGGCGCCGCATTCGTCGGCCGGCCACCGCTTGGCGAAGTCGTAGCACTGGTGGCACAGCCCGTTGTTGAAGCCGCATCCCCACGCCAGACAACCCCCGCAGCTGCGTGGGTGGCGGCCGGGCACACCGCGCGGGCTCATGGACGGCGCTCAGGCCGGCGGCAGCGAGCGGCCGTCACGGCGCCGAGGCACAACGGCCAACGTTGGTGCGCCGGCAGTGGCAGCGGTCGGCAGTTCGGTGCTGCCGGGCTGGGGAACGTTGTCCGGCTCGGGGATCAACACCTCGCCGACCGGGCAGCCGAGCACCGCGCAGATCACGTTCAGATCGTCGAGCTTGATCGACGCGGGTCGGCCGGACCACAGCCCGGACATCTTGCCCGCCGAGATGACCAGACCTCGTTCGGCGAGCATCCGCTGCAGCTCCGACGCTTTCCAGATGCCGCGGTTCGCCGCCGCCAGCCGCAAATTCCACCGCATTCAGATCAGTCCTTCCAACCGCTGGGCGGCCCGCTGTTGCCCGGCCACCCAGGCGTCCTCGATGCGGGTGCGGTGCACGTGGACGTGGACGTGGACGTAGCGCATTGTGGTGGCCACCCACGAGTGGCCGAGCAGCTCCTGGATCGAGATCAGATCCACCCCGGACAGATACAGCTGCGACGCGCAGAAGTGCCGCAACACGTGCGGGGTCAACGTGTCCGCCCACGTCGGCAGATGGTTGCCTGCGGCTGCGGCCAGGCCCTGCCTCAGCGCGTCGTCGCCGACGCGACGGCACGACCCATCACCGTTCTTGCGCTCCGATGGGAACAGCGGCGCCCCGGGCCGGGTGTGGTCGGCGTCGAACAGACCCCACACGTCCTCGATGAACCAGCGCAGCGTCCGACCCGCGTGGTTGACCAGCGGCACCATCCGCTCCCGCGGGCCCGAACCCCGCGAGCCCTTGCCATAACGGACGTGCAGCTTGCCAAACCGGCCCAGATCCCACTTCACGTCAGCCAGGTCCAGGTTGCATGCCTCGTTGACCCGCAACCCAACCTCGGCCATCAACCGGGCCGCCGTGTAGTTCCGCGCGGTCGGCGCGAACTTCCGACAGCTGGCCAGCTCGCCCGTCCACCCGATAAACAGCTCCGCCACCTCCGCCTCCGAAGGAGGAACACGCAGCCGGGCGTCCTTACGGCCGCGGGGCCGATTCATCTCGTCGATCGGGCACTGCACCACCCGGCCAGTCATCGCGTGGATCTCGACCTTGTGCCGCAGTTCCAGAAACGCGAAGTAGGTCGTCAACGCCTGGGCCCGCGCCAGCCGAGTCCCGCTCGCCGCGTCGCGTAACACCCGACCGAAGTACGCGTCGGCGTCAGCCGCCTCCATCTCCCACAACGGCCGGTCGAACCACGCCCGCACCTGCTCCAGATGCCCCACATCGGCACGCACCGTCGCATCGGCCAACCCCGCCGACGCCCGCGCCAACACGAACCCAGCCAACACATCGGTCTCGAACTCCACCAACTCAGCAGCCGACGCCGGCCCGCGGCGCTCCCGCAGATCCCGAACCGCCGCCAACGCCAACCCGAGCACCCCACCTTCACCAACACAGCCGAAAGGCCAACCACCATGCCAACGCTTCAGAATCCCCGAAGTCACGTCGGAACCACCCAGACCACCCAGACCAGTGATCCGCCCAGCCAGAAGGACTCTCGCCGGCTCACCACGCCAACGAACCCGGGAGATGTCGCACAGACCCGTGAGGAGGCCCCCCGTGCCTGACCTACGCCGGCTCATCGACCCCGTCCCCCGAACATCTTCGACGTCCGGGGTGATGACCTTGCCGCACTGCTGACCGAGGGCTTCCTCGGATCGGTGTGGCTGACCGGGCAGGCCCCGTCACGGGAGCTGCGACGCGGCCGGTACACCCCGGCGTCGATCACCCACCCGGGCAAGATGCTGCCCACCATCGCCCGCTACGCCATCCGCACCTACACCGCCCCGGGTGACACCGTGCTCGACCCGATGGCCGGCATCGGCACCACCGTGACCGAGGCCATGCACCTGGGCCGGCACGGCGTCGGCGTGGAGTACGAACCGCGCTGGGCCGCCCACACAGCCGACAACATCCGCCTCGCCGAACGCCGGGGCGCGGCCGGCACCGGCGAGATCTACACCGGGGACTCGCGCACCCTGCCGTCCCTGCTGCCCGCGAACCTGCGTGGCCGGGTCGCGCTGGTGGTCACGTCGCCGCCGTACGGGCCGTCCACCCACGGCCACGTCCGCACCCCCGGCCCCAGGCGCGGCAAGGTCCGCAAGCTCCACCACAAGTACGGCGCGGTGGACAACCTCGCCTACCGCAGCCACGCCGAGCTAGCCGACGGGTTCACCCAGATCCTGGCCGGCTGCCTACCGCTACTCCGCCCCGGTGGACACGTTGTCGTCACCGCCCGCCCCTACCGGCGGCACGGCGAGCTGGTCGACATCCCCGGCATGGTCGTCGCGACCGGCGTCGCCGCCGGCCTGGAACTGGTCGAGGAATGCATCGCCCTCATCTGCGGCGTCCGCAACGGCGTGATCATCCCTCGGGCCTCGTTCTTCCAGCAGAAGAACGTCCGCGACGCCATCGCGGCCGGCGACCCGCAATGGCTGCTTCAACACGAGGATGTGCTGGTCCTGGCCGCCTCGCAGCCCTCCGACAGCCGGAACTCAAGCGATGTCGGACTATGACCGCCGATGCATCCGCAAAGTCGAGTGCCGCCACGCCGGACGGCTCGCCCCCGTTGACGATCGAGTTCGACACCGATGCACCCGTACTCACTACTGGCGCCTCCCGCGTCCTACTCGCGCTGTTGCTGGCATCGGACCCCGAACAAGCCATCACAAACGCCGACGAGACCGGCCCTGCGAAGTAGCGACCGAGCATCGTCACCGGCACGGGAACGCCGCCAGCATTCGGTCTTGATCGCTTCACCCAGGTTTGCGTGGATCTGGTCGACGGCCCACGGACTGACGCGGCGGGACCTGGCCGGCCAGTGGGCCGTCCATCACCTATCCACAGCGTGAAAGGACAGCAACGCGTGTACGTCACCGTTGTGCGCGAACCAGCCGGCGAAGCCATCGACAAGTGGTGGTACTGGCACGCCAACCGGTTCTCGACGGCCGGCGTCGTCTGCCTGCCCGCCGCGTTCACCCAACTTTCCATCGACGCAGCGGAGATTGCCGATGACCATCGACACCACGCCCGGCCACCCACGCCTGCGGTGGCCTTCTACGGCCGCGTCGCTCACGACAGCGACCACACCGAGGAGCAGCTCACCCAGCAGTACGAGCAGTGCCGGCGCGCCCTGCCGCCCGGCACCATCACCGCCGTCTTCTACGACGTCGATCCCAGCGGTACGCCAGGCACGCCCACCTTCGACCGGCTCACCATCGGCGGTGTGCACGCACGCCGGGACAGCGAGCTCGATGACCTACTCGCCGAGGCCATCCACCGAGAGCGCCGCTTCGACTACCTCACCGCGAGCGACCCGTTCCGGCCGTCCCGCAACCCTGGCCAGGCGATACAGCTGCTACGCCGACTCCGATCGGCGCGGATCCAGCCGCTGTTTCCCCACGTCGCCGACACCGGGTGCCCCGCCGACCTACTCGACCTCAACCTGAGCCTCGTCTCCGGTGCGGACCACGCGAGGACCACCGAGTGCCTAGCCGGACGATCGCGTCCGCCCATCGGCCAGGCACGCCGGAGGCCGCGGCGCACCGCAGACCACCCCGACGACCTCACCGAGGCAGGGACCACCACCCCATGACGATCAACATCCCACGCCTTCAACGTGACATTGCCACGCTCGCCTTCGACCCGCCGAAGCTCCGGTTCGGCTTCTACGGCCGCGTCTCCACCGAAGACAACCAAGACCCCGAAGCGTCAAAGAACTGGCAGATGACCCGCGCCAACGCGCTCATCGAGCCACGCGGCGGCCTGATCGTCGCGCAGTTCTTCGACATCGGGATGTCCAGGTCGCTGCCATGGAAACGCCGCCCACAGGCCTCAGCACTGCTCGACGCACTGGCCGACCCCAACCGAGGCTTCGACGCCGTAGTCATCGGCGAACCACAACGCGCCTTCTACGGCAACCAGTACGGGCTGACCATGCCCGTCTTCACCCACTACGGCGTCCAACTGTGGGTACCCGAAGTCGGCGGCCCCATCGACCCCGACTCCGAAGCCCACGACCTGATCATGAGCGTGTTCGGCGGGATGTCCAAAGGCGAACGGTCCCGCGTCAAGATCCGCGTCCGCACCGCGATGGCGGCCCAGGCAAAGATCGAGGGACGCTTCCTCGGCGGCAGGCCACCATACGGATACCGGCTCGTAGACGCCGGGCCACACCCCAACCCCGCAAAGGCCGCCGACGGCAAACGCCTCCACAAGCTGGAACCCGACCCCGCGACCGCCGCCGTGGTCAAGCGCATCTTCGCCCTGTACCTGTCCGGACTGGGAATCTTCGCCATCGCCGAACAAATCACCCGCGACAACATCCCGTCGCCATCCGCCGCCGACCCCGCCCGCAACCACCACCGCACCGGCGAAGGCTGGGCCAAAAGCGCGATCAAAGCCATCCTCGCCAACCCCCGCTACACCGGCCGCCAAGTCTGGAACAAACAGCGCAAAGACGAGGTACTCCTCGACGTCGAAGACGTCGCCCTCGGCTACGAAACCCGGATGCGATGGAACAACGAGGACACCTGGGTCTGGTCCGACACCATCGTCCAGGAACCGCTGGTCAGCGTCGAAGACTTCGAGCAAGCCCAACAGATCAGCGCGCAGCACGGACGGGGACGCCATACCCGCCAACGCGAACGGGTAAAGCGCAGCTACTCCCTACGCGGCCTGCTCATCTGCGGACTCTGCGGCCGCAAGATGCAAGGCCAATACAGCCACGGCGCCCCCTACTACCGCTGCCGCTACCCAGCCGAATACGCCCTGGCCAACCACGTCCAACACCCACGCAACGTCTACCTGCGCGAACCCGACGTACTACCACTAATCGATCAATGGCTCATGCAAGCCTTCGCACCACACCACGTAGCAGACACCATCCGTCAACTCCACGCAGCGCAACCGCAAGAACGGGTAAAGGTGACGCCGCCCGAAGACGACACCCAAGCCCTGCTCGCCGCCTGCGACGAGAAGCTGGCCCGCTACCGCGCCATAGCCGAGGCAGGCGGCGACCCGGCCACCATCGCCGGATGGATCGCAGAGGTCAACACACAACGTACGGCTGTGCTCGCCCGCCGACCGACACCCACCGTCGAGATAAACAAGATCACCCGACTCAGCACAGACGACATCCAACGGCTAGTGCGGACCTTCGACCACGTCCGGCAGACCATCAGGCAGGCGAACCCCGAGAGTAAGGGCGAGATCTACCGGCAGCTTCGGCTCACGGTCACCTACGACCCCGGAAACAACAGAATCCGGGTCGCGGCGACGCCCGACCCGGATTCGTGTGGGGTTTTGGTACGTGTCCGAGGGGGGACTCGGCCACGCACACCAAGCACATCCGCTGGGAAACGGTGTGCATGCGTTGACGGTAGCCGCCCCAGACCGCGGTAGCAACTCCCCCGAAAGCGTGACGGCATAAGGCTTGCACGAAGCCTTGCGTGTCGGCCGGACCTCACACCGCTCCACAAGCGACGATTAACTCGAAGCACGACCTGACCTGCAGATGTCAAACAGCGAACGGGTGAAGGAAATGACCAGTCCCAACCCCAACCACATGATCGAATACTGCGGTGACGTACTGCCCCACATGCTGACCACCGCCTGCGGAGTCGACAGCGACCTCGGCCGACGGATCGGCCAGGACATCCTGCAACGGGCCGAAGCGCTGGCCGCCCTGCCACCGCGCGACCAAGACGTGCTGATCGCCCCGTTCGTCGAAGAGGTCTTCGACCACAAGCCCCTCGACACCTCTTTGGATCTCAAGGCGAAAGTCACCCTGGTGGTCCGCAACA
Source organism: Micromonospora sp. CPCC 206061 (assembly GCF_036906915.1). Lineage (NCBI taxonomy): Bacteria > Bacillati > Actinomycetota > Actinomycetes > Micromonosporales > Micromonosporaceae > Micromonospora > Micromonospora sp. CPCC 206061. Next base: position 27,995 of record NZ_JBAKHX010000036.1, read on the forward strand.
GCCTGCTCGAACAGGCCCACCACAACGGCGAACTCACCACCGGCATCATCCCCGCCACCGAGTACGCCACCGGCCCGCTATCGCACTTCCTCGCCGCACGACGCCGCAACCCCGTCAACTACAACGGCCCCAACCCATTCACCGGCCTGGCCACCCGCTACCCCCGCGCCTGGGCATGCCTGAACGCGCTGACCGAAGCCTCGCCGACGGCGGCCGTCAACCGCTGCGCCTACCCACCGCCCCGATCCCGGACCTTCCCAGCGGCGACGAGCTAGCCACCGCACCACCGGCCACCCACGACGATGCCACCACGGTGTTCAGCGCGATCGACCCGCGCTTCGACCAAAACCTGACGGACCTGCTCGAACAGGCGACCGGCGGCGACTTCGTCGCCTGCACATCGGCACTGAGCCGGTACTCCCGTAGCAGTCAGAAACTGCACTACATCCTGGAGTTCCTCCTGGCCCACCACGCCACCATCCTGACCACCAACTACCTGATCCGACCCACCGACGTCTGGGTACGCCGCGGCACCCTCGTCAAACCCAACAGCAGCAACCCCACCATCGGGATCGCGCAACCCCGCGGCCTGGCCGGCGCCCACCGCAAACTCGCCCAGACCATCACCGCCCACCACCCCGCGCCATAACCCGTCACAGACCTCAAGACGGGGTCGAGACCCCGACCCCACAGCATCCATTCCGCCGCTCGAACGGCCGCCGAGCTCGTCCGGCCCACCCGCCGCCAGCTCGTTCGGCCACTTACCTTCGTCGCCTCGGCAATCGGACTCCGCCGACCACGACGTCCGTCCGTCCGACGCACGCCCCGCATCGGGTAGCGGCGACCAGTTCCGCCCCGACTTCCGCTTCCGCTCCCTTCCTCTCTACTTCCGCTTCCGGTTCGGCTCCACTTCCGCTTCTCTCAATTGACGACCCCAACAGCCGTCGGCACACCTCGGCAGCGATCGAATCCACCCGCAGACCCCATGGCCCATGGTCGTCACCGCCACCAGCCCTCCGACGCCGACCTGATCACCCTGACCATTGCCGAGACCCTGACCATTGCCTAGGCCCGCCGGCAAGCTGGTCACTGTGGCGACGCAAAGTCCAAGTCCACGCCCGAAAATTCCACTACCCTGCCGGTCGTGACGACCGGTCTCGGGCCGGCATGACCTTGGATTACCGTGCTCTAATGGGGCTGTGGGCTCCTTGGGCAGCCGAGAGCGCCGTGGCGACGCCGCCGCCACGCTGGAACCGCTCGCCCGAAGCCGATCCGAAGCTGCCGCTGACCCCGCCGTCGCTACCCTGCTGCGTCTGCAACAAACGGCGGGCAACCGTGCTGTTGCTCAGGCCCTGGCTGCCGGGCAGTCCGCCGCGTCGGCCCCGCCGACGGCCGCGGCGCTGCAGATCCTGGGATCGAACCCACTGGCAGCCGCGGGCGAGCGCCACTCGGTGGCTGCGAATGGCATATCCGGCTCACCGTCATCGTCCGTCGCGGCCGTTCCCATCCACGACGGGCCCACCAGCCACGCAGCCGCCGCCCGGATGGGCGTACACGCCTACACGTTTCGCGGACAGGTCGCCCTGGGGGCCGGCCTGGACGAGCAGGGTGGGCCAGGTCGAGATGCCACCATCGACCACGAACTGGTGCACGCCCAGCAGATGCGCGCAGGCGGGCTAGTGGTCTCGGCCGCAGACGCGGAGTCAGCGGCCGTCCGCGGCGATCACCGTGTACGCGTCGATCCGGACACGCCACAGGGTCTGTTCTGGCTGATTCCCGTCGCCGTCGGGGCTTACATCCTGCTTCGGCCAAACGTGGCGAATGCGCCGTCCCCTGCCGACGTGAAGGCCGGACGCGTTCAGCCCAGTGTGTCCGAGCTGCAGGTGGCTGGCGAGGCGCTGGCGTTGTTCGCGGTGCCGGGTGGAGTGAGCACGGCACTCGCGCGGGCCGGGTACGGCGTGGTCACCGCCATGGCCCTGGGCGGTGCGGCCAGCTCGATCTCGTTCCGAGGAGTGCAGGACGTTGGGGGCGGCGAGTTCTCCGGCGTTGAGGCGTACATCGTGGACGCCGCGACCGGTGCGGTGATTGGTGCGGTGATCGGCGGGGCCGTGCGAATCTATGGCGGTCCGCAGGCGCTGGGCGCGCCCAGCGCCAAACCCGACCTGGTGCACTTCACCACGGTCGAGTCACAACAGGCCATTCTCGCCACCTCGGAGTCTGGCCAAGCGATCGGCCAGCTCAGCGGCCGAACCGGCATCTGGGCCCTCACCGACGACGCCCTGGGGCAAGCCCCATGGGTACGCGCCACACGTGCGACGATGCCGGTAAAGACGGCTCAGGCTGCGGTGCCAATACCGCCCGCTGCCGCCGGCCAGTTCAGCCGCGCGGTGCCGCTCGGACCAGTCTCCGCCTATCAGTACGCCATGGGCGTGTACCGCGCTCCGGCCGGTGCCGTCTCCATGGCAACCGGTGAATTCACCGCGGCCGGCGGCATGTTCGCCAACATTCGTGGCCTGATCTTCCCGTACGGCGCGGACGCCGCCATCTGGATCAGCGCCGCCGCCCTGTCAGGACCGCCGTCGGGAACCGCCGACGAGCGCGGCATCCGCACCCTGTTGCCTTCGCTACCCCCGTTGCTACGGCCAGCAATCGAGCAGCAGTCCTCGATGACCGAGTCGACGCGCTCAGACGGGCCGTTTGTCGTCCTGCCCAACATGATCAGCGCGGAGGCCGCCATAGCCGGCGCCAACGGAAGCTACGACCCGGTGGCTCAGGTGTGCTATGCACCGGAGCCTGCGACCGATGAGGCGCAGTCGTTGACGATGCCCGCCGCGCCACCAGCAATCATCTACGTCGCCCCCTTCTGGCCGACGTCGACGGGCGGCGAGTAGACAAGACACACGAGCGGCTCGATCGTCTCCTACTTCTATTGGTCAGATCGCCCATCCGTCGGAGCCGCACCGGCCCGGCTTACGACCTTGTGCGCAGTAGTGCTGGGCGGCGTGGCGGCTTGACCGAGACATAGACGGCCGCGCAGATGTCTTGATTGTGTCGATCAAAGCAATCCGCGCGGCCTTCGCCCATTGTGCCTTCACCGGCCTCAGCCGCAACCACCTAGGCCTGCTCCTGACCGAACTGCAGCCCGCCTGGACCGCGGCGCGAGAGGACCGGTTACACACCCGCCGCACCCGCCCCCGGATCCGCAAAGCCGGTGCCGGCCGCCGACCACGGCTGAGCTTCACCGACCGGGTCGTGATCACCCTGGTCCACCTACGCCTGGCCATCCCACACGCCGCCCTCGCCGTCGCCTACCACGTCGACCGCAGCACCGTCACCCGCGCCGTCACCCAGATCCGGCCGCTACTGGCCCGACGCGGCTTCGCCACCCCCACCGGAACACGACTACACACCGCAGCAACAGACCACATGGGAACACGACCGCAAACACCAGTCCTCACAACGGATCGCCGTCGAACACACCATCGCAGAACCGAAATGGTGGCGCGTCCTACAACGCTTCACCGGCCGCCGCGAACTCCTCCCCGAAACCATCAACGCCATCGCCGGCCTCGTCTCCGACAAATCCGCCGGCCTCACCTGGTAAACACCCAGGCCACCCACCATCAACTACTGCGCACAAGGTCGTTACTCATCCGATGACCAGCGCCATGACGACCGCGACGACCACCACGCTTTGAGCGGAGTGGATGGCGATGCCCATCCACGCGCTGCGGAACCGCCGGGTCGGGTACGCGAACAGCAGCCCCGCGATCACCGCGCCAGGGATCGACCACGGCATGTGCACGTGATACAGCCCGAACAGCACGCCGTTGGCCACCCAATCCGCCCGGCCGAACGCGCCGCGCATCCGGGGCAGTAGCAGGCCACGAAACAGCAACTCCTCGCCCACGACCGTGTTGGCCAACTGCCCGACAACCACCAGCGCCAGCAGCCCCCACGCACCGCGCAGTTCCTCGCGTGCCGCGTCGGAGCCGAGGAACTCGCCGAAACTGTGCCCGCTCGGCGCGGGAAACTCGACGGGCAGCACCTGCAGCACCCCGTACGCCACCAGAAACGGGACCAACCACCACCAGAGCCTGCCCCCAGGCCGGGCGGCCCGGTCGACGGGCGCCCGCAGCCACAGTGCGTCCCCCACTCGCAGGTCCGCCGCGCCGCGGCGCTCCCAGACCACCAACGCGAGCGCGAGCACTCCCTGCCAGAGCAGGCCGGCGATCTCTACCAGGAACAGCGTCAGCGGGTACCGGGGACTCGACGGCGAGCCCACCGACGGCGCGACCACCCAGGCCAGCAGCGCCATCGGCGCCGCCGCGGCCACCCAGATCGCCAGCACGGTCCGGCGCCGGTACTGCCTCACCCGCTCACCCTGCCATAGGCAAACCCTCGCGGCTGTGGCTGCCAGGGGATCAGTCGTCCGACTTGTCGCGGGTTGCGGTGCGCCTTGTGGACCACGCAGTGCGCCGCGCCAGGCTTGGCAGCCGCCGCCGCGCTCGAGAGCTTGAGCAGCTCGGCGACGAGTTCGCCGAAGTGCTCGAAGGCTTCCCGCTGCCGAAGGCCGAAGGTGGCGACGTGATGCCTGCGGTCAGCCTGAGCATCGCGCCCGCCACTGCGGCAGCACCATTCCGGCTCGTTCCGCCGGGTGCCGTTACCAGTTGGCGCGTCCGTAACCGGCGCCGCCGGTAACGGTCCCTTCTCAATGTCGAACCTCAGGAGGCGAACCCGTATGCACGCGACTTCAACGAGATCCGGAACCGTCCACCGTGGAGGAATATCGCCAAACCGGCGCAGCGTTGCTCAACCCGCCGCGCCGCCGCCGCACGCGTTCGCCGACGACGTTATCGCCGATTCTCCTGAAACGTTGAAATCGATCGCTGTCAGGGCCAAGATGGGGTGTCCGCTGACCGGTCAACGACAGCAGGAGACCGCCCATGACAGCCTCTCCTGGAGACCTCGATGAACGAGTCCAGGCCGAACCCGATCAGCGCCGTCGAGGACGCGGCGGCGCCGGCCGCGATCGCCACGATGCCTTTGAGCCGCCGACAACACCGCCGCCCAGCAACGGCGGTTGCACCCTGACGTACGCCAAGACCAGCGAGTGGAGCAATGGCTTCGGCGCCACCGTGACGGTGCCGGCAAGCAGCGCGATCAGCTGGTTGGACACTGCCGCTGGACCTGGCCGAAGGGCCAGAGCATCACGAATTCGTGGGACGCGACGGTAACCTCCAGCGGCGCGTCGGTGGCGGCCGTGAACGCGAGTTACAACGGCCGGTTGAGTGCCGGCCAGAGCACGAGTTTCGGGTTCAACGGAGCCTGGCACAGCACGAACACCGCACCCACGCTGACCTGTACGGCCAGCTGACCCAAACCCGGCAGGGGGTGGCACCGTGACGGTGCCACCCCTGCTAGGTGTCGTCGAGTACAGCCGCTCAGATGTTGATGTTGCCCATGTCCTGTGTGGCTCCGTCCAACCTCGTCGGTCCGGCTGCGGGACGGCGAGCGGTTCGGAGCAGGGTGGCGATGAGAATGGCGCCGAGGGCGACGAGGCCGGCTGCGATGGTGAGCGCGAACGAAAACCCTTCCGCCGCTGATCGCGGGGAGCCGGCCCGGGCGTCGTTGTGGCGTTCGGCCACGGTGACCAGTATGGCCACTCCTACCGCGCCGCCGATCTGTTGCACGGAGCTGAACAAGGCCGAGCCGAGACCGGCGTTCTCCTCGGTCGTGCCCGCGACGGCGGCCACCGTCAGGACCGGCAGGCTCAGCCCGCATCCCAGACTCGTGACGAGCATGCCAGGCAGCACGCCCGCCGCGTACGGATCGCCCGCCGCCACGCCGGACAGCAGAAGCAGCCCGGCAGAGGTGATCAGGAATGCCAGGACCAACGTCCAGCGCACTCCCATCCTCGTGATCGCCCTGGTGGAAAGCCACATTCCCACGAGGATTCCGGCGCCGAAGGGCAGGTAGGCGACGCCGGCCTGGAGCGGACTGTAACCGAGCACCGTTTGCAGGTGGATCATCAGTAGGAAGGCCATCGCGTACATGGCCGCGGAGAACAGCAGGGTCGCGCCGTTGGCGACGGCACGTGTTCGATCGGCCAGGAACGACATCGGTACCAGCGGCTGCGCCGCCCGCGACTCCGCTACGAGGAACCCAGCCGCCAGGACGGCGGCTAGTAGCAGGGGGGCGAGAACGGCTACGTCTGCCCAGCCGGCTTCCCCGGCCTGGAGCAGGCCGTAGACCAGGGACACCACGGCGGCAGTGCCCAGGACGGCGGCGGGCACATCGAGACGGGCCCGGCGACTGGCACGGCTCTCGGCGACCAGCCGCGGCAGCAGTACGAGGGCCACCGCCGCGACGGGCAGGTTGATCAGGAAGATCCAGCGCCAGGAGGCGAGGTCGGTCAGCACGCCGGAGATCATCAGGCCCGAGGTGCCGCCCAGGGCCGCGATCGCACCCCAGATGCCGAGTGCTCTGCTGCGTTCATGAGTGCCGGGGAACAACAGGGTGATCAGGGACAGCGCGGCGGGGCTGGCCATGGCCGCACCCGCGCCCTGGACGAACCGCCCGGCCACGAGTTGCCAGGGCTGCTGGGCGAGCCCGCAGGCGAGACTCGCCACGCCGAACAGCGCTACGCCGGCGGCGAAGACGCGGCGCCGACCCAGTAGGTCGGCCATGCGGCCGGCCAGCACCAGCAGTCCGCCGAAGGTCAGAAAGTAAGCGTTGACGACCCAGGCCAGCCCCTGGGCGCTGAAGCCCAGGTCGTCACGGAGGCTCGGGAGGGCGACGCTCACCACGGTGTCGTCCAGGACCAGCATGAACTGCACGAAGCACAGCACGACCAGCGCCGCTCGGCGCCGGTCGGTGACCGCGGCAGACACCGCCGTCATGACAGGTGTTCCGTCGGTGTGCAGGGCCTGGTCGTAAAGCGGTGGGATAAGGGATTGATCAGCACTCAACGACGCTATGTGCCGACCAAACCTGGCCACAATCTGCGATGGGGCCAGACCATATCGTGTTGAGGACATAGCCTGTAGCGCATGATCGAGGCCGTCGACACTGCTGTCCCGACCGGGGTAGGGGTGATCGTTGTCGGGCACTTCCCGCTGGCGTCGGGCGAGTGGATCTCCCCGCACAGCCACACGCATCACCAGCTGGCGTGGACGCGGAGCGGTGTGCTCAGCGTCGCCGTTGGCGATTCGTACTGGGTCCTACCGCCCACGCGGGCCCTGTTGCTGCCTGCGGGAGTCGTCCACCGAACCGGCGCGACCCGCAACGCGGTGCTGTGCAGCCTCTACCTCAACCCGGAGCGGTGCGCGTTGGACTGGGCGGCGCCCACTGCGGTCGGCGTCGACGGGCTCCTCGCCCATCTGATCGGCTACCTCGCCCGTGATGACCTCGCCGACGACGCGCGGCTGCGGGCCGAGGCGGTGGTGCTGGACCTGCTACACCCGTTGCCAGCCCTGCCGATCGACGTTCCGCCTCCCGTTGACGAACGCGTACGCGCCGTGGCCGACACCCTGCTCTCCGACCCGTCGGACTCCCGGAGCCTAGAGGCCCACGCACGCGCCATCGGCGTGAGCCGACGGACCCTGACCCGGCTGTTCGTCCGCGACACCGGGATGAGCTTCGACCGCTGGCGCACCCACATGCGGCTGCGGGCCGCCCTGCCTCTGCTCGCCGAAGGACGGACGGTGTCGCAAGCCGCGCACGCCGTGGGATACGCGACCCCGAGCGCTTTCCTCGCGGCGTTTCGCCGAACCGTCGGCACCTCACCCGGGCGCTACCTCAACGAAGAAGCCGTTCTCGACGTTTGATCCAAAACCGCGCTGGGCGCACGATCAACATCGAGTGGACCCGGTAGTGGCAGGAGACCGGCGCTGGTCAGGGCTCGCGGGCGCCGTACACACGCAGGATGCTGTGGCGCAGCGCTGCCGCCGTCTGCTCGGTGGTCATGCGGCCGGCGGCGACTTCGCCGCCGGCCGCATGTCCGAGCGCGATGGTCGCGGAGACCAACCAGGCCGGGCTGAGAGTGCCGTCAAACTCGCCGGTGGCCTGGCCGCGCTCGATCAGCCGCTCCAGCCGCTGGATGACCGCGGCATGCTGACGGTCGGCGTCCGCCTGGTCTATAGGGGTCGCCGAGGGGTGCAGCAGCAGCGGGTACCGGTCGAACAGCCGCCAGCTGACGTCCAGCCAGCGCAGCAGCGCCTCGGTGACGGTGCCGCTGTCAACATCGGCGACGTCGAGGGCGGCGACGGCTTCAGCAGTGATGCGGTCGATGACCGCGGCCACGAGCAGTGGCCGGGACGGGTAGTGGGCGTAGACGGTTTGGCGGGTGACGCCAGCTGTGGCGGCGACCTGTTCCACCTTCGCGTCCGGATGCCGACCGAGCACCTCGACGGCGGCGTCGAGTACAGCGGCTGCGCTGCGCTGGGCGTCCGAACGCCGCCGGCGGCGCCGATCACCTGTTATTTCTGACACGTTGTCTAATTTACCGCCCCACATTATCGTAGACACGGTGTCAAAGATAAGTCGATTCAGGGAGATCAAATGACGCCCCGTACCGATCTGACCGGCTATCTGGTCCGCTATCCGCAGGAGGCAGGGCTGGGCGATGAGGATCCGGCGACTGTGCTTGACCGCTACCACACGCCGGACTATGAGCTGGTCAACGACGGCGTGCTGCTGGACCGGAAGCGGCTGCTGGATCACATCCGTCCGGCCCGCAAACGGGCCGCTGGTCTCCGTGTCGAGGTGAAGCAGGCGCTTGTGGACGGCGACCAGGTCGCCGCCCGGTACCGGCTCATCGCGGAGTTGCGTAAGGGCGGCACCATCACCGTGGAGATCTATATGTTCGGGGAGTTGGCTGCCGACGGTCGACTGCGCCGCGCCATCCAAGCCACCCGGACGATCCCATCCGAGTAGTTCGCCAGGTCGGCCAAGCGGCGCCTCGACGGTGATGACCAGTGCGGTTCCCGCCCGTTTGGGGCTGGATTGACTTAGCTGGGATTGAGGTGTCCGCGTGCTCTCCGGGTGGCGTGCGGGTGCGTAAACGCTGGTTCTCGGGTTGCGGAAGCCGTAAGCGTCGCGGGCGACGGTCTTGATCACGCGGTCGGCGCCTTCGGAGCCGGCGTTGGTGGCGCCGGTCTGGAAAGAACGCGAGGATCTGCGGCCACCGCACTTCGACGGTGGCGGCGAGGCGCCCCGCCGCGTCGAGAATGCCTCGGCGACAAGACCAGGCCGTTGACCTCGGATGCGGTGGGATGGCGACACCTCGCCCGCGACGCCGATATCCGTTGCTGCCGGACCGGGTCGCCGAGTGCCTTGAACGCCCGGGTCGAGCACTGCCGCGGTGGCGCCGGGATGCGGTGCACCAGGATCGGGTGGAAACACGCCCGCTTCCCAACGGACCGATCTGGACCGCACGCCGGCCTCCGCGTCTGGAGGCCCTCGTGGGGTGAGCGGATTTGCGGGTCCGGCTTCCAGTTGGGCGTTAGACTATGACGACGTCGCTGCAGAAGTCGTAGGACTGGTCGAAGTGGCTCGCCTGCCAGATCGTGTAGACGATGTGGCGGCCGCTTCGGTTGCCCGCGTTGACGTTGAGGTGCGGGCGACCCCGGCGTGCGGCGAGTCGGTCTGCTGCCACCTCCGAACCGTAGGAGATAGACACTAATAAATATAGACGAGTCTTTGATTAACTCCAACTTCTTCTGACCTGATGGACTACTGACGTTTGGTCATGATCGAGCGGCCCTGCAATCCACGCCCGGTTGGACCACAATGGTCGGTCCGGTCCACTGCGGGCTCGTTGGGACCGCACATACAGCCAAGGCCATCTCGGCGACGAAATGTGGTGCATCTGTCGGATTGAGCCGTCCACTTGCCACGTCGATGGCGGCGCCGTACAGGATGTGGTGCAGGACGCTGGCTAGCAGGTCGGCCGAAATGTCGGTTCGGAACACGCCTGCGCCCTGGCCCCGGCGGATCAGGTCGTGAACCCGGACCACCGGCCTGCTCTTCCTTCCCATCGCGCTATCCACCATGCTCGGCGCCCGCCTCGCCGGCCGCATCTTCGGCTGCACCGGCGCCCGAACCCTCGCGGTCACCGGGCTTACCATCGCCGCCGCCGCACTGGCCATCCCCGCGATCTGGAACAGTGCCGCCGCCATGGTGGCCGGCACGACGATCGCAGCCGCCGGCACCGGGTCCCTATTCGTGGTGACCTCCGCCACCGCGCTCGGGCAGGTAGCGGCCCACGAAGCCGGCCTGGCCTCCTGAATCGTCAGCACCTTCCACGAATTCGGCGCCTCACTCGGTGCGGCGGCCGTACCCAGCATCGCCGCCCTCAGCATCGCAGGCACCGGCACCAACGGGTTCACCCGCGGCTTCACCACCGGCGCGATCGTCGCCATCGTGACCGCCATCGCCGCGCTCGCCCTAACACCGAGTACCCGCACCAGGTAAGCGGTCGATGGACGCCGACCATCCCGCGCGGCGACGCTGCTCGGCCAGCAATTCTGCTCACCCGCGGTGACGCGCTCCGCTGATGGTGCGCTGGCACGGAGAAGTCCTGGCCCGGACGGTCAGGAACTGCCGCTAGGAGAAAAGGGCATGACACAGAGAAACGACCGCTACGTGGTCCGGCCGGGCCGAGACTCCGACGCCATCGAACTCGCTCGCCTGCACGCATCGGTCCAGCTTCAGCCGATGACCGGCGGGCGGATGCGAGTCCCCACAGCCCGGCACCGAGGTAGTAGTTGAAGGCTGATGATCGAGCTCGGCGTCTATTGGGGCCTGGTAACCATGTCCGCCGGAATTCCAACACCACGGCGGTCAGCCCCACACGTTCCGCCCGCGACCGCGTTCAATACTCGGCAGGGACCATCTCATTGTCGAGTTCATCGTCGACTGGGAGCGACCTACGGCGACGACGAGGGCCCGCGCTGCGCTGGACCGACACGTTGTTCACCGCGCTCGCACAATCGCGCTCCCGGGTGGCTACTCCACCCTGATCGGCCCGATGACCACGACCAGATCCTTACTGCGCGCCCGCCGGAGCAACGCCCCGCGTCTGCGGTCGATCAAGCAACCGTACGCCCCAAGCTGAGTCGCCTCCGCCACGCCGCTACCGCCGCCCTACCGAATACCGCCACCTTGGTGTCGGCTGGCAGCGGCGCCGCACGCCCACCCCCACAAGGGATGACGGGCCGTTGCCGCCGTCCGCCGTGAGGTCTGCTACGAGCGGACCGGTTCCGGCCGGTCCGCTGGCGTCGAACGCTGTCTGCGGCGAGCGAACCGCGTGGTGCCCCGCGGTTTGTAGATGGCCAGAATCGTGGCCAGGACAAGTAGTAGGAGCGCCACCACCGCGTGGATGGTCGGTGAGGCGCGCTGCGGCCCGAGAGCCTCGGGGGTAAAGGCTGGGGTTGTTGCCGCGTCCGCCAGACCGGCCAGCGTCTGGGTGTACATGAGCAGCACTACGACGGCGCCGATGTTGATGACAAGTTTGAAAATCACCCAGTAGTGCCGCACCAAACCCCACGTGGTGCCTAGCGATTGGACCAGCCCGCTGGCCAGCGACGCGAATGCCAAGGGCACCAACGCATACCAGGCGGTTGGCTCCATAATTAGATAAGCCGCACGCACCACGTCCGTGTCCTGGCTGACCATCCCCACCACACCCAGGACGACGAAGACGGATACCGCTCCGAGCCAGCCGACCGACGTCGTTACGTGCACGGTAAGCGCAAGCCGGCGTACCGGCGGCGGCATGATCATCCGTGCCCCCCGACCGGTGGCGCGTGGCCGCCACCGCTGACGCCCGGGCTCGTCCCACTGTTCGGGGAGTGCCGTCCAGGGCCGTGTCCGCCGGCCAGCAGCATTGCGACCAATAGCGCGATAGCCAGCAGGGCGACGATCACCGACAACTTGACCCAGCGCGGCATCGGCGTCGACCCGGCTTCAGTACGGGGTGGCACCTGCGCTGGACGGGGTGGATCAGCCATGGTGGCTCCTCCTCATATGGGCGACGGACACCTCCAGTTTTACGAGACAAGATGTCGGTGTCAAGCCGCCATGTCGAGGTTCCGTCGTGGCGTATGATGGTGGAGTGCCGAGGCTGTGGGACGCAACGATAGAGGCGCACCGCTCGCAGGTGCGGGACGCGATCCTGGACACTACGGCGGCGCTGGTGGCCAATCGCGGACTGCTGGCGGTGACAATGTCGCAGATCGCCGAGGCGACCGGGATCGGCCGAGCGACGCTGTACAAGTACTTTCCCGATGTCGAGGCGATCCTGTCCGCCTGGCACGAACGGCAGATCGCCGCCCATCTCGCCCAACTGACGCAGATACGCGACCAGGTCGGCGACCCCGATGCCCGATTGCGGGCCGTGTTGGAGGCGTACGCGATGCTGTCCCAGCGTGGACACGGCCAGCACGACAGCGGCCTGGTGGGGCTGCTGCACCGGGACCAACACGTCGCCCACGCCCAGCAGCAGGTCCACGGCATGATCCGTGACCTGCTCGCCGAGGCCGCCGTCGCGGGCCACGTACGCGACGACGTGCCGGCCGGCGAGCTGGCGACCTACTGCCTGCACGCACTCACCGCGGCTGGCAGTCTGCCGTCAGCACAAGCGGTTCACCGGCTCGTCATGCTCACCGTCGCGGCGGTACGCCGCTCGAGCTAGGCCAGGCTGGCGGACATTCGCGCGCGCTCGGCCGCCAAGTCGTGAAGACCGGTCGATCGCCGCCGCCTGAAGTATCGGTCTCTCTGTAAATGGGCACCCATCGCATTTGTCGATCACGCCGACCAGGCGGGCGGACGTGATTACCTTCCAGGAAGCGGATCCCGGGCGATCTCGCCGTGCGGGCGGGTCTCTGGTACGGCACGACGTAGGGGCCGTTGCTGAGATCCACGACCAGTCAGCCCGTCCCGGATGTGCGGTATCTCGACATGCCGGTTGCTGCGGGCACGGCTGACGGGCCCGCGTTGGATTGCATCACCACCGACAGTCCTTCCCGCGCCACGTCCGCAGGTCTGGTTGTCTTGTCTCAGTTGTGGTCGGTGCCGGTAGCGACCTTGCGGCGTCGGCTTCGATAGTGAGTCCAGGCGACGACCGCGAGCTTGGCGACAATAGCCGCCACGACCAAGTCGCTGGCGATGCCGGCCCACCGTGAGTGCCCCACCAACGGTCCAGCCAGTCCGACATGCACCCCAATGGCCAAGACGCCGACCAGGATGAGCAGGCCGACCTGGAGCCGGACGCGTCGCGCGTCTCGTCCGGGCTGCGGCGTGGTTTCCGTGACCGGCGTGACGGGGACGCCGCCAGGAGCCGGGGGTTCCTCCCAGATGACGCTTAGTGGATCACGGCTGCTGAACCGGAGCAGGTTGCGGGTGACGATGTCGCGGATCTGAGTGAGGCCGTCCTGGTCACTGGCATCGACGCGGATAGTGAGCGCGTCCGCGTCGGCGGTCAGGATGCACCGGCCCCAGGGGGTGAACGTGATGGTCCCCTCGCTGTCGGACCAGTTGGCGGCCACCCGCACGCCACCGCGGGTCATCCTGCCTTGTAGGTGCACGCCTGCACGATGACCGCCGCTTCCCATGGCGGTGGCGTGCTTGCAGAACTGGGTAAGGTACCGGCTGGCACGTTCGGTTGGGACCTGTGCTTGAAGGGTCGGCATCGCTTTTCCTTCTGGTCGCCTGTCTCAAGGTAGGCCGCGCCGTCAGGGCTAGCGACCTACACTGCAAGGTCTAGGTCTAGACGTACCGTAGCGACCTGGGTAGCACGGTAGCTCGGTCGTTGCATGCCTCGCGCCAAACGTCCGCGCGACAGGCAAACACACTCTCGGCCGGTGGATGGGATGCCGCTGCCACCGGCCAGGTCGTAGCATGCCCGCGGCCGTGAAGTTGTCACTTTCCGCGGCATAGGTATGAAAGGTGACCGCGTCCTTGAGAGCCTGGACCACGCCTCGGCCGAGGTCAGCGATAAGGGCGTGGGGGCGTCGCCTCGTAGGGGCCCGGCTGGGTCATCATCGAACGGCCTGGTGCCGCACCGGGTCACCGCGCGGTGCTCGCTGCGCCCTACCTGGAGGCCTTCGGCGACGACGCGACGCCAGCCCGGCCGCCGTTGACGGCCGGGCCGAAAACTTCCGCCGGTCGACGGGAGTCCGATTGTCAGGGGAGTTCGGTGATCTCCACGACGGCGCAGGCCGCTTCCATCCCTGGCGCGCCGCTGACGAGGAGTACCTTCTCACCGACGTCGACCTCACGGTTACGCCAGACGTACTCGAGCCCGCGGATCTGGTCCAGCGGTCCCGCGTGTCCGAGCCTGCGGGTGAACTCCCAGATGCCCCGCTTTTCTTCGATACCTAGCGGGTCCAGGAATATGTCGGTCAGCGCCCACCGGGCGAAGCCGTCGTGCACCACCTTGGAGATGTCGTCCAGCGTCACCCCGGCTTCGGAGAGAGCTCCCTCGGCCGCCTCGATCACTACCGAGCCGAAATCCGTCATCGGCGGCGCCCCCGAGTCGGCGGCCTGCTCGCGCACGTACGCCATCCGCGCGTCGAAGTTGAGCGTCCCACCAACGGTCATGCCTGGCGGGAAGATTTTCTCCCCACCACGATGGTGCAGTTCGAGTTCCGGGTTGGACGCGAACTCGGTCGACAGGACCTTTGCGAAACCGCGGCGCTTGGACAGCACTACCCCGCCGCCGCCGTCGGCCAGGACGAACAGCGACGAGGCGTTCCAGCGGTTGACTGACGGGGTGCCGAAGTTGTCCGCACAGGTCAGCAACGCTGCAATCCGGTCGGGCCTGGCGTCGAGATAGCACGCGGCCAGATGCAGGTTCGAGAAGAACCCGATGCACCCGTTGCGGATCTCCACGGAGGTTACCGGCTGGTTGATGGTGTTGCGGTTGATGTAGTGCTGCGCCGACCATCCGTCCGGCCCTTGCGGGTGCACGTTCGTGTGGAACAGGGCGCAGATCTCTTCCGGCGCGTGTCCCGACTGCTCGACGGCGAACCGGGCGGCCTCGATGGCGAGGTCGGGTGCGGGTGTCGTACCTGCGATCGAGATCGAGAGCAGACCGCTGCGCTCCCGGTCCTCGGCGCTGTACCACCCTTTCTCCACAGCAACCGCTGTGTCGACGTAGTCGGGCTCGGAGGTACCGATGCCGGCGATGTAGATATCGTTGACTCTCATCTCGCCTTCTCTCCCGTGCCGGGTCAGGCGGCCCGCCTGGCGTCCGTTCGTCGAAACGTATCCGCGGGGGTTGACGTGACCAGCCAACAGACATCGACAACACCTTGAACGGCGTCCGCGTTCCTCGCGGCTGGCACGGCGAAGAAAGCAGCGGCCGTCCAGGGACGACCACGACGCGGTGAATCACTGTTAGGTGTCGTCGCGCAGCCCGGCCATCGTTACGGACACCAAGCGACGCACCGCTGCTTTCGACGGTAGTGACCCGGCTGCGGTCAACGCGTGCAGGCAGAAACGGGCAAGTTCGTCCGGCGAGACGTCGCTGCGGGCCTCGCCCGCTCTGGCTGCGTCCGCGATCAGATCCCGCAGGAACGACACGAGCCGCCGCTGTGCCCGCGCGACGTGCGTGCCGTGGTGCAGCATCGCGGATAGCTCGCCGCCGTGGCGCTGGTGGTGTGCCAGCATCGCGTACGTCTCCAGGGCGACCCGGACCCGCTCGCCGGCGCCGTCAACCTGGTCCCGC
The DNA here is from genome assembly GCF_036906915.1 of Micromonospora sp. CPCC 206061. Taxonomy (NCBI): domain Bacteria; kingdom Bacillati; phylum Actinomycetota; class Actinomycetes; order Micromonosporales; family Micromonosporaceae; genus Micromonospora; species Micromonospora sp. CPCC 206061. Next base: position 43,728 of record NZ_JBAKHX010000036.1, read on the forward strand.
ACCTTCACCAGGTGGTCCAGATGCTGGCCGACCTGCCGCTCGTGCCAGGCGACGAGGATCGACTCCACGTCGGAGAAGTACTTGTACAGCGTGGCCCGGCCGATGCCGGTCTCCTCGGCGATCTGTGACATCGTCACAGAAGCCACCCCGTGCTCGGCGACCAGGGCCGCCGCGGTTTCCAACGTCGCGTCTCTAACCGCGCGGCGGTGAGCCTCGATCGTCTCGGACCATAGCTTCGGCACGGGCTCAGTATAGGGGGGGTTGATCGTCGGACGGTCTGGCGTGGTGCTGACATCGTGTCTGCGGGACCGGGCAGACCGACGGGGTCGACGTCCGGGCGTCTCGGCGTCGGACGCCTCCGACGACACTACGCCCGCCTCGGCGGCAGGGCAGCGACGAAGGCCGGGTCGTTGTCCGTCTTGCCCACCTTCGCGGCGCTACCCGGCGACCCGAGGTCCCGGAAGAAGTCCGCGTTGAACGTCGCGTAGTCCGACCACTGCTCCGGCAGGTCGGCCTCAAAGTAGATCGCCTCGACAGGGCAGACCGGCTCGCACGCGCTGCAGTCCACGCATTCGGTCGGATGAATGTACATCATGCGTTCGCCCTCGTAGATGCAATCCACCGGACACTCGTCCAGGCAGGCACGGTCCAGTACGTCGAGGCATGGAGCCGAAATCACGTACGTCATTTGGCTTCCCGGGATCAGGGGTTGAGCACCCAGGCGGACGAATGCGCGGAGAAGCCGATGTGCGGGTAGTAGCTGACCGCGGCCGGCGCAGACAGCAACACAATCTTGGCTCGCGGGGCCTGAGCACGGGTGGCGTCGATGAGCGCGCGACCGATCCCGGCCCGCTGCAGCCGGCCTGTCACGGCGATGTCCGACAGGTACGTCACGTACGAGAAGTCCGAGACGCTCCGAGCTATGCCGACGAGCTCGCCCTGGTGCCGGCAGACCATGATCAAGTTGGCGTTGCGAATCATCTGGGCGAACCGCACATCGTCGGTGATCGGCCGGCGCTCACCGAGGCCGGACGACTCGTAGACCGCCAGGACCTCGCGCAGGTCGAGGTCTGCACCGTCAACGCGTTCAGTCTTCCAGTCCACGTAGGGCCTCCAATCGGGTCAGGATCACGTCGTGATGGTTGAAGAACCGCTCGGGTGTCAGCAGCCCTGGATCGACGCCGTGCCGCTGTAGCGCGGCGCCGAATTCGTCGCCATGCTCGGCCGCCCACTCCGCTGCCGACTGGACGAGGCGGTACGCGGCCTCCCGCTCCATACCGCTGGCTAGCAGGTCGGCGAGCACGACCGAGCTGTACACCCGCCCGCGAGTCATGTCGATGGTCGCGCGCATCCGGTCGGGGAATACCTCGAGTGTTTCCACCAGGTCGGCGGCGGCTGTGGCCTGGTAATGCGCCACCGTCAGACAGTCCGGCAGGACGACCCGCTCGACCGAGGAGTGGGCCAAGTCCCGTTCGTGCCAGAGCGCCACGTTCTCCAGCATCGCCGTGACATACGAACGCAGCAGTCGAGCGATGCCGCACAGCCGTTCGCTGGTGGTCGGGTTCCGTTTGTGCGGCATGGCGCTGGAGCCCTGGTACGCGGCGCTGCGCCGCTCCTCCACCTCGACCACCTCGGTGCGCTGAAGCAACCGCAGCTCCAAGGCCAGTTGCTCGATGCACGCCCCCAGCACCGCGACCGCCTGCACCAGCTCGGCGTGCCGGTCACGCGCGACCACCTGGCTGGGAGCCGACTCGACGCCCAGCCCAAGCCGGTCACAGACGTACCGCTCGACCGACGGATCGATCAAGGCGTACGTGCCTACCGACCCGGATATCGTGCCCACCGCCACGGCCTCGCGGGCGGCTACCAGCCGGCGAATGCATCGCTCGACCGCGAAGGCATGACCGGCGAGCTTGTGGCCGAATGTGGTGGGCTCGGCGTGTACCCCATGCGTGCGGCCGATGCAGGCGGTATCCCAGTGCTTGACGGCGGTGTCCGCGAGGACCCGGCGCAGCCGTCCTGCCGCGTGCAGCAACAGGTCCGTGGCCCGTGCCAGGGTATGGCCCAGTGCCGTGTCGACGACGTCATAGCTGGTCATTCCCAGATGGACCCATCGTGCGGAGGCGTTCGGGATTGTTTCGCAAAACGCCGCGAGGAAGGCGAGAATCTCGTGGTCGCGGTCCCGTTCGAGCTCAGCCACCCGCGCGGCGGTCGGCACCTTCGCCTGTCGGATGTCGTCCAACGCATCCGCGGGCACTCGGCCGAGGCGCGCCTGCGCCTCGGTGGCGAGGACCTCGACCTCCGTCCACGTTGCATAGCGGGCCTGGTCTGCCCATAACTGTGCCATCTGCGGCAGGGAGTAGCGAGAAATCATGCCGCTCTTCTCCCCATAGCTAGGCTGGGCTCTCCTGCGGTTGTCGCCAGCCCTGGCGTTTCAGTATGCGCCGAAGTACTCACGGTGCTCCCATTCCGTCACCTGGCCGGCGACATCGCCTCGCTGAAGCCCTGTCGTCGCGCACCAGTCCTCGAACCGCGTCACTTCGCTTTCCTTGATCTTGGTGAGAGACGCCGCGAGCGGGCTACCGAGCAAGTGGCGAACGTGGTCACTGTCGCGGAACGCGTCCAAGGCCTCTCGCAGCGATTGCGGCAGCTCCACGGATGGTCCGGCATCCGGTCCGCCGGGAGCATGTTCCGGTCCCAGTTCGCCGGCCAGCCCGTCTAAGCCGGCCGCCAGCTGCGCGCCGATCGCCAGGTACGGATTGGCGCACGGCTCCCCCATCCGGTTTTCCACGTGCGTCGCCACGCCAGCGCCGAGCACTCGAACCATGGTGCTGCGATCCTCGTAGCTGGTGCCGATCCGGCTCGGCGAGAGCGCGAACTCGGGCGCGAACCGTCGGTAGCCGTTGACGGTAGGGACGGAAAGCAGACAAAAGTCCCGCGTCCGTGCCAGCAGGCCGTCGACGTATGCCTTGCCTTCCGCGGACATTCCCTCCGCATTGTCGTCTGCGGCGAAGAGGTTGTCGCCGCCTGCGAGCTTCACGACCGACTGGTGCAGGTGCCATCCGCTTGGGTCGAACCCGTCGAGGCGTGGTAGCGCCATGAACGACGCGTGGCAGCGGCGGCGGGCGCATTCCTGCTTGACCAGCGTGCGGAACAGCAGCATCGCGTCCGCCGCGTCGATGGCAGACATTGGACTGAAAGTGAACTCCAGCTGCCCGGGCCCAGATTCGTGTTCCATCGTCCGCAGCGGCAGGCCGAGGGCCAGCAACTGCGATGCCAGCGGGCCGGTGACCCAGGCGACGGAGTCGGAATAGGTGTCGAGGTTGAACTGGTATCCCGCGTTGACCGCTGCCACCTGCGGTGCGGCGCCCTGGAGCCCGAAGCCGTTGCCGGCGTTGCCGGCCGGACCGTCAAGCAGGCGGGTCAGATACCACTCCACCTCTAGCCCGATGACCGGAGCCAGCTTTTGTGCGGCGTACCGCGCGCAGACCCGGCGTAGCACGTCACGGGTGGACAGTGGATGACGCGCGCCGTCGCGAAGGAACTCGTCGCCGAGCACCCAGGCGGTGCGCGGCTCGGTGAACGGCAGCACCTGGAAGGTAGTCGGGTCCGGGACGACGAGGAAGTCGCCCGCGCCGAGCAACTCACCAACGCCGACGTCTGAGTCGTGGGTCAGGAAGTCCACGGCTACAGCATGTGCCGTGTCAAACAGGAACGGCCCCGGGCTGAAGTCCATGCCGTTGCGCAGGACGGACCGGAACGCCTCGACGGTCAGGGTCTTCGAGCGGGCCAACCCGTGTGGGTCGCAGAAGACCAGCCGTACCAGGTCGATGTCCGCCAGTGCCCCCTCTACCTGCTCTGCGGCAGCAGCCTGGCGGTCGTTCCAGACGTCGAACTCGACGACGAACGCCGGGCGCCCGACGCCGCGCTCGCCGTACTGGCTGGACCAGGATCGGGAGAACATCGCTGAATCACCCCTTCATCGCGCCGCGCGGCGGTGCCGGCAGCGGATCGAGTTGTTCCTCCACCTGCCGCGCGGTGGCCAGCACCAAGTGGTCTTCGCCGACCGACCCCACCAGCTGCAGGCCGACCGGGAGGCCAGCGGGCGTGCGACCAACGGGGATGGAGATTGCCGGTTGCCCGGTCATGTTGAACGGGTAGGTCGCTGGCGACCACGCCAACCACAGCAGGTCTGACGGATCTTCGGCCCACTCCGGTCCGATGGCATCGACGTGGAACGGCTCGATCGGGATCGTTGCCATCGCGAGCACGTCGTAGCGATCCATGAGCCGCCGCAGCCGGGCACGCAGTGTGAGGCGGACCTGTTCGGCCCTCATGACGGTCTCGCCGCTGACCGTCCGGCCGTGGCGGACGACCGCCAGCCGTGCCGGATCGCACCATGGCTCGCTCTCCGGTGGCGTGCCGGCGGCCTCGGCGGCGGCCAGCAGGTCCACCAGTGCGGCGTAGGGGTCGGCGAACGGGACCTCGACGGGCTCGATCTGGTGTCCTGCCGCGGCAAGTGCGGTATGCGCCTGGACGCAGGTCGCGCGGACCTCGGCCGACGTACCTGGGAACTCGAGCCAGCCGATCCGCAGCGGTGCGGATCGGACCACCTGTTCAGCTGAGGTGACGCCAGAATCCGGATCGTCTCGATGCGGACCGGCCAGGATCGCCGTCAGTTCCGCGACGTCCCCCACCGAGGCGGCCAGCGGCCCGACGTGTGCCAGCCGGTCGGCGCAGGGTGGTACGTACGGCACTCGACCAAACGAAGGCTTGAACCCGACGACCCCGCAGAACGCCGCCGGGATCCGAATCGAGCCGGCCCCGTCGGTGCCCAGGGACGCCGCGCACAGTCCAGCGGTGACCGCTGCCGCGGCGCCGCCGCTGGAACCGCCGGCCGACCGTTCCGGGTCCCACGGATTGCGGGTCGGCGGGCCGACTCGGCTGATGGTGGTGGCGCTCCAGCCGTACTCAGACGTGGCCGTCTTGCCAATCACGATCGCGCCGGCGGCTCGGAGCCGGGCCACTGCCGGTGCGTCCACCGGCGGACGCCGGTTCTCCAATATGGAGCCTCGCGCGGTGGGCAGGTCACGTGTCTGGATGAGGTCCTTGACGGAGACCGGCACACCGAGCAGCGGATGCTCGGCCCACACGGCGTCCCCGCGGCGGCGAATCTGGCCATCCGCAGCCTCCGCCTCCCGCAGCGCGCCCTCCCCTGCCACCGAGACGAACGCTCCGAGCGTGGCGTCCTGCTCCGCGATGTCGGCCAGCGTCCGCTGAATGAGGTCCACGACGGACGATCCGCCGTCGCGGAGCAGACCCCGGATGTCCTCGATCGCGGAGCGCCTCATTCGGTCGCTCCCGCCGCACGCCGCACGGTGGAGCCGGGCGCCGGCTGGCCCGCGACGCGATCCAGGTGCCGAGCCCACGCGGCCAGCGTTGGCTCGGTCGCCATGCCTTTGAACGAGACTCGGATCCCGGCGCGGCGTACCCGGTTGGCCAACCGCAGCATCCCCAGCGAGTCCAGGCCGAGGCGGACGAGGTTTGCATCGTCCGGCACGGCGTCCGGTGCCGTGCCGAGGATCTCGGCGACGGCGGCACGCAGTACATCGATGGTTGGCGGTTGCCCCGCCGTGGTGCTGGACATAGGACCGTCCCCTGTCTACATAGGTGGCTGGTCAGGAGCCGGCAGCCTTGGTTGCGGCATCCGCCGCGAGTGCCTTCTTGTCGATCTTGCCAAGCCCGGTGAGGGGGAGGTCCGCCACGATCTCCAGCCGATCGGGCAGCTTGTAGTCCGCAACCCCACGACCCTGCAGCGCCTCCCGAAGGACGGCGAGCGTCGGAGGCTCACCCTCGGGCCGGACGTAGGCGCAGATGCGCTCGCCGAGTAGCGGGTCCGGCATCGGCACCACCGCGACGCGCTCCACCGCGGGATGGGCGAGCAGGTGGCCCTCCACCTCGCTGGCGGACACCTTGTTACCACCCTTGATGATCACGTCCTTCACGCGCCCTGCGACGACAATGTCATCGGTGGCGGTAAGCCGGACGAGGTCACCGGTACGGTAAAAGCCGTCCGGCGTGAAAGCGTGCGTGTTGTGCTCGGCGGCCCGGTAGTAGCCGCGCAAGGTGTACGGGCCACGGGCGAGCAGCTCCCCGGTCTCGCCGGCCTGGACGTCGACGCCGGCTTCATCCACGACGCGAATCTCGTCGTCCGGCGACAGCGGACGGCCCTGGGTGCTCAGCACCGTCTCCTTCGGATCAGTCTCGCGGGTGAAGGTCAGCAGCCCTTCAGCCATCCCGAAGACCTGCTGGAGCCGGCAGTCGAACGCCGGGCCGATCCGCTCGGCGATCTCGCGGTGCAGCGGTGCACCACCAACCTGGATGAGCCGCAGGCTGGACAGGTCGTATGGGTTGTCGGCCGCCTCCAGCCACAGCTGCGCGACCGTCGGCACGACCGAGGTGACCGTGACGCGTTCGCGCTCGATCGTTTCGAAACAGTCATCCGGCAACGGATCCTCCACCAGCGTGACGGTCCCGCCGGACCGCAGCGTGCCCACGACGCCCGGGCAACCCCAGGTGAAGTTGAACTCAACCGGAAGCACGGCCAGGTAGACGTCGTCGGGTGTGAGGCCGATGAGCTCGGCCGCGGCCCGGGTCTGGTAGTCGTAGTCGTCGTGGGTCCGCGGGATGAGCTTCGGTAGTGCGGTCGTACCGCCGGAAAGCAGGAAGAAGGCGACGTCCGATGGGTCCGCTGCGGAGTCAACGTCGGACTCCGCTCCGGGGCGCTCGTAGCGTTCGCCGGCGACGGTTTCCTCGATCGGGGGCCGGACCTCGGCCAGGGGAATGAACGCGTCGTCCCGATCCTGCGGCATTCCTGGTGGCACCCGGCCATCCAGCACGAACACCCGCCGCAACCCGGGGAACTCGGTCATCAGGTCGGAAGCCATGGCCGCGTGGTCGAACCCCTGGTACGTGCCCGGCACGACGTACCCGGCGGCGTCGGTCAGCTCCAGCAGGTGGCGAATCTCGTTTGCCCGGTGAGACAGCAGACAGAAAACCGGCTTGGCATTGGCCCGCAGCAGGGCGAAAACGGTAATGACGAACTCGGGCATGTTCGGCAGCTGGACGACCACCCGGTCGCCAGCGTCGATGCCGTAGATCCGGAAGCCGGCCGCCATCCGGTCGATCCGCCGGTCCAGCTCGGCGTAGCTGATCCTGGTCTTGCCGTGGACCAACGCCGTCCGTTCGCCGAACTGCCGCGACCATTGCTGGGGCAGGTCGCCGAGCGTGGCGCCGCGCCAATAGCCGCGCGCCCGGTAGCGTTCGGCCATTTCGGCCGGCCAGGGAGTGCACCCGTCGAGCATCAGACTCCTCCGATCAATCGGTTAGCCAACGGACGATGTCCGGTCGGCGGATACATCGGCGGGGACGAGGTACCTAGCGACGCTGTCGAGCTTCTCGCAGGTTTCCTCGAACTCCCGTTCCGGTCGCGACTGCTCCACGATTCCCGCGCCGGCCTGTAACCAGGTGGTGCCGTCACGCCGGTACACGGCGCGTAGGACGAGTGCCGCATCCATCGCGCCGCTGGCGTCGACGGTGAGCACGGCACCGCTGTAGAGTCCACGGGCCTGACCCTCGTGGCTGCGGATGCTGGCGTAGGCGGCGGCCTTGGGCACGCCGGAGGCGGTCACGGCGGGGAAGGTCGCACCGAACGCGTCCCAGGCGTGCCGGCCCCGTGCCAGCTTGCCGCTCACCCGGGAGGCGAGGTGCTGTACCGTGCCGCGCTCCCGGACGACCATGAACTCCTGGACGCTCAACGAGTCTGGCGTGCACACCGTGTGCAGCTCGTCGCAGGCCGTCTTCACGGAGATGGCGTGTTCGTAGATCTCCTTGGCATTGGAAAGCAGCTCGGTGCGCAGGCGCTGGTTCTCGGTGCGGTCGTCGGTCAGCATCCGCGTACCTGCCAGAGGCTGGCTCACCACGCGGCCGTCCTCGTCCACGTGGATCACGACCTCAGGACTGAAGCCGGCCATCTCGACTCCATCCAGGTTCAGCAGGAAGGATCGGGCCGGACGGTTGCCGCGTCGCCCAGAGACATAGGTCCCTACCAGGTCGATCTCCTGGGCGAGCGGGACTACCCGGGACAGGATGACCTTCTGGAAACGGTGCGCGGCGATCTCCTCGACGGCAAGCTTCACCGCCCGCTGGTAGTCCTCGGCACCCTCGCGCCGAACGTCCACGGGCCGGGACGACCGGGTTGGACCAGCCGGCTCCTGCGCCAGCGCCGCCAGCACTGCGGCAAGCGTTTGCTTGTCCGCCGACCGAACGTGCGCCCACCCGTATTGCACGCGGACCTCGGTGTGCGGCACCACCAGATGCAGCAGCCGCTCGTCACCGACGCCGGTCAGGTCCCCCTCCTTGGCGTAGGCGAGCTCGAACGCGGCCCAGCCATACGCCCGCCAACTGTCAACCTGTACCGCCTCGAGCAGGCGCCGCACTTGCCGCAGCGGGTCGCCGTCCCACGGCAGGAACATGTCGTTGACGCCGTACAGGCGTGCGCCCGTTCGGTCCAGCCGGACGTCGGCCAGGACGCCACTCGCGAATGCCCATTGCCCGCTGTTCTCGTACACGACGTAGTCCTCATGAAGCCCGCCTGCGGCGAGGCGCGACACGGCCGCCAAGGGGTCACCTGGCAGCCGGACCTTCGACTCGGCATAGTGCACAAGGCCTTCTGAGCTCATGTCAGTCACCGATCTCGTTGGCGAAATGGTCGACGATGTCCATCGCTTGGCTGGGGTTCAGGCGCGGGTCGCACGGCGGGTGTGATTCGCTACCGACGGCTAAGGCCAGCTCTTCGTGGCACTCCTGCACGGGCTCCGGTGTCACTTCGAGGTGCAACCCGCCCGGCCGGCAGCCCAGTCTGCGCAGCGTCTGGACGAACGTTGATATCTCGGTGCGGATATCCGGGAGCAGGCGCAGCTTCGTCCGGTCAAGCTTGCGCGTGTTCCCGTGCATCGGGTCGCATTGCCACACGATCGGCACGCCGATGTCCAGGCCGGCCTGGACCAGATCCGGTAGACGCGCCGCCGCGGCCACAGCGCCAATCCGCGGGATGAGGCTGAGCCGCCCCTGCTCGCGACGGGGGTTGAGGGCCCGCGCCAAATTGACGACGTCGGTGCCGGCCGCCCCCGGTCCTAGCTTCACTCCGATGGGATTGGCTACGGAGCTTGCCCACTGCACGTGCCAGTTGGCCAGCTGCCGCGTGCGGTCCCCGATCCAGAGCAGGTGACCGCTAAGGGCGAACAACTGTGCCCAGTGGTAGTGCGCACCGGTATCCGCGCTCGGCGCAGTCGACTCTTCGGCCAGCCTTGTCAGAGCCGTCTCATAGTCTCTGACGAGGGCCTCATGCGACACGAACACCCGTTGTCCGCGCACGAGCCGCCCGCGCAGCATCTCCAGGGTGTCCCGCGATCGGTAGTAGCTGGCCAGCAGCCGCGCCGGGTCCGCGCGTCGCGCCATGGCCCTGGGCTCGGCCCTGTTGACCGCATCTCCGCGGTAGGTCGGCAATAGTTCGCCGCTCGGCAGGATCTCCATGGGCTCGCTGCGCGGTTTGGCGTGCTGACCGGCCATCCGGGCGACGACCACCACGTCCCGGCCGGTGCGGTCGGCCAAATGGTCGGCCATCCGGCCATAGAGTTCGATCCGGCTTTGGACGTGCACAGGTGTGGACATCGCGAACGTCTCGGCGCATTCCCCCACGTGCAGAAGCAGGGCCGCGCCATGCTGTACGCGGGACATCAGCTGGCGCAGCTTCCGAATCTGATCCTGGTCGACCAGCGGCACCATGCCGGCGAGTTCTTGGCGGACCCGGGGCAGCTCGGGGTGGTCATGCCACGGCGGTTGTTGCCCTGCCGGAAGGCGGTCCAGGACGCGCAGTTGCGCGGCTCTTTGGGTATCGAGAAGCGCGACGTCCAACTCGCCTGCGTATCGCAGCAATGCCCTTCTCCTGTCGTGTCTGCCTTTCGGCCTGCCGGGCCTGCGGTCTACCGTCACGCTGACGGGCGCCCGCTGATTCGCTCCCAGTGCCAACCCGGATCGAAGGCGGTGATCTCCACGTCTACGCCCGCCTGTACCAATCGCGCGAGTGAGCCCGTCGCGCGGGCCACGAACCCGGACGCGCGGTGGGCGGCAAGCAGGTCCTGTTCGGTGAACGGCTGGCCGTCGCATCGCAGCAGCCGCAGGTCGGTGAAGCCAGCGAAGACCCGATTAAGGATCTCCACGGGTTGCGGGCTGCGGATGCTGTAGCGCACGCGGGCGGCGACGTGGCCGTGATGGTGCTGGTCGGAGTGGTGTGCGATGTCCGGGATCACGGGAGGGACGAAGTAGTCCCGGGCGACCACCGTCGGAACCTTCGGCAGGTTGCCGGCGATGAAATGCCACGAGTTGTATTGCATCCGGGCGGCCATGGACCACGCGATGTCGGCGAGGGTGCCGGTGGAGTCGCCGAAGTACTGGCTGGCCTGCGGCGCGGCCAGGACGCAACAGAAGAACTGCGGGAGATCCCATGCAGTGATGGTGGCCCAGTCCTCGTCGCGCAACGCTCGGGTCAGCGCGGGGATGGATCGCATACCGCGGCTCATCGCGAAATCGGCCTCGAATGCCAGGAGAGCGGCCTGTACGGTTTCGCAGATCAGCGCCTCGATGCCGGTCGGGAAGGTGCCGGTGGGCCGCGCCAGCCAGTCCGGTGCCGCGGCGACGCTGTCGGCCAGTTCGACCATCGTCCGGCCGGTGACCGGCAGGTGTTCGCACAGCCACGCGGTCATCGCGGCTTCACGTGCGGCGGCGGCCCGGCTCGCCGGCGCGGCGATCCTCTCGATTTTGTGCATGAGGGGACCGTGGATCTCCCGGTACAGCTGTGCGCTCGGCGCGATTTCGGCGCGGCGTCGGCGGAGATCCGCTGCGAGGCGGTCGAGGGGCGCTACCCGCGCTCCTTCCGCCGGCAGCACCGGCTCTCCGCCAGATGCGGCGTTGTACCGACGCCGGGTGCGTTCGAGTAGTTCGGCGACGTGGTCGAGGGTGAGCTGGGTGCCGTTCGCTTCCTCTATGCGCGCGTATCCGCTGGAGCGGATGAGCAGGCTCAGGCACACGACCATGACCGCGTCACTGTCGGACCACAGATCCAGCGGCATGCCCTCGAGGCTGCTCAGCGCGCAGTCGGGATGGCCTGGCCACAGAGTCTTGCCTGTCAGGTTGTTGCGTTCCCGGAAGTTGGTGTAGCGCTTGTCGTCCTGGTAAAGCACGAACGGCGCGGTACGCAGTGCTGCTTCCTTGAGCTCGCCGAGCAGGCGGTCGCGGCCCGGCTGGCCGGCTTGGGTGAGCCAATCTCGGCAGTCGGCCACCGATTGGGCTGTCTTCTCGGTCGCTCGGGCGAGCCGCTCGCGGTAGCCAGCCAGTGCCGAAGCGGACCATGGCACCCTCAGCACGCCGTCGACGAGCTGCTCCTCGTGTGTCAGGGGGCGTTGTGAAGGTACCCGCAGGACCATGCGGCCACCGGTGGTCAAACCGATCTCGCCGAGGAACGCTGGCTGGCCGACTGGCTCGGCGTCCGTCGAGGCGTCCGTCTCATCGCGCCAGGACCGACCGAACAGTGCCGCCACGGCGCATTCCTCCTCGCGCCGCAGTGCACGCAGCTGGACGTCTGCGGGCACGTGGCCGTCGAGGGTGAGCAACGTGTCCACCGCCGCCAGAGGAGTCGGGGCCGCCATCGCCCGCTCCCACACCGTGGCGAGCAGACCGGGAAAGCCCGCATCGGCGGCGAAGACCCGGTCGGGCTTGGGGGCGACGCCGGCCGCGGTACCGAGCCGGCTGGGCCGGCGGCTTTGTCTGGCCTTGACAAGCCAGGCACGGCGGGACGTGCCGTCGCGGACCGGCTCACTCATGGTGTGCTCTCCGCGGTGAGCTCGATGTGCGTCCACGTGTCATTTCCCGTCGGGCTCCAATCCTCATCGACGTAGATGCAGTCGACGGGGCACACCAAGACGCACACCGGGCACCCGGAACACAACTCCGGGACGATCACGACGTCGAGCCCTCGATCGAAGATCGCGCCGAATTCCGGCGGACAGCTCCGAACACATGTGTCACATGTGATGCATTCGGATTTCTCGATCCTTCGTGGTGGCTTTCGCCAGCTCGCATCCCTTGCGCGTGTGTCGATCCGCTCGGACCGCCCACTCTTGGCGGTGGGCGGGGTGTCCGTTCCCATGGGCATTCGTTACCCCTCCAGCGGCGTCGTCCTCAGGTCACGATAGGAAAGGTGCACGGACGCGGAAACTTCCGTTTCCACCACGGTTCTCGAACCTTTGTCGAACCCCTCAGTCCGGCGGGCCGGGTGATGTACGCCTAGCGCGATCCGGTCAACGGTCACTGTTCGACTCACGATGATCTCCACGGCGGAGCCCTTGCCCGGGTGACCTCGGATCGGTCCCCCTGAGGGGCACCATTGCGCTTGCCGGTCGCGACGGTCACGGCAGGAACGTTCGCGACGCTGCCATGAGGTGGGCAGTCGATGTTCAGCACAATCGCCTACGCGTTCGGCGACGCCGGTGAAGGGTCCACGCCACCGGTTGGCGTTGGTGGCGCGGCCGCGTCACGAGCATGACTCGGCCTTGATCCGATCGAGGATGCCGTCCCAGAGCCGGTAGCGGGCCGCCAAGGCCGCGTTGACTGTGTCCGCGCACTCCTGCCACTTGACCGCGTCGTCGCCACAGAGGTCGGCGAGCATTTGCATGGCCATCGGGGTGTGTTCCTCACCGTCGACTTCGATGTGGCGTTCGAGGTAGTCGACGAATGTATCGAGCTTGTGCCCTTGCGCTTTCACCTCGACGACGCGGGTGAACATGTCCGGAATCAGGTCCTCACGGCCGAAGGCGAACGCCGCCGCCTGGCTATGAACCGGCGCTGCCTCGATGAGGTCCCATGTCGTCTGGACGAACTCAGCCGCCGGGCGGGGCACGGGAACCGCGGTCAACGCGCGCTCCACCGGCATGCCATCACGGATGAGCCCGATGAAGGCGTTGACGATTGTCGTATCCGCACCCATCTCGGCCATGCCCTCGACGTACAGCTCGAAGTGGCTGATGAAGCCGCCCTTGAGCTCGTCGCTCTCCTCAACCAGGACGATGTCGTTGATCAGTCGCCGGCTTCCGGTTGGCCCGGATGGCACCCACGGAATCTCAATGCATGTGAGGTTGCGCTGGAGGGACTTGAGCAAGGACATGAAGTCCCACACCGCAAACACGTGGTGCTCCATGAAGAGGATGATGGCTGTGCCGGAGTCGAGGTTGGCATAGATCGGGTGGGCGATGACGCGGTTCCGCGCCTCCTCGACGGCGGACTCCAGCCGCGTGATTCCCGGATGCGTCTGGCCCCAGTCGTAGCGGGACATGGTTTCTCCTCGATCGTAACGGACAGGCCTGCTCCAGGCGGACAGCGAGCGCGAGGAATCGGTGGGTGCCTGCGGTTCGCCGGTCCCACGTCGCGCTCGGCCGGAAGGTGGGGCGGAAGGCTGCTGAGCCGTGATGCATCGGGCCCGCGTCGCCCGAACATCCCCGGCAGTCAACCGAGTCGATTGAGTGGATGCTTCTTCCGAGATCAGACTAGACACAACAGACTGCCGGAAAACACGTCCAGGATCCCGACACATCTTGAACCTTCGCCGAACGCCGCCCACGGTTCCGTCACCCGTCGTGGATCGGCTTTGGGACGTCGCAGGGCGGTTCCCGGTGGCGCACGGCACGGACTCAAACGGAACGGCCCGCGGTACGTGCGGGGAACTCGGGTTCCCCTGTTGTCGACGCCGGTTACCCGGACGTTCAACGTCCGCAGCCACGCGACCGGTCGCGGCAGGTTGATCGAGATACGCCCATTAAGCGATGTGTCCGCTCGACCAGCCAGTCGCGGCTGGTCGGCCGACAAACGCCAGGTCACGGCGGGCGATGTGTCTCGCCCATAGACAGATTGTCTTGGCCAATACTGGACTGTGTCGATTAACAGACCTTGTCCGTTGGCAGGACGTCAGGTACGAAGGACAAGTGAACCTGCGAGGGCGTAGGAGGTTCATAGGATGTTTGCGGGGGATTCCACCCTTCTCACAACGTGGTGTTGTGGCGCGCGGAAGAGATCGACAGCCAGGGGGTTGGACCCCAACATGCTGAAGGCGACGAGCTGATGTCCGCCGGTTGTCCGGACGACGACGGCTCATCGCCGGGATCGTGGTTATCGCCTCACGCGACCGATCATGTCGTCGGACGTCTCCTGCCTTGATCACGATGAGCGGCCGAGAACGGGGGAAGGTGTTGTGATCGAAGGATTGCTGTCACCGCAGGCGGCGAGGTTGTACGACCGTCTTCTCCGGGTGGGCGTCGTACGGTTGAACGGTCCCGACGATACTGGTCTCAATGGGACGGCCGTTAGGGAGCTGATCGACAAGAGCTTCGCCACGCAGTCGTCGGACGGCGACGGGTTGGTGGCCGTGTCCCCTCGCATTGCAATCGAGAACGCGCTCCTAGTCCTGGAGCGAGGGATCCTTCGTACCCACGAAACGTGCGTCAGAGCGTTAGCGTCAATGCCTGTTATGCAGGAGACCTATGAGAGGTCGCCGGGCCGCGCATCCGGCACCGACCACCGCGTTCGCATCCTCGGCCACGGGGAGTCCTCCCAGCTTCTGCTAAGCGTGCTGGAAACAGCGCGGCGCGAGGTCCTCACCTTCCAGACCGTGCCGAACCACGACCATCCCTTATGGACGGGAGTCAGCGGCACCGACCTTCCCGCCTGGCGCGAGCCGAACGGCACGGTCACCGAGCGCCTGCGGCAGCGCGACGTCCGGATGCGCTCCATCCTCGCCAAGGAGTTCTTCGACTCGCCGCACTCCCGTGCCGCGGTTGAACGGTACCGCAAACAAGGGCTCGAAGTTCGGGCCATACACGCCCTGCCGGCCACGATGGTGTTAGTCGACTCTCACACCGCGCTCCTACCACTGGATACGGGGGGCGCGACGGGTGCGGTCATGTTTCGTAGCGGCGCTACGACGGACGTTCTGCGGTCGGCCTTCGAGCTGCATTGGGAACGCAGCGTCCCACTGCTCGCGGGGGACGGCGCAGACCTGGACACACCGTCAGAGACGCAGCTCGTCATCCTGCAGCTTCTCGCGGCCGGGATGAAGGACGAGTCGATCGCGAGATACCTGCGCGTGAGTCTGCGAACCGTGCGGCGCAACATCACGTCGCTCTGCGAAAAGGTCGGGGCGCCCACCCGGTTCACGCTCGCCACGATCGCGGCCGAACGCGGATGGATCTCCCGACAGAAGTCAGCCACAAGCGTCCAGCCCGGGCCCGGCACCGCCACAGGTAGCCGGGACACGAAAGAGGGACCACGATGACAAAAACACCGCTGGTCGCGCCGTGGCCACACGAGCTGAACGAACGTATCCCCTTAGGCGGGGTACCGAGGACGACCAACGGCGAGTACCGCCACCGCGACGGAATGCCAACCGAATCGGCGATGGCAGCGCGCACGGTGGACGAACCGCCCACACCCTCTTGGACCGCACCATCGGACCGGCTCGCGACCCTGGCGAAGGTCTTGGTCGTCGACGACGACGCCGCACATCGGGATCCGCTGTCCCGCGTGCTCCGCATGGAAGGGTTCGAGGTCTCGGTCGTCTCGACCGGCGCGTCCGCCCTTGCCGAGATCGCAGCAAATGGGGCCGAGATGGTACTGATCGACCAGGTGCTCCCGGACGTGTCCGGCACCGAGCTGTGCCGGCAACTGCGGCAGCGGTTCGACGTGCCCATCATCATGGTCACGTCCCGGTCCACCGAGATCGACCGAATCGTCGGCCTAGAGATCGGCGCCGACGACTACGTCACCAAGCCCTACTCTCCACGCGAGCTGGTGGCCAGGATGCGCGCCGTTCTGCGGCGGTGGCGGCGGCCTGCGTCCGAGGAGCCACCCCAGGTGCTGGTGGCCGGACCGGTGCGAGTTGACGTGGAGCGGCACATCGTCACCTTTGCCGACACCATGGTGCGACTGCCACGCAAGGAGTTCGAGCTCCTTGAGCTGTTGCTGCGCAACGCCGGCCGGGTGCTCACTCGCCGGCAGATCATCGAGCGGGTGTGGGGCGCCGATTACGTCGGTGACACCAAGACGCTCGATACACATGTCCGGCGCCTTCGCCGGCGGCTGGAACCGATGCCGTCCCAGCCTCGGTATCTGGTAACCGTGCGCGGGATGGGTTTCCGTTTCCAGCCATAGCTGGACCGAACCCTGAACGTATCGAGCACAACGATCCATACCTATACGCGACGTATTGACGTGGACAGAGTGTATCGATAACGTCTTGGACGTCGTCGGTCCTCGAGGCCCGACAGAGGAGGCTTTGATGGCAACTCCCCGACCACGCACCGAGGCGGGCATCCCTCGATGGGTGAAGATCTCGGCGATCGTCGCTGCGGTGCTGGTCCTGACTTTCGTCGTGGTGATGCTCGTCGGTGGCTCTGGCGGTGGCCACGGTCCCGGGCGGCACTCCCCCGGTGGCAGCAGTGAGGCGCCTGCGGATGACCAGACGTCGCCTGGCCACCAACCGCCGCCTGGCCACCAGCCGCCATCAGGTGGCCACGGCTGACAACTGCCTGCTTTTGCTCGGCTCCCCTCCCCGGGTCGTTGCCCGCGGAGGGGAGCCGTTCCCTTACGAGATGGTGCCGACATTGAGGCGGGCGGCGGCATGCGTGGCGCGGATGCCGCACGCCGCCGCCCGCAGTGAGCCGATGACCGACACGGGGGGTGCCGGACATCGGCAGGCATGGAAGGTCCGATGCCAGCACCACGTCAGGACCACCAGCGTGATCCAGATGCCAACTGCCGAGAGTGAAATCCGGTACGACAGCGGGACATACATTAACCTCGAGGGCCGGGCCACGGCCGATGGTGTAGGCACCACCGCCGCCTGGCGCTGCTTGACGAGTCCGACAACGTTCCACGTCGTGCTCTTCCCGTTGATGATCAGTTGGATCCAGTCCCCAGCGCCAATGCCGGGTACCGCGGCCTTGCGGGTGATCTGGGTAAAGGAAGTGGGCAACCGGTCTCCCCCGGTGTGAGCCAGCGACCCTGCCGAAGCTTCTACCGCGACACAATCGCACCCGAGCCCGGCACCGCGATCAAGGCCAGGCTGCCGTGGCCCGCAGCCACGTCAGGCCTTCATCCCCGGACATCGTCCTCCCTCGCGACGCCGATTGGCGTCCGCAATAGTCCGCGGCCCGCATGCTGCTCGGCAGGCCAGCCACAGCCGCAGTCACAGCGTCCGACGACGCAGCCGCGCCGGCTGCACGTCGACGCCTGGGGGCGCGTTGGCCCGTCCGCTCGTCCGGTCGATCCCGGTCAGAAGGTTGGGCAGGGTCGTCTTGCCACTGCCGGCGTGGCCGACGACCGCCACGAACTCCCCGTTAGCGACCCCCAAACCTAGATGAGCCAAGGCGACGAACTCACCAGCGGTCAGACGGTATGTCTTCACGACGTCGCCGACCTCGACCACGAATCCATCGCAGATTCCCGTGCGGACGGTTGCGACAAGAATGGGCACACGCCCAGACTACATGGGCGACCGCCCATATAAGCAAGGATTCGATACCTCTCGGTGCCCTATTGTGGTTGACATTTCGCACGCCGACGTTCAAGTAACGTTCCGTTCTGCCATCGAAGATTCCCGTTCCACTATCGAGCTACGTGCAAGAATCCTCTCGTAATACAGGCGTTTCAACACAGGGGGGATGGATGAATCTACAGTGGATTAGGCGTCTTCGGCGAACAGCGGCGGTCGTGGTCACAGCGGTGGCGAGCGTCCTGGCGTTGGCGCTACCGGCGCAGGCGCATGAACCGGTAATTCTCGACGCCGGAGATGTGCTTCCGTGGAACGGGCCGCTGATTCTCGACGGGACCCAGGCTGCCGCGCTTTTCGGCACGCTGCCCAATGCCGCGGCGGTCCGCTCCGCCCAGCTGCGCATGCAGGCCGGCGACCAGCTCAATATCGCGCTCGCCGTGACGAACCTGGCGCCGGAGAGCGGCCTGGCGTCGTGGCAGTTGCCCAGGGTTCTGGTCGTCGCTCCGAATGGCAGTTCCACCGTGCTCAATCCAACGGTTCGAGTTCCGTTTACCGTCGGAGGGATGCAGCTGCTCCGGCTGCGTGAGTACTCGACGACCGCGATTGTCGGCACGTACTCATTGGTGGTGAGCGGGGCGGCGCCCGCGCGGTTCCTGGTTTCGACCGGCGTTGAGGGGGTGGACCTCGAAGACCTCGAGCGGGCTACGATCGCCACGCCGGCTCAGGTCGCGGCTTGGTACAACACCGCGCCGTAGTAGTCCATAGCGGCAGGCCGCCTCCCAAGGGAGGCGGCCTGCCGTTATGGGCGGGTGAAGGCGAGCACGACGTTGTGCCCTCCAAATCCGAAGCTGTTTGACAACGCGGCGGCGACGTCCGCTCGGCGAGGCGCGCTGCTGACGAAATCCATCGACAGCGTCGGGTCCGGCGTTGTGAGGTTGATGGTCGGGGGGATGGTTCCGGTGCTGACGGACTGGACGGCCGCGACCGCTTCGATCGCGGCGGAGGCACCGAGGGCGTGGCCGGTCTGCGACTTGGTCGACGACACGGGCACCCGCTTGGCGGCCGTTCCCAAGGCCCGCTGCAACGCCCGCACCTCTGCCTCGTCGTTGAGCACGGTAGCGGTACCGTGGGCGTTGATGTAGGAGATGTCATCCGGCGTCAGTCCTGCGTTCCGCAGTGCGGCCTCAACGGCCCGGCGAGCGCCGTCGCCGTCGGACGCGGGAGCGGTGACGTGGAACGCGTCCGTCGTGCGTCCGTAGCCGGCGATTTCGGCGAGCGCATGGGCACCGCGTCGGGCGGCGTGGTCTGCTGCCTCAATCACGAGAATGGCGGCTCCCTCGGCGAGGACGAATCCGACCCGGTCGGCGCTGAACGGTCGGCTAGCGGCATGCGGCGTGTCAGTCGGAGGGGCCAGGGCCCGTGTGCCGGCGAATCCCGCGAGGACCATGGGGACCAGTGGTGCCTCGGCACCACCCGCCAGCACGACGTCCGCCTCGCCGCTGCAGATCATCTGACATGCCGCCACGATCGCTTCGGCTCCTGCGGCACACGCCACGACCGGCGTTGACGTCGGTCCCATACACCCGTACTCGATGGCCACGAGGGCGGTGGCACTGTTGCACATAGCTTTGGTAACGGTCTTTGAGGACAGCCGTGCCGGACTCGCCTGGGTCATGGCGGTCGCGCTGTCCTGCCATGTCTGGGCTCCACCGATCCCGGTCCCGATGACGACCCCCATGCGGGAGCGGTCCAGCGCGGCCGGCTGCAGGCGGGCGTCGGCTACGGCAAGTTTCGCCGCGACAAGGGCTAGTTGCGCGCAGCGGTCGGTGCCCAGGGCGAGCCGGCGGGACGCTTCGTGTTCGGGTGGCAGGTCGATCTCGCCAGCCGCGTAGCACTCAGTGCCGCCGATCGTGAACCGCGTCAGATGCCGAGTACCGCTGGTGCCGGCGAGTTGTGCCCGGTGAAACGCCTGCGCTCCGATCCCGATGCTGGTGACCGGTCCGAGTCCCGTGACCAGTACCCGTGTGGGTTTCACTGGGTGGCCAACCGCCGACGCACCTGGGCTGCCACCTCTCCGACGGTTGCCACATCGGCGATCAGCGTGGATTCGATCTGCTCGCCGAGCTCGTCCTGCAGGGCCGCGACGAGATCGATCGCGTCCAGGGAGTCCAGGCCGAGGTCATCGCGTAGGTGTGCATCCGGTACCACCGCATCGGCGTCCACACCGAGCGTGTCGGACAGAACTCGACGGATCATTCGCAGCGCGTCATCATTGTTCATCAGGTGCTCCTTGGCGGGATCGGTTTCGGGCTGGACGCTCGGACTCAACGCGCGGCCAGATCTGCGTAGTGGGACAGGTTGGCGGCGACGTCCGCCACGGCTTCGACGAACCTGTCGGCCTCGTGCTCGGCCAGGACCAGCGGTGGCTGGATCCGCAGCACCCGGTGCCGGTTGGCGGTCACGAAGGTCAGGATCCGGTGGCGGGCGGCCAGTTCTCGCACGAATCGCAGGCACAGCAGATCCCCCAGCGCCGACTCGACCGCCGCGGCTGCCTGGACAGCGGCCGCCCGCGTCTCGTCGTCGAGTAGATCGACCACCTGGTGCAGGTCGCCTGGAAGTCGGGTCAGCACGTCGTCCAGCGCCGCACCGAGCGCACCCGAGAGG
This sequence comes from Micromonospora sp. CPCC 206061, assembly GCF_036906915.1. NCBI lineage: Bacteria > Bacillati > Actinomycetota > Actinomycetes > Micromonosporales > Micromonosporaceae > Micromonospora > Micromonospora sp. CPCC 206061. Next base: position 64,048 of record NZ_JBAKHX010000036.1, read on the forward strand.
TCCGTATCGAACGCGATCGCGTTCATCATCCCGATGCCACGGATCTCGCCGATGAAGGAGTACCGGTCGGCGACCTCATTCAGTCCTCGCCGCAGCACCGCTCCCAGCTTCGCGGCGTGCGCCGGCAAGTCCTGCGCTGCCAAGGCATCCAGCGTGGCCAGCCCGGCCGCAGCGGCCAGATTCCCACCGCCGAACGTGGAGGTGTGAAGCGTCGAGCGCCCGGTGCTGCCGTACGCGGCGTCCCAAACCGCGGATGAGCTGAGCGTGGCGCCGATGGGCACCAGCCCTCCGGACAACGACTTGGCCAGACAGAGCACGTCAGGTTCCAGGTTCCAGTGCTCAGAGGCGAAGAGGGCGCCGGTGCGACCGAGACCGGTCTGGATCTCGTCGACCACGAACACCGCACCCGCCGCGCGGCACAGCTGCTGCGCCGCCGGCAGGTATCCGTCCGGTGGCAGGATGACCCCGCCCTCCCCCAGCACGGGCTCGACGACGAACGCCGCGGCGCCGTCCAAGGCGGCGGCGAGCGCTCGCAGGTCGCCGTACGGCACGCACACGCATTCGCCGACGAGTGGACCGAACGGTGTGCGGTGGGCCTGCTGGCCGGTGACCGACAATGCGCCCAAGGTCTTTCCGTGGTAACTGTTCTCCACGTACACCAGTCGGTGTCGGCCGGTGGCCGCGCGGGCGAGCTTGAGCGCCGCCTCCACCGCTTCCGCGCCAGAGTTGCTGAAGAAGACCCGGTCCAGTCCGGCCGGTGCCAGGTCGCACAATCGCTCGGCCAGCTCACTGGCGTGGACGGGCATGGACACGTACTGCACGAATGTCGGTGCCTGCGCGTCCAGGAAGGCGCGCACACGGTCAACAACGGCCGGCGGGTTGTGGCCGAGGTTCAGGCAACCGTAGCCGGCGACGAAGTCAAGGTATGGCACGCCGTCGGCGGTGACGAGCGTGCATCCCCGCGCCGAAGTGAACACATTGTCCAAGCTGTGTTCGCTCAGCAGTTCGGCCATGGGTGGGTTGAGGTGCCGGCGGAACCGGGCGGCCGTCGCACGGGCCAGGGCGCCACCCGTGGTGGCGCCCCGCGCGGCGTCGGCGGCCGCCGACGCCGGCACGGTGCTTCGGATACCGTGCCGGGGGCCGAGGCGGGCGACGTCGTCGTCGCTGACGGTCCGGCCGTAGCTCGCGAGCGGCACGGGCGCGAGGCCGTGCCGGCGGGCCAGGTCGCCGATCTGCAACACCCGATGCGGGCTCAGCTCCCGGCCGAGGGAGAAGGACTCGGCGCGCCCTTCCAGGGCTAGCACGATCGTCTCGGCGAGACAGGCGTTGAGCAGCCGGGTCGGTGCGATAGGACCGTCGTCGACCCGGAAGCCCTCGTCGATTGGGGAGATGAGCCCTCCGTCGAGCACGAGGATGTCGTCGCGGCCGCCGCCACCCGACGGTTCTGGCACATCTCGGGGTAGGGCGACGTCCAGCACCAGCGAACCGGGGCGCAGCATGGCCGGGTCGATCAGTCCGCCGGTCGTGGACGCCGCGACGAATAGCCGACCGCGTTCGTACGCCTGCCCGGGCTCGGACAGCAGCGTTACGCGCCTATGGGTGTCCGGTGGCAGGTACCGCAGTAGTACGTCGCGGCTGCGGGTGCCAGGCCGGTGCACCGCATCGACCCGGTGCCCGTCGGCGAGCAGCAGCCGGGTCAGTGCGAGCGCGATCGAGCCCGGGTAGCCGACGACCGTGACGGGCTGTTCGCCGGCAGGCCGGCCGAGCAGCTCGGCGACCCGGCCGAGCACGGCGTACGCCGCGTAGGCGGTCAACGAGTTACCGCTGGTGACCGCGGTCCCAGTGCGCGCGGCGACCTGTTGACCGCGGTGGCCGATGATGGAGGTGGCGCCGCCCAGACCCACGATGGATGCGCCGTCCGCAGCCAGCGCTGTCACCTCGCGCGTGACCACCTCCATAGCCGCGCGCTGGTGTCGGAGCAGGTCCTCGGCGACGTAGGGCAGGTACCGCACTTCGCCGGAGCAGCGGGCCCCAGCCGCCGAGGTTATGTTCCGCAGCACCGGCAACGAGATGTGGTCGCCGGACGCACCGGATCGGCGGTGCGGCCAGCCCGGCCGGTCGGCCAGGACGTCCGCGACCAGGGCTGCGGTTCGGACGAGGTTGCGTTGGCCCGTCGAGACCGGATGCGCCAGGAAACCGAACTTCACGGCCGCCACCCGCGGGCGGACAGCAGGCTGAGGCCATCGCCAGCGTTTGTATGCCCCAGCAGGACCGAGTACAGGTTGACCGTGGATGGCTCGGTCAACTGGCTGGCCAGCCGCAGTGGGTCCACGTCGTCGAGCCGGTGATGGCTAACTCGCACCGTTCCGTACATCCGGCTCCAGTCGTCGTCGAGGAGATTGAGCACGGTGGTCTGTCCGACGGTGGGCTGGCGATCCCGCGCCTCGCGGTAGCTGCGGATGATCGAGTGACCGCCGTTGAGCAGTCGGAAAACGCTAAGATTGCCGCGCAGCCGGTGGCCGTCCAGACAGATCTGTTGCAGGACGGTAGGCACGATGTCCGGCACCAGCGCGGCCGCGCCGTCGCCGACGAAGGCAAGCACGTTGCCGTCACGGGTCAAGGCGATCGTCGGCACCGCCTGCAGGGCGTCGCCCATCAGGGCTCGCCCATACCATCCGGAGAAGCCGGGGCCGGTGCGAGTAAGGTTCCGCACCGCAGCGGCACCGCCGCGACCTACGTCGTAGACGCCGGTGTACCGGTACCCGCGCTCCTTGATCAGGGCTTCGATCACGCGGTTTAGGTGGGTGAAGAAATAGCCGGGCGTCATCGGCCGGATCGGCACGCCGGCAAGCGGGTCCGCGGCCGTCCGCGTGCGCCCGATGGCGGCCCGCCGCTGTCGGAGCACGTCGACGTCCACGTCGAGTCGCGCGGCCAGCAGGCGCAGGAACCCGCCGAGCTCACCCAGGATCGGGTGGTCGGCGAACGGGGCCAGGTGATCTCGGACGTCGGTCACCTGCACGATGCGCAGCCCGTGCTGCAGCACCCGGTTGGAGAACGGTGTGCTGACCTCGGTGATACGACTGGCGAGGAAGAACAGCGCCTGGCTGTTCTTCGGCTTGAGCCGGCCGTCCTCGTACAGGTAGTCGAGGATCCGGTCGGAAGATCCGTAGAGGCCCAGCGTTCCCAGGTAGTTGGGCACTTCGGTGCCGTCCCGGTGCGCGCACACGGTGCCCGGTCGGGCCAACGAGTCGGCCAGCGCGGCCCCGGCTCGGTCGGCCACCGAGTACAGCAGGTCCACGTCGTCCGGCGGCAACGCTCCGACCTGCCACAGCAGGGTGGCCGGCTCGTGGTTGACCATCCGGAGCACGGTCTCGACCTGGTCATCCGGCCCGACCCGGGTCGCAGCGATCGCCGGCGCTGGCGGTGCCGGCGCGGGTGCCGGTCCGCGGGCCTGGAGCACCGACGCGGTGGCCAGCAGGACCACTGGTCCCTGCCCCGCGTCGTAAGCGGCGTACGCCTGCTGCAGGTCCGGCTCGAGGCGGTCGGCCCGGGACAGGTAGACCGTCTTGAGCCGGCGGGCGCGTAGCACGGCCCGGGAGTCCTCTGCAGCGTGCACCGTGCCCTGGAATGGAAACCAGCGGTCCTCGGCGGAGTCGGCGCAAACGACGAAGCCACGGGCTCCGGCCTGGCGCAGGTTGGCCAACGTGCCGCGGAACTCGTCGACCATTCCGCTGGTGACTACGATCAGGAACGGGGCCTGGTCGAGCATCCATCGGGCCAGAGCGCCACACGCGAGGCTGTGTTCGCTAGGTCCGCGCAGCACTGGGTTGCCGGCGGCCCGCGCGCGGCGTTCCAGGTCGGCGATAAGCCCGGAGACCACTGAGCCCGTGTACGACCACAGCGCCCAGCCCGAAGCAGCCCGCGTGGTGAGGAAATCGTGCAGCCCGGCGGCGAGGATGCCGTCCGTGTCACCCGTTCCAGGCCGTGCCGTGACCTGGGCGAGCCGGACCTCGGCAAGATCGGCGATGGCTGCGACGATATCCGCCGCGAGCACCCACGGCTCGACCGGTAGCTGTCGCAAGGTGTACGCGGCCACCGGTTGCACCGGCGACTTGGCCGCGTCGCGGTAGACGTACGTGCCGCACGGTGAGAGCTCCGGCCGTAGCTGCGCGGGCCAAAGCCGGCTCGCCTGCTCGACAGCCGCGCCACCCAGCGGCCACTCCGGCTCCGGGCCACCACCGGCGTCGGCATCCACGACGAACAAGCGGGCGTCAGGCAGGTACGGGCCGGCGCGCGCCGGCACCTCGTCCAGCGCGCCGGCATGCACGAAACGGATCCGCACGCCCGGCAAGTGACGGTCGAGATAGGCACGCGCCGGCGCCACCACCTCTCGGTACTCGCGCCGCTGCGACATGCCGGCCGGCACGGCACCATCGTCGACCACCGTCCGGCCGCCGCTGACGATGGTCAGGTCGTGCACTGCCCGCGCGACTGCCGCGCGAAACCAAGGCCGGGCGCTGACGCAGACGACCGCGAGCTCCGCCGACGGCGCGGTGGCGGCACGGACGACGGACGCGGACATGTTGCTCATCGCTCCCCTATCCCGATGCGGGCGTGCAGGCGCCGCAGCGGTGCCGGTGCCCACCAGTTGGCCCGCCCGGCCAATCGCATGACGGCCGGCACCAGGATGCCGCGGACCAGGATGGCGTCCACGAGCACGGCCATCGCCAGTGCGACGCCGAGTAGTTTGAGCACCGATAGCCGCGACGTCGCCAGGGCGACGAGCACCGAGGCGACGACCAGCGCGGCCATCGTGATGACCCGACCGGTCTGGCGCATGCCAACGACGACCGAACGCCGGTTGTCGTCGTCTCGCAAAAACTGCTCCCGGATCCGGGACAGCAGGAACACCTCGTAGTCCATGGACAGGCCGAAGGCGACGCAGAACACCAGGATCGGAATGGTCAGCTCAAGGTAGCCGGTGGCGGTGAAGTCGCCGACCAGCCAGGCCAAGTGGCCGTCCTGAAACACGTACACCATCACCCCGAACGTCGCCGTAAGGCTCAGAACGGTCAGCAGCAGCGCCTTGACCGGGACGAGCACGCTCCCCGTGAACAGGAAGAGCACGACCAGCGTGCTCACGCCGAGGATGGCCAGCACCCACGGCAGCCGCCCACCGACGACGTCTCTGGCGTCCACCAGCGTTGCCGTGGCACCACCGACCAGGGGCGGCGCGGGCGCGGGCGCGGCCCGTAGCGCACGGACCGCCGCCAAGGCCCGGTCGGAGTAGACCGGCTGATCAAGGACCAGCCGCAGATACGAGTTGGCCCGCGATGACATCAACGCCAGCGACTGGTCGGGCGGCGCCTCCTGACCACCAGCCACGAATCGTCCAGCGGCGCTGTCCACGTACGCGACGTCGGCCACTGCAGACAAACGACTGGCATATGTCCGCACGTCAGCCACCCGGCTGGCGCCGATGCCCGGCAACACGACCGTGACCGCGTCAACAGCGGCCGCATCGAACTCCGCCTTCAGCGTGGCCTCGCCACGCGCCGCCGGAGCTGACGCCGGCAGGACGCGGGCGTCGGCGAGGCCGAACCGTACTCCGGCGAAGGGCAGCGCCAGTAGGACCAACACGAGCGCGACTGAACCGCCGATCAGTACCGGCCGGTTCATGACCCGCTCGGCCAGCCAGCCCCACCATCGCTCGGACCTAGCTGGCCGGATGCGGCGCCGAGGTCCGCGGGTGAGCAGTCGTGGACCAAACGCGGCGAGTAGCGCGGGCAGGACGACGACCGACGCCACGGCCCCGAACGTCACGACCAGGATCGCGGAGTACGCGATGGAGCGAAGGAAGAACAGTGGATACACCATCAGTGCGGTCAGCGACAACGCCACGGCGGCCGCCGAGAACAGGACCGTCCGGCCGGCCGTACTGACCGCCACCACCACGGCCTCGGCGTGCTGCCGCCCGTAGGCGACCTCCTCTCGGTACCTGGTGACGACGAAAAGGCTGTAGTCCACCGCCAGGCCGAATCCGAGCACGGTAGCCACGTTCAGAGCGAACACCGACACGTCAGTAACCCCGGCCAGCGGCTCGAGCACCGCCAGGGCACCGGTGACGGCGACGACTCCGATCGCCGCCGGCGTGCCTGCGGCTACCACGGATCCGAACCCGATCAGCAGAATGACGATCGTCAACGGTGCGGCCAGCAGTTCGGCGCGCACGAGATCACGTTCGCTCTGTTCAATGATTTCGCGGTTGACCGGACTCTCGCCGGTGGCCGCCAGCGTAAACGGCCCACGATGCCGCTCCAGGTCGGTGAGCACCGCCGGGACCGCGTCCTGTCGCGCGTCCTCAGATCCGGCGAGGCGCACGAGCAGCAACGCTGACTTGCCGTCATGGGAACGCAGCAAGGGCGATGCACTCGGCCAATAGGACTCCACCGAGGCGACATCCGCCCGCCGGTTCAATGCCTCGACCAGCGCAACCCCCGCGGCAGCGCTATCCGGGTCGTCGACTGAGCGCGTCGCGGACGCGATGACCACCAGATCGGGATTGCCCGCGTGGAATTCGGCCGCCATGAACCGCGCCGCTCGCTCGGACTCCGCGTCCTGGGGAATATAGCCACCGTTACGCAGCCGATCGGACAGATCAGCACCAGAGACACCGGCCAGCACGGTGAACACCAGGCTGACAAACAGCACCGTCCATTTGCGCCGGACCGCGAAGGTGACCACCCGGACCAGCAGCGGACGCGATCGAGCGCCCTGCGGAGCCACAGGCGTGGACTCAGGTTGATCGACTGTGGTGGCCATCCGGTACGCCGCCCTTCGAGGCGCGAGTTTCCGCACGGCGTCGCCGCCGGCATCGGGTGAAGCGTAGGCGGACCCGAACGCGCCTCGCAGGGTTTTGTCGACGATATGACTCGACCGCGACAAGATGTATCGAAAGTGTGGGCCGTGGTGAGGCCCTGTTGATTGCACGGCACGAACGGACAAAAGGTCGGTACGCTGGCTGTACGTGATCCGTCCGATCGCCGATGACCAGACACAGACGCGCCCGGCGCAGGTGACGATTGGGCCGCTCTGCTGATACGGCTGCATTTGGCTGAGCGCGCCCTCGCTGGTGACCGGCTTGACGCGAGCCATGTTGAGTCTTTGCGCAACGGGCCGGGCCTGACCTGGCCACCCATTGCTTAGCTGAGGGTCTCATCGATCCACCGCCGCGCCGACAGCGCGGCCCGCCCACGCGTCGTGGGTGGCGAGCCGGACTAGTTCCTCCTCGTTGTGGGTGACCCGTCCCATTGCCCAACGCAGCATCGGCGGAGCCATTAGCGAGGTGACGATGGCTACCAGGACGACGATGGTGTATGTGGCGGTGTTCAGCACGCCCAGCCGCAACCCGGTCATGGCGACGATCACCTCGATGACACCGCGCGCATTCAGGCCGGCACCGAGGGCAACCGCCTCCCAGTTGCTGAGGCGGCTGAGTTTCGCACCGACGTAGGCGCCGACGAACTTGCCGATGACGGCCAGCGCGAGGACTGCCACCGCGGCCAGCGCGATCTCCGGTCGACGAAGCTCGCTGAGGTCCATCCGCAGTCCTGCGGTAGCCATGAAGATGGGCGCCAACACGGACAGCACCACGGTTCGTAGGGGTGCCAACTTGCGCTGGTCGGCGGCGCGTGGCGCACCGATGAGAATGCCGACGACGAACGCACCGAACACAGCCTCCATTCCCAGTGAGTGCGTCGCCACGGCGCCGAACATCACGAGCACGAAAGCGGCGGCCATGGTGGGACCTGACTCGCTGGAACGTCCCGCGAATCGCATCGCGCCGCCGACCAGCGGTCGTCCGATGAGGACGGCGAGCACCACGAACCCGATGAGGTAGGCCGCCGAAAGCGACACCTTGCCTGCGGTGACGCCAGCTGTCGCGGCGGCGGACACGATGGACAGCAGGAACCAGCCAACGGCGTCGTCCATCGTGCCGGCAGCGAGTGTGAGCTGGCCGATATCTCGATGTAACAGACGCATGTCAGTCAACGTCTTGGCAATCACCGGGATCGCTGAGACGCACATGGCAACGCCGAGGAAGAGCGCGAACACCCAACGCTCGGTATCTCCGGCCATCAACGACGCCGGCAACACGGTACCCGCCGCGATCCCGAGTGCCAGTGGGATGATCAGCCCGCCTAGGCTCACCCGCACCGCGCTGGTGCCGCGCCGTCGAAGCATGCTGACGTCAAGGTGGCTGCCAGTGACGCCGACTAGCAGCAGCACGCCGACCTGGCCGACCGCATCGAGCAGGTGCATCTGGTTTGAGTCAGACGGAAACAGCCAGGCGGTGAACCCGGGGGCGAGGTTGCCGAGCAGCGACGGTCCGAGGATGACACCGGTGAGAAGCTCGCCCACGATGGCCGGCATTCCGAGTCGTTCCGCGAGCTGCCCGAGCGCCAGGGCCAGCAGAAGCAGCAGTGCCAGCTGAAGTAGAAACACCAGGAGCTGATGAGGACCAAGCGGGGGCACCGGAGCGGCGAGGACAACATCGGTCATGGCACGTCTCCTCCAGAACGTGAGGTGAGCAGCCTGCCGGGAACCCGGCTGCTGGAGCTGGGTTCCCGACGTGTGGGGGCGTCGCCGCGGAGGCGAGGTGGGCCGTGATGGCTGCCAGGCCCTCAGCGGGCCTGAAGCTCCCGCTGTCGCTCGCCGTGGACAGGGCATCCGTAAAGGCGGTCATACTTGCCGAACAGATCCCAGCCCGGCTCGGCTCGGAGCCGGTTGACGAACGGGTTCGTGTCGGTCCAGAAGTCGCCGTTGAGTGTGCGTACACGCCACTTCTCGTGGATGCCCGACTCCCGGAACATCTGCTGGATGAACCGGCCCATCACGGGTGCCCGGTTGTCGTAGACCGCCCGGATGAGCCGGTAGTACGTCTCGTAGCCGGTCTTGAAGAAGGCCCCGTAGCGCTCGGCGACGTCCGCCTCGCGCTCCTCTCCGGTCAGGCACTTGATGGTCTCCTCGGCCGCCCGCCGTCCGGTCACGAGGGCGAGGTAGACACCGGCGGAGAAGACTGGATCCGAGAAGCAGCCCGCGTCACCGATGATGAAGAAGCCGGGCCCAGCAAGTGTGTTGGCGTGGTACTCGAAGTTCTGCTCGCCGGACAACTCGCGGTAGACGTTGGTCCCTTCGATCCGCTCCTCGATCCGCGGCAGTCGCTTCAGGTGCTGGGCGTATAGATCCTCCGGCCGGAACTCCCGCAGCAGAGACGCTGGCATCATCGCGCCGACGGAGATGACGTCCTTGCGGATCGGGATGGCCCACAGCCAGCCGTTCTCGTGCACACCGATCTGTGTGTCGCCCTCGTACCCCGGGTTCCGCGACTCGTCCAGGTTGCCGAAATGCTTGTAGACCGCCGCCATTTTCAGGTTGGCGTCGCTCGTACGCAGCCCGAGCCCGCGGGCGAGCACACCCGCTCGCCCGCTCGCATCGATGACATACCTCGCGGACGCTCCCCGCGTTTCACCCTGGTAGGTGTACTCGACACCGGTGACTCGTCCATCCTCCTGGATCAGGCGGCCCACCTTCGCCTCCTCCAGGACGGTCGCGCCGGGCTGCTCCGCGGCGGAGTCGAGCAGAAGCTTGTCGAAGTCGGCGCGCTCGACCTGGTAGGTCCACTTGCGGTAGCCGTCGCCGATGTCGCCTAGGGCCGCCCGGCGCAGGAAGCCGTCGCTTCCGGACAGCTCTAGCCCGAGCTTGATCGGAAAGCCCTCTTCGCCGAGCTTGTGCAGCACACCCAGCTGCTCTAGGACGTCCGCGGTGTACGGCAGCAGTGACTCTCCAATGTGGAACCGCGGGAACTTGTCCCGTTCGAGCAGCAGCACGGTGTAACCCGCCTTCGTCAGCGTGATCGTGTAGGACGATCCGCTCGGGCCGCCACCGATCACGATCGCGTCGTAGTCCGTTCCCCTGCCATTGCTCACCGGTTAACTCCTCACGCTAGTCATGGCCTGTCGGTTATCTCCACGACGGCGCACGCCGCCTCCATGCCGGGTGCGTCGCTGAACATCAGCACCCTGTCCCCCACATCGACCTCGCGCTGACGCCAGAGGTATTCGAGCCCACGTATCTGATCGAGCGGCCCGGCGTGGCCAACCCGCCGCGTGAAGTTCCAAATCCCGCGCTTGTCCTCAACCCCGATCGGGTCGAGGAACATGTCCCGGATGGCCCATCCGTTGAAGCCGTCGTGAACCACCCGCGCCACGTCGTCGATGGCCGTGTCCGCCTCGGCCAAGGTGCGCTGGACTGTGTCGGCGAGAACGGAGGCGAAGTCAACTAGTGTTGGCATCCCGCCGGCCGACTGGAGGTCGCGGACGTATTGCGTCCGTTCCCGAAAGTTCAACTTCGCGCCAACGGTCAGGCCGGGCGGAAACAAGGGCTCGGATCCACGGTGACGTACCTCGAGCTCCGGGTCGGACGCGCTGCCGATCGCCAGCACCCGTGCGAACCCGGGTCGCTTGGACAGCACGACCGCGCCGCCACCGTCGGCTAGGACGAACAGGTTTGAGGCCCGCCAACGGTCCACCGTCGGCGTGCCGAAGTTGTCGGCACAGGTCAGCAATGCGGCCCTACGGGCGGCGCCCGAACGCAGGTAGCAGATGGCCAGGTCGAGGCTGGTCAAAAAGCCGATACAACCGTTGCGAATCTCCACGGACGTGATCGATTGCCGTACAGTGTGTCGGTTGATGTAGTGCTGTGCCGACCAACCGTCCGGTCCCTGGGGGTGGACGCTGCTGTGGAACAGCGCATCGACGTGTTCGCCAGGCTCACCAAACTGCGCCAGTGCGACGCGTGCTGCCTCGACCGCGAGATCTGGCGCCGGGATGTCGCCCGCGACGGAGACGGACTCCAGCCCGCTACGCGTCCGCTCGTCCGCGTCATACCAACCGTTCGCGACCGCCTCAGCAACTCCTACCAGGTCAGTCGTGGCGATGCCGATACCCGAAATATGGATATCGTCGACCTTCATCTCGCCCCATCCCGCGCTGATTGCCGTCTCCGGACCGATCGTCGGGAACGTTAGGCGCCTGGATTGACACCGCTATCCAACGAATATCGAACGACTGTCGAACCTGTCCGGCCGGGCGCATGCGTCGGGGAACGAACGCGCGAGAAATAGATCAACTCGAAGCTGCCCGCCGACCGGTGTCGTCCGGTAGCCGACCGAGAGTCGCACCGGGCAATCCCACACGCTGTGCCCCGTTGGACCAGTCCTTGCCAGGCGGCAGTGGCGCCATCAAGACGCCGCAACTGCGGTCGCGCGCTCGCAGCTATCCGGCACGGGCCCACGCAACTCATCGCCCGCGACCACAACCAACACCACGATGACAGCGATGTTGACGAACGGCCTGACCCAGCGGCGACGCTCAGCGCCCCGGCCGTCGCGGTGCCGAGCGGTCACCCCCGGCATTGGCCAGGAACGGACCGAAGCGCGGATTTCACGAGACAGCCGTCGGCCTCTAACGAGCCGTCCCTTCCCGCTGAGCGGACGGCGCGGCACGACGCGGACCGGCGGGCACAACCGCCGCGACGACCCGATCGAACGTCTCGTGCGGATCCACGCCGTGCGTGCGGGCAGACATCACCAAGTGATGGATGGTGGCGACGAGGGCCAGCGCCACTGGCCCAGTGTCGACCGTGGGCGGAAGCCGCCGTAGACGCTTCTCGGAGTCGAGGTAGGTGACGACCAAGTGCTCCAGGTCGGCTAGCGACGGCGAATGGTGACCGCTGCTCTGCCTCAACCGAGCCGCCAGCGTGGGCCGGTGGGTGACGATCGCGTGCGCGGCCAGGACGGGTGGCTGGAACAGCGCGGCCGCGGCCGCGCTGAGGTTATGCCACACAGTGTCCTGCCCAGCACGTAAGGGAAGTTCAGCCATGCCGTCCAACGCGTTGCGGAACCGTGTCAAGACGAACTGCAGGAGGAAGCCGTCGAGGTCAGAGAAGTGGTTGTGCAGCACGCCCTTGGCGCAAGCGGCCTCTGCGGTGATCGCACGGCTGGACAGGCCAGCGGGTCCGTCGCGGAGCAGGAGTCGCTCCGCCGCCGCAAACAGTCGTTCATGAAGCTCGGGGATAGCTACGCCGCGCGGCACGCCTTTATCCTTCTCCCGTTCCGGACCGCCAGAGACCACTTGCAGGTATGGGCAGGCGCCCATATAGTATGGGCGCCTGCCCATACTAGCTGAACATCTACGGTAGGAGTACCGGCATGACGGTCTTCCACCTTGTTACGCCTCCGTGCGCGTGTTGGGCCGTGCTACCCAGCCGCATCGCCGCCTCCGTCAGCTGGCCCGGCACCATCCTCGTTGCCCAAGGTGGCACCGTCGCGGGCATGACGAGTCGGGACGCCCGGTCGGTTCACACGATCTTCCAACCGCCATTGCTGACGGCGTCGCGGCCCTTCTGCTGCCGCTCGCGGGCCACCACCGCTGTCCGTATTCGAGCGCAGTGGAGTACGGCAGCGCGGTCTCCGCATCCCCGGGAGGAATTGATGTGCCAACGAACGGTGAGCGTGGGTCCGTGAGTGGGTTAGACCGTGGACAGCTCGTGGAACGAGTCCGGGAATCGCACGCGCGCGAGCGCGGATTGATCGACGGCCTGACCGATGACGAAGTACGCGCGCAGTCCGCTCTGCCGGGCTGGACCCGCGGTCACGTCTTGGCGGCCCGTCTGGCCTTCGTGCGGGCGGCGGACCGACAAATCGCGTACGCGCTGGCGGGGCTGCAGATCGACTTCTACGACGGCGGCCGGAAGGGTCGGGACGCGGCCATCGCGGCCAATGCTGACAGACACGCGGACGACCTCGTCGTCGAGATGCACCAAGCGACCAGAACGCTGGACCATGCATGGTTGCGGCTCGCCGACTCCGATTTCGACCGGCGGGTCCGCTACCGCCACGGCGGCACCCTCTACGACCTCCTCAAGGCCAGCTGGCGGGAGGTCGAGGTGCACTGTGTCGACCTGAACCTCGGCGTCCGGCCTTCCACCTGGCCCCCTGAGCTCTGCGATCAGCTGTTCGAGTTCCTCGCCCCACGCGTCCCAGATGGCGTCCAAGTCAAACTAAACACGCCGGACGGCAGGCACTGGACACTAGGCCGAGGTGGCCTGGTGCAGATCACTGGGGGGCACGCGGACCTGGCGGCCTGGTTGGCCGGCCGGCAGCCCGAGGGTCCGCTGCACTCCTCCACCGGGACGCTGCCCGACCTGCGACGCCTTCCTGGCGCCTAAGCCGGTTAGGAGACAGGCCGGGCGTAGGTTGAACGGCCCGGACGCGTCGCCGGATCCCACGGCTGTGAGAGAGATTGACCTAGCGGGCGGCGAGCCCCAGCATCATGGGAACGCCGCTGCCCCCCGTTACCTTTTTGATCGTCCCCAGCCGGGGACTGCTCGGTCGCCCGGCTCGGTATGACCTACCGCCCCTGTCGTATCCATGATCCGGGGGTGTTGTCGCCGGGCCGGGTGGCGTCGGCGGACCGCTGATAGGGACCCGGCCACCCCAGCTTGGGGTAGGTCTCCTCGTAACGTGGCTGCCGGCAGTCCGGCGCCTACCAGCGACCGAGCCACGACGGCGGCGAGGAGGCCAGGCGTGCACGACGGGTACGGCATCTGTGTAGGACTCGACGTCGGCAAGGAAGGACATTCATGGCCGCCCCTTTCCGCCTGGCGTCCGTTCACCCCGAAGCCTAAGTTGGGCAGGCTCAGGATGGCCGCAGAGCGGCGGTCATGGTGGCGGCAACCGCCTCGCCGGCCTGGCGTTCGTCGAGGCGGCCGGCGTTGACCTCGTCGGCGGCGGCGTGCAGCAGCGCGTAGTACGTGGCCACCAGCCAGTCGGTTGGCAGGTCGGTGCGGATGTCGCCGCCTTCCTGGCCGCGCGCGATCACCTCCTGCACGCGATGCATCACCCGGTCGTGGTGGGCGCGCAGCCGTTGCGGGCCAAGGTGGCGCTGCCCGGCGACCATGAGCTGCCGGTGCTGGTTGAGGATGTGCCACGACGATGCGGCCAGTCGGGCGAGGGCGGTCGGTGCCGACCCGGCATCCAGGTCGATCGCGTCAAGCGCCCGGTCGGCGCGTGTGATCGCTTCTGCGACGACGGCGTCGACCAAGGCTTCCTTGGTCGGGAAGTGCCCGTACAAGGTGACCCGGCCGACCCCGGCGGCGCGCGCGATCTCGACGATGTTCACCTCAGGACTGCGGTTCAGGCTGGCCAGCGCGGCGTCGAGGATGGCCGCGATGCTGCGCCGGGCGTCGGCCCGCCGCCGTTCGGGCATGGGCTCGCCGGCGGCGCCCGACTCGGTCGCCGCCGGACCGCGCCGGTTAGTCACAGAGGCCATGAGGATCAGGTTACGGGGGTCAGTGCGCGAACACCGGGCCGTCGCCGACCGGTGTCCGGCCGGCTGGCAGGAACGCGGCCAGCACCAGGGCGGCAGCCACTGATGCCCCGGCGCATGCCCAGTACGCGCTGGTGAAGCCGCCGATCGACGCTGCGCCACCGAGGGCGTCGATGCTGCCGCTGGCGATGGCGGACACGACCGCGACTCCGAGCGCCGCGCCCAGTTCGTGCGCGGTGTTGACAGCGCCGGAGGCCATGCCAGCGTGGTGGGCGTCGATCCGGGCCAGCGCGGTGGTGGTGGCGGTCACGAACCCGGCGCCCAGACCGGCGGCGGCCAGCACGAACCCGGGCAGCATCCCTACCCACGCGTTGGTCCCCGCGTCCACGCGGGTGAGCATCGCGAAGCCCACCGCCGCGGCGCCGAACCCGGCGGCGGCGACCGGACGGGCCCCGACCCGGCCGACCAGTCGCCCGGCCAGGTGCGCCCCCACGCCGGTCGCGACCGCGACCGGCAAGAACAACAGCCCGGTAGCCAGCGCCGACATACCCAGCAGGTGTTGCGACAGCAGCGAGCTGAGGAAGAAGCCGGAAATCAGCAGCGCGGAGGCGGCCAGCATGGTCGTGACTCCAGAAGCCATCGGCCGCTGAGCGAGCAGCCCCAGCCGCACCAGCGGCGCTGGCGACCGCCGCTGCACGACCACGAACGCCGCGTACAGGACAGCGGCCACGGCGACCGCAACCAGCCAGCCGTCCTCGCCGGCCCGCACCAGGCCGTAGATCAATGCTCCCGTCGCGGCCGTGACCAGCAGCGCCCCCGGTACGTCCACCCGGCCACCCTGCCGCCCAATGGCGGCTACGGTGGCCGGAACCAGGACGGCGACCATGACACCGACTGGCACGTTGACGTAGAACACCCACTGCCAGCCCGGTCCGGACGTCAGCACCCCGCCCACCAGCACGCCGGCCGCCGCACCCGCGCCGCCCAGCGCCGCCCACACCCCCAGCGCCCGATGCCGTTCCGGCCCGTGGAAGGTCGTGGTGATGATCGACAGGGCGGCCGGTGACAGCAGCGCCGCCCCGACGCCCTGCGCCGCCCGTGCCCCGACCAGCACGTTTGCGTCGCCGGCAAGCCCCGCGGCCAGCGAGGCTGCGGTGAATATGACGAGCCCGGTCAGGAACATGCTCCGCCGCCCCAGCAGGTCAGCCAGCCGGCCGCCCAACAGCATCAACCCGCCGAAGCACAGCGTGTACGCGGTCACCACCCACGTCAACGCCGCCCGGTCCAACCCCAGGTCGGCGGCCATTTCCGGCAGCGCCACGTTCACCACTGTGACGTCGAGGATCACCATGAACTGCGCCACGCACAGCAGCGCCAGCGCCCGCCACCGGCGTGCACTCGGCGGCGCCGTAGCGGATTCGGCGTGAGTTTGAGCCATCAGATTCACCCATAACTTGAACATCCTTGTTCGGATTAAGGTACCCCTCCGGCACACAGAAGTCGAACAGAGGCGTTCGAGTTACATGACGGGAGGTCGAGATGCCCGAGAAGAGGGCCATTGATCGACGGCCTCATAGCGGCGGTCGGGCTGTCTCTCCCGGAAGTGGGTGACCGTCCTCGATCAGTCACCGGGGGTTCGTGCCGGTCGGTGCCATGATCGGGCTGGCACCGAACGCGATGCGAGCCCTGGACTGGCTCGAGCGGACGCATTGCGCGGCGTAGCCACAGGCGAAGATCGCTTCACGCGCCACAGCCTGGTTGGCGCGACGGCAGGCGCACCGTCACTACGAGCTCGTTGGGACTGCGCATACAGCCAAGGCCATCTCGGCGACGAAATGCGGCGCATCTGTCGGATCGAGCCGCCCGCTTGCCACGTCGGTGGCTGCGCCGTGCAGGATGTGGTGCAAGACGCTGGCTAGCAGGTCGGCCGGAATGTCGGCTCGGAAGACGCCGTCGGCCTGGCCCCGGCGGATCAAGTCATGAACCCGCTGCTCCGGCTTGGCATGCAGCTCGTGCACGCGACCCGGGGGCAGGGTGGCCTGCGCCGCCTGCAGGACCGAGGCGGCCTGGGCGATCAACAGCCACCCGGATTCCATGAGCGCCCGCAGCCCGTCGCGGGGATCGCCCCCCAGGTCGATGGCCGCCAACACCTCGTCCCCCTGAGCCAGCAGTCGGATCAACGCGGCTTCGACCAGGGCCTCTCGGGACGGGAAGTGCCCGTACAGGGT
>NZ_JBAKHX010000037.1:0-80063 GCF_036906915.1 Micromonospora sp. CPCC 206061
GGCCGGCGGCGCGGCCGTGGCGGGGGCGCTGCGGGCGGCCCGCCGCACCGCCTCCACGACGGTCGCCGGCGCCCTCGCCGTCCTCGCCGCCGCGCTGGCGGCGCTCGCCGCCTGGCTGCCGCGCCAGTCCGGGTCGGCCGTCGACGCGCTGCGCTTCTCCGGGGCGCGCATCCTCACCACGTCGGTGCCGGTGCCGGTCACCCTTGAGATGGTGGCGCTGCCGTTCTGTGGCACCTGGCTCGCCGCCGCCACCGCCGCCGCGCTCCTGCGTACCCGCCGGCCGGCGCTCGCCGTGCTGCCGCCCGTCGCGCTGCTCGCCGGGGCGGTCGCCGTGGTCGGCCCGGTCGGCGAGCCAGCCTACGGGTACGCCATCCTGCTCGTCGTCGCGCTGGCCGCGCTGCTGGCCCTCACCCAGCGCAGTGGACGCCTGCACGCCGCCGGCTTCGTCGCGCTGGCCGCGGCCGTCGCCGGGCTGGCGGGGCCGGCGCTGCTGTCCACAACCGACCGTCGCCCGCCCGACCTGCGCGCGCACGTGGACCCGCCGTACCAGAACCCGGAGCAGGTCAACCCGCTCAACCTGCTCGCCGGGTGGGCGGCCGAGCCGGACGAGACGCTGCTGGAGGTGCGCACCGACCGGCCGTCGCGGCTGCGGCTCGTGACACTCGCCGAGTTCACCGGCGTCACCTGGCTACCCGCGCGCACCTACCACGCCGCGGGCACCGTCCTGCCGGCCACGGTGGAGACCGCCGGACCCCCAGCGCACCAGGAGCTGACCGTCGCCGGGCTCGGCGGCGGCTGGCTGCCCGCACCGGACGGCGCCGAGGAGGTGACCGGGGTACGGGTCGCTGTCGACGCGCCGACGGCCACGCTGGTCGCACCGGACGGCCTGCGCGCCGGCCAGCGGTACACGGTGGACGCCCGGCCGCCCGACTGGAGCGCCGAACGCCTGGGCGGCGCGCGGCTGCCGACCAGTGACGAGTTCGACACCGAGCGAACGCTGCCGCCCGGCAGCCCCGGCCGGCTGTACGAGATCGCGCGCTTCGCGGCCGGCGCCGGCAGCCCGTACGAGCAGGCCACCCGGCTCGCCGACCACCTGCGCCACAACTACCGCTTCGACGCCAAGGCGCCCGGCGGCAACGGCTATCCCAGCCTCGACCGCTTCCTGCTGCGCCCCGCCGAGCAGGGCGGCCGCCGCGGCACCTCCGAGCAGTTCGCCACCGCGTTCGCGATCATGGCCCGGACGCTGGGGATGCCGTCCCGGGTGGTCGTCGGTTTCACCGTCGACGAATCGCTCGGCGGCACCGACCTGTACGTGGTGCGGGCCGGCGACGCGATCGCCTGGCCTGAGGTGTACCTCGACGGCGCCGGCTGGGTGCCGTTCGACCCGACACCGCCCGCGTCCACGGGGGACAGTCTCGGCCCGGCGCCGCTCGACCCGCTGCCCACGCTCCCGCAGATCGAGCCGACCCCGTCGGGCTCGTCCGACGAGGCGGAACAGCCGGCGGACGACCCCGCCAAGGCGGCCCCACCCGGTGCGGCGCCGGCGTCGCCGCTCCACTGGCCCTGGTACGCGATGGCGGCGGCGTTCACCCTGTTGGTGGGGATACCCACGCTGCGCCTGTGGCGTGGCGGCGCCCGCCTCGGCCGGGGCGAGCCCGCCGCCCGCATCCTCGGCGCGTGGGCCGAGGTCCGCGACGGCCTGCGGCAGGCCGGACACCGCCCGACACAATCGTCCACGGTGGACGAGGTGGCCAGGCTGGCCGACGCGGCGCCCGGTCCCGGCGTCCACGCGCTCGGGGCCGCGGTCAACGGGTTGGCGTTCGGCGCCGCGATCCCACCCAGCGCCGAGATCGACCGCCTGGTGACGAGCGCCCGCGCCCACCGCCGAGCCCTGCGCCGCAACGCCGGCCGCCTACGCCGCCTAACCTGGTGGCTCGACCCCCGCCCCCTGTGGTGGCGCCACTAGCAGCTCCCACCACGCCGCAGCGTTTCCCGACGCGCCCACCAGCGGCCGCCTCAGCTCGGGCCGGGCGTCGCCCCGAACCGCGCCGTGCACGACTCATCCGAGGTGGCGACCTCGTCCACGGAGAACGCCGCCACCAGCCGGAAGCAGTAGTCCACCTCCGGGTTGACGCCGACGACCCGCACCGACGTGGCACCCCGGGCGGCGCTGGCCATCGTGCTCGGCGTCTTGCCGCGAGGGCCGCCCACCACGTACACGATCGCGCTGCCCTCGCTCACGTCGCGCCACGACAGCGTGACCGCGAAGCGCTCGTCTGCCAGCTGAACGTTCTCCGGCGCACCCGGCACGATCCGCGCCTGCTCCGGCCCCTTTTCGAAGAGCGAACGGTAGGCGAGCGTGCCAACCAGGGCCGCGCTCAGGCCGATGACCACCGCCGCCACGCCAATGGCCACCTTGGACACCCCGCGCCGCCGGTCCGGCGGGGGCGCGTCGTCCAGCTCCGGCTCGTCAGCATGGAAGATCAACCCGCCCACGTCGGACGCGGCGTAGCCGGGGGCCGCGTCCTCCGCGGCATAGCCCGCGATCTGGTACGCCGGCAGCGCCTCCGCCTCGGCCTGGTGTCCCGCGTAGCCTGGGGCGGCCGTCGCGGTTCGCACGGCGGCGGTGGGCTCACCGTGGGGCATGGCGTCGACCGAGCTGCCTGACGCCTGCGGGTGGGCTTCGGCCCGCTGCCAAGCGGGCCCCGCGCTGGCGCCAGGCACCGGCACGAAGTCCGTCCTATCCGCTGGGGACGGCGAAGCCACGGCTGGCGGCGGATCCAGCGCCAGGGCCGGGAGGTCCTCCTCCAGGGCGGTCGGTTCGTCCACCACCGCCGGTCGGTCAGCCGCCAGTGCCGACGACTCCTCCGCCGGGGCGCGCGCCGCCTCCGGGCGCCGCTCCGGCGCCACATATCCTCCGCTGGCCGCACCACCGCGCGGCCCGTCCATGCTCAAAGCCGACCCGGCACGGCCACCCGCCGCGCCCGCGGCGCCACTGCGCGCGGACGCCTCTGCCGACGCGGACCCGCGTGGCGCCGCCTCCTGACGCCGATCCGTGGAGCCACCGGCCGCACCCGCGTCGGCCGCGGTGGAGTCGCTGGCCACCGCCGCTTCCCCACCATTGGCGGAGTCGTTCGCGGCGGACTTGACATCCGCTGTGGACCGTCCACTCGCAGCGGACTCGCGCGAGGTCGCTCG
The DNA here is from genome assembly GCF_036906915.1 of Micromonospora sp. CPCC 206061. Taxonomy (NCBI): domain Bacteria; kingdom Bacillati; phylum Actinomycetota; class Actinomycetes; order Micromonosporales; family Micromonosporaceae; genus Micromonospora; species Micromonospora sp. CPCC 206061. The sequence continues at coordinate 3,199 of NZ_JBAKHX010000037.1, forward strand.
CCCAGCGCCGCTGGCGGGCGATGTCTTCGAACGCGCCGACTGCGCCCCGACACCGCCCGCGCGAACTGGCCCCGCGCCAGCGGGCGAGTCACCATCGCGCACCCGCTCGGAGCCGGCCGTGCCAGCCGCACGTCCCGCGCGCCCTGGCGCGGTGCCGGCCGCGGAGCCAGCCTTACCCCCGCCACCGCCAGTCTCGGGACCGCCCGCCCGTGCGGCGGCGTCCGCGGCCGATCCAGCCGCCGCGCCCGTCTTTGCCCTGCCAGCACCCGTCGCGGGGTCGCCCTCTCGCGCAGCGGGCCCGGCAGCCCTCGCGACCGGAGCCGCGGAGCCCGCCCCGGAGACCGGGTCCGGCACAGCGACGGCGGCGCCCGATACGGCAGAGGTCGCGGCGGAGCCGGCCGTGCTTGGGCGAGCGGCGATGGGTGACGTCTCCCGCACGGCCGCCGAGCCTCGTCCGCTGACCTCGACGGGGGCGGGCGGGGCGGGCATGGTGTGGCCGGTGGGTGCGCTGCCGGGCGCGGGGACCTGGATCACCGGAGCGGATTCCGATGTGGACGGTGCTTCGTCGGGAGCGCGTCGGTCGCGCAGCGCCGCGGCGAAAGCGGCGGCGTCCGGGTACCGGTCCGCGGGTGCCTTGGCCATCGCCAGCCGCAGCACCTCCTGCAACCACGGTGGCACGTCTTCGCGCGGCACCGGCGGCAGCGGGCGGTGCAGGGCGTTCTCGCGGTACTCGAAGGGGTCGGGCGACGACTGGTCGGGCGCGGCGAACGGCGGGTGGCCGGTGAGAAGCGTCCACACGGTGGACGCCAGACCGTACACGTCGGACCGGGCGTCCTGGGCCTGCCGCAGCAGCGCCTCGGGCGCGGCGTGGTGCGGGGTGAGCCGGTCGAGCGCGACGGTGCCGCTCAGCTCCTCGGGTAGGGCGGCGATGCCGAAGTCGGTCAGCAGCGGGCCGTCGGCGCCGCGCAGGATGTTGGCGGGCGTCACGTCGCGGTGCAGCAGGCCGACGCCGTGCACGGCGTCGAGGGCCTCGGCCACCGCACGCCCCACCCGGATGGCTTCCTCGACCGGGACGGGCCCGGAACGGGCCAGCAGGTCGGCGTACGAGCCTTCGGGGTGGTACTCCATCGCGAAGAACGGGAAGCCGTGCACCGTGCGCCCGGTGCCGAGGATGCGCACGAGGTTCGGGTGGCGGGGCAGGCGCCGCAGGTTGGCCGCCTCCTCGTCGATCGGGTACGCCTCGGACAGCAGCACCTTCAGCGCGACCTCGGTTTCGTCCTCGTCGCGGACGGCGCGATAGACCGCCGAGTCGGGCCCGCGGCGCAAGCGGCCCAGGACCCGGTATCCGGCCGCGATGGCGCGCAGCGACTGGGCGTCTGTCGTCACGAGAATCACCTTCTGGGAAGAGGCGTTGCCGGCCGTCGTCACGACAGTCTCGCGAAGACCGCCTTATCCAGCAAGGCGAACACGCATCCGGGTCAGCGGCGGCCGAGCGCCCGCACCGGCTTGTTCGCCGAGTGTGTGCGGTCCCGCAGCCGCAGGGCGACCGCCGAGAGTGGGCCCCGGCCCAGGCTGAATGACCTACGACCGGCGACCGTGGTTACAGTGGCTCGATGCTCGAAACGCCAGCCGAACTCGAAGAGCTCCAAGCCCTGCTCGACGCGTCCCTGTCTCGCTCCACCTCACACCTTCGCTCCATCATCAGCACCGAGCGCACCCTGACCGCCGACCAGGTCACTCAGGTCCTCACCGGCATGTGCACCCTCGCCCTGTCGACCGTCACGGCGAAGGGCGAGCCGCGGATCAGCGGTCTGGACGGCCACTTCCTGCACGGCAAGTGGCATTTCGGCACGGCACGCGACGCCGCCAAGGCCCGCCACCTCGCCGTCCGGCCCGCCGTCAGCGCGGCGCACATGCGCGGTGAGGACCTCGGCGTGTTCACGCACGGCAAGGTGGAGATTCTCAACCCTCTGGACGGCGAGCCGGCCGCGGACTGGCCCTACCTGCTCACGTACCTCAAGGACTTCTACGGCGAGGACCTCTTCGACTGGGACAACGACGTGGTCTACTACCGGCTGCATCCACACTGGATGGCCGTCTACGCCCCCGATTTCGCGAAGCTCACGGCGGCGCCCCCCAACCCTCATTCCACCATATGATTAGCGGAGCGATACTTAGCCGTCCTCTCCTCGTCAAGACGCCCGCGGTCCGCTCTGGGTAAAGGTCTTGTGGAGATCGCTCAGGAGGCCCGCCGGCGGCGATACGCTCCGTCCATGCAGACGCTGACGCGGGTACGTGTCTGGCTCGCGGTGTTCGTCATCGGGCTTGTCGCCAGCGGCGTCACCGCGTTTCCGCTCGAGAGCGAGACTCGCCTCCTGGCAAGACTGATACACGCCGACTGGTCACCCGCACCGGAGCACCTGCCCGGGCTGGTCGACTGGATCGACCGCGTGCACCAGGGCGTCGTCCAGACCAATCAGGACTACCCGTTCCTGGCCTACGGCACGGACTGGCTGGCCTTCGCGCCAGATCGAATCACGTGCGTTTGCCCTTGATCGACGAGAAGAGCGGCCGCTGATCGACGAGAAGAGCGGGCGCCGGCCGATCGGGCGGTCGTCTCAGTGGGACTCGCGGGGTACGTGGTCGCCGCTGGCGCCGACTAGGAAGTTCTGGTCGGCACCTGTGTCGGCGCCCATGACGGTGTCGACGTACAGGCGCTCCCAACCCCGTCGCGGCGCCGCCAGCGCCGCGCGCATCGCGGGCGACGGCGGTCGCGCGTCGAGTTCGTCCTGCGGAATGTCGACGTCGATGCGCCGCCCTTCGACGTCAAGGGTGATCCAGTCGCCGGTGCGCACGCGGTCGAGCGGACCGCCGGCCGCGGCCTCGGGCGCGACGTGCAGCACGACGGTGCCATACGCGGTGCCGCTCATGCGGCCGTCGCACACCCGGACCATGTCGCGCACGCCCTGGGCGAGCAGCTTCGCGGGTAGCGGCATGTTGGACACCTCGGGCATGCCCGGGTACCCGCGCGGGCCGCAGCCCCGCAGCACGAGCACCGAGTCGGCGTCGACGTCGAGGTCCGGGTCGTCGACGCGGGCATGGAAGTCTTCGACCGAGTCGAACACCAGCGCGCGGCCCCGGTGCCGCAGGAGGTGCGGCGAGGCGGCCGCCGGCTTGATGATCGCGCCCTTGGGAGCCAGGTTGCCGTACAGCACGGCGATGCCGGCATTGGGTCGCAGCGCCTGGTCGCGGGCGCGGATCACCTCGTGGTCCCAGATCTGGGCCTCGGCGAGCGTGTCGACCAGCGGCTGCCCGGTGACCGTGACGGCGTCCGGGTCGAGCAGGTCGGACACCTCGCGCAGCACGGCCGCGAGGCCGCCGGCCCGGTACAGGTCTTCCATCAGGAAGCGGCCGGCCGGCTGCAGGTCGACCAGCAGCGGCACCTCGGCGGCGATCCGGTCGAAGTCGTCGAGCGTGAGCGGCACGCCGAGCCGGCCGGCGATGGCGAGCAGGTGCACGACGGCGTTGGTGGAGCCGCCGATGGCGGCGAGGGCGACGATCGCGTTGCGGAACGAGCCGGTCGTGAAGACCCGGCTCGGCCGCCGCTCCTCGGCCACCATGTCGACGATCAGCTTGCCGGTCTCGTGGGCGCGGGCGAGCAGCCGGCTGTCGGGTGCCGGGATGCCGGCGGTGCCGGGCAGCGTCGCGCCGAGCGCCTCGGCGAGCAGCGCCATGGTGGAGGCGGTGCCCATCGTGTTGCAGTGCCCGCGGCTGCGGATCATCGACGACTCGGACTCCATGAACGCCCGCTCCGACAGCGTGCCGGCGCGCACCTCCTCGGAGAGCCGCCACACGTCGGTGCCGCAGCCGAGCGGCGCGCCGCGGAACGTGCCGGTGAGCATCGGGCCGCCGGGCACCACGACGGCCGGCAGGTCGACCGAGGCGGCGGCCATGAGCAGCGCGGGGATGGTCTTGTCGCAGCCGCCGAGCAGCACGACGCCGTCGACCGGGTTGGCGCGCAGCATCTCCTCGGTCGCCATCGCGGCCATGTTGCGCCACAGCATCGCGGTGGGGCGCACCTGCGTCTCGCCGAGCGACACCACGGGCAGGTTGTGCGGCACGCCACCTGCCTCCCACACGCCCCGCTTGACGTGCTCGGCGACCTCGTCGAGGTGGCTGTTGCACGGCGTCAGGTCGGAGGCGGTGTTGGCGATGACGATCTGGGGACGGCCATGGAAGGCCGAGGTGGGTAGGCCACGCCGCATCCACGCGCGGTGGATGTACGCGTTGCGGTCCTGACCCGAGTACCAGGCGGTGCTGCGTAATGCGGTCATCGACCTGCAATCTACAGTCCGTTAGCGTGCGTGCGTTCGTCATAACCGGCCCCCGCGAGGCCGAGGTGCTCCAGGTCGAGGAGCCCTCCCCGGGTCCCGGCGAGGTCGTGGTCGACGTCGAGCGGGCCGGCGTCTGCGGCACCGACATGGAGTTCTTCTCCGGCGAGATGGCGTACTTGCACAGCGGCGACGCCCGGTATCCGATCCGGATCGGCCACGAGTGGAGCGGCACGGTCAGCGCGGTCGGCGACGGCGTCGACGCGACGTGGCTGGGCCGGCGGGTCACCGGCGACACGATGCTGGGCTGCGGGCGGTGCCACCGGTGCCTGGCGGGGCGGCAGCACCTGTGTGCCGATCGGTACGAGATCGGCATCCGCGGCGGCTGGCCGGGCGCCCTCGCCGAGCGGCTGCCGGTGCCGGTACCCGCTCTGCAACCGCTGCCCGACGCCGTCGATCCGACGCTCGGTGCCCTGGTCGAACCCGGCGGGAACGCGCTGCGGGCGGTCCAGGGCGCGGCGCTCGCCGCCGGCGAGCGCCTGCTGGTGCTCGGGCCCGGCACGATCGGGCTGCTGGTCGCGCTGATCGCGGCCGCGCGGGGCGCGGAGGTGCACCTGCTCGGACTGCCCGGTCCGGGGCTGGACTTCGCGCGGACGCTGGGGTTCGCGCACGCTTGGAGCGCCGGTACGCTGCCGGGCCTGCGCTTCGACGCGGTGGTCGACGCTTCGAACGCCGCCGCGCTGCCCGCGCGGGCCCTCGACCTGGTCGAGCCGGGGCGGCGGGTCGTGTACATCGGGCTGGCCGGCGAGCCTAGCCTCGTCGACACCCGCCTGCTCGCGCTCAAGGACGTGACCGCCGTGGGTGTGCTCAGTGCGTCCGGCGGCCTGGCCGGCACGGTCGATCTGTACGCGTCCGGCGCCGTCGACCCGCGCCCCCTCGTCGCCGCCACGGTCGGCCTGGACGGCGCGGCCGCGGTCCTGGCCGGCGAGCGCCCCGGTGAGTGGGGCCCGGCTCCCAAGATCCACATCGACCCGCGCCGCTAGGGCCCCCATTTCCGGCAACTATCGCGATGTATCGCGTCTGCGTTACGATGTATCGCGATAGATCATCGATCACTCATCCGAAACGCGGGAAGCAACCTGCCCACGCCGTTACCGCTCCTGCCGTTTTGGCAGCGACTTCGTGCCGGGGTCCACTCGTTCTCTACAACCGCGACCCAAACCGCTTGACGCCGCCTCGTCTTCGTTGTAAAAGAGTAAGTGAGAGTTGAGTCCAGCCGACTCAAGTACACGGACCCTTGTGAAGGAGCATGAGGGAGGACACCATGCTTATGCGCACCGACCCGTTCCGGGAGTTCGACCGCCTCGCCGAGCAGTTCTTCGGCACTTCGACCCGTCCGGCCGTGATGCGCATGGACGCCTACCGCGACGGCGAGTGGTTCTACATCAACTTCGACCTGCCGGGCGTCGACCCCGACAGCATCGACCTGACCGTCGAGCGCAACGTGCTCACCGTCCGGGCCGAGCGACGCCAGCCCCAGGTAAAGGACGCTGAGCAGGTCATCGCCGAGCGCCCGATGGGAACGTTCAGCCGGGAGCTGTTCCTCGGCGAGAGCCTCGACACCGACAAGCTCGAAGCCAGCTACGACTCGGGCGTGCTCAACCTGCGCATCCCGGTCGCCGAGCACGCCAAGCCCCGCCGCATCTCGGTGACCGCCAACACGGGCCGCCGCGCCATCAACGCCTGACGGTCCGATATACGCCGCACCCACCAAGTACCGAGAGAGGGGTGACCGCGTTTGGAAATCCTGGTACCCGGCCGCTATCACCGGCGGCGCCGGCGGGCGCGGTGGTCCATCCCGCGCCGACCGCCGAACCGCCGCGGGTGAGTCGCGGTGAATCGGGGCGCGGCCGTCGCCGATGCGGGGCGGCCGCGCCCCGCTCTGTCGCCAAGCGTGCATAAAAGTTGTGCAGAGGTTTTGTGCAAGCTAGCCTGACGGTGTGAACGACCCGCAACCCGAGGTCCAGCTCAACAGCAGGCAGCTACGGATCCTGGCGCACCCGCTGCGCTCCCGGCTGCTCTCCGCGCTGCGCTTGGACGGCCCGTCCACCGCGACCAGGCTGGCGGAGGCGATGGCCACCAACACCGGGGCCACCAGCTACCACCTGCGCCAGCTCGCCGCGGTGGGCCTGGTCGCCGAGGAGCCCGGCCAGGGGCACGGCCGCGAGCGCTGGTGGCGCGCCGCGCACCACAGCCACGGCTGGCGACCCGGCACCTTCGCCTCCGACCCCGACGACCGCGCCGCCGCGAGCTGGCTGTCCGAGTACCAGGTCAGCGTGCTGACCGAGATGGTCGCCCGCTGGGCACGGGAGCAGTTCGATCACCCGCCCGCCTGGCGGGACGCCGCCGAGATCAGCGACTTCGGACTCCGGCTCACACCCGACCGGCTGCGCGCGCTCAACGACGAACTGCACGCGGTCGTCGACCGGTACCAGGAGGAGGCCAGCGACAGCGACGACGCCGAGCAGGTCATCGTGCTCCTGTCCGGCTTCCCCCGGCTGGGTACGCCATGAGCGCGCTCACCGCCGACCAGGTCCGCCGGCGCTACCTGTTGCTGCACGGCCTGCGCTGGCTCGCCACCGGCCTGCTCATCCCGATCTTCGTCCTCCTGCCGCTCGACCGCGGCCTCACGCTGACCCAGGTGGGTATCGCCGGCACGGCGCAGGGCCTGATCGTGCTGCTGCTGGAACTGCCCACCGGGGGCCTAGCCGACGCGCTCGGCCGCCGGCCCGTGCTGCTGGCCGCCGGGGCCGTCAACCTGGTTTCGTTCGCGCTGCTGGCAGCCGCAGACTCGGTCGCCCTGTTCCTGGCCGCGTTCGCGCTTCAGGGCGTGTACCGGGCGCTCGACAGCGGCCCGCTCGACGCCTGGTACGTCGACGCCGCGCTCGCCGCCGACCCAGGTGCCGACATCGAGAGCGGCCTGAGCCGCGGCGGCGTCGTCACCGGCCTGTCCATCGCCGGCGGCGCGCTCGCCGCTGGCGGCCTCATCGCGCTCGACCCGCTGCCCGCGGTGAACCCGCTCGCCGTGCCGGTACTGGCCGCGATCGCGATCCAGGCGGTCGGGCTGATCGCGATCGCACTGCTGCTGTCGGAGGTGCGGCCCACGAAAGGCCCGCGGGCGGTGGTCGCCTCGGTACGGCAGGTGCCCGGCACCATCGGTGCGGCGCTGGGGCTGCTGCGCCGATCCCGGGTGCTGCTCGCCCTCGTCACCGTGGAGCTGTTCTGGGGCTTCGGCATGGTGACGTTCGAGACGCTGCTGCCCGTGCGCCTGACCGAGGTGGTCGACGACGCCGACACCGCGGCGGCGCTGCTCGGCCCGGCCGGGTCGGCGGCCTGGATCGCGTCCGCGGCCGGCGCCGCGCTGGTGCCCCTGGCGAGCCGCCGGATCGGTGCGCCCTACACGGGCGCGGCGCTGCGGGTACTGCAAGGCGTGACCGTGGTCGGCATGGCGCTGCTGGCCGGGCCGGTGGGCGTGCTGGCCGCCTATCTACTGTGCTATGTCGTGCACGGCGCCGCGAACCCGGTGCACATGGGCCTGCTGCACCGGCAGGTCGACGGCCCGTACCGCACCACGGTGCTGTCGCTGAACTCGATGGTCGCCCAGCCCGCCGGCGCCCTCGGCCTGCTGACGCTCACAGTCCTCGCCGACGCGACGACGGTCAGCACCGCGATGCTTGTCGGCGCCGCGGTACTAGCGGCGGCCGCCCCCCTCTACCTGGTAGCCCGCCGCACCACTCCCCCAGCCGGGCTTTCCATCGAGCCCGCGATGACCGCCCACTGACCGCCCCGATCACCCGTCTAGGCTCGCGTCATGACCGGCCTCCGCGAGCGCAAGAAGGCGGCGACCCGCCAGGCCCTGCACGAGGCGGCCCTGCGGCTGGCCATCGAGCACGGCGTCGACCGGGTCACCGTCGAGGCCATCGCGGACGCGGCGACCGTCTCCCGGCGCACGTTCTCCAACTACTTCGCCAGCAAGGAGCAGGCGCTGCTGCACGGCGACCACGCCCGGCTGGCCCGCCTGCTTGAGCTGGTCGACGCCCGGCCGCGGGACGAGCCGGCGTGGGCCGCCCTGACCGCCGCCGTCGAGGAGATGGGCGCCGAGGAGTCCTTCGACGACCCGGAGCAGCTCGAACGGTACCGGCAGCTGCACCACCACCCGGCGATGCTCACGGAACTGGTCGCCACGTACGCCGCCGCGGAACGCGACCTGGCCGGGACGATCGCCCGGCGCCTGCCAGCTGACCCGGAGACGCCACTGCGCGCCCGGGTGCTCGCCGGGAGCTTCCTGACCGCCGCGCGGGTCGCCAACGAGTTGTGGCTCGAGGACCCCAGCCAGCCCTTGCCCGACCTGATCCGCCGCACCCTGACGCTGATCCGCGAACCCTTCGCCTGACCCGCACCCGATACGCCGACCCCGACGTGGCGCGGGGCGCTCGATCACCGCGATCGGACGGGGACCGCTCGGCGTTCGCTACCGTGCCGCGTCCGTCGTGTTGTGGCGCGGCGCTTAGCTGGCCGGCGTCGGTCGCGTTCGGCCTGGACGCGGCGGCCGGATCGCCGGCGCCTCAAGGCCGTCGATCAAGGGCATTCGCATCGATCAAGGGCAAATGCACGTGGAAATGAGATCGAACCACGTGCGTTTGCCCTTGATCGACGGACCGAGCGAGCGCGCCGTCGCACGCAGGGCGCGACCCAGCGCGGGGGGCGCGACCCAGCGCGGGGCGGGCGGGCTGCGGGGTGGGTTAGGGCGGCGGGTAGAGGGTGGACAAGGTGGAGATTGTTGCGGTCAGGCGGGCGCGTAGGGACTCGGGCTCCAGGACCTCCGCGCCGGCGCCCAGGCGGAGGAACTCGCGCTCGGCGTGGGTTTCGGTTTCTATCGGGACGCGTGCCAGTACCCAGCCATCCGGTTGTGGCTCGCCGGCCGCGGCCGCGTCGGCGACCGCGCGCCCCATCAGGTGGGGTAGTAGCTCTAGCGCGTCCGGCGACAGCCGGACGAGCGCTTCGCCCTTGTGCAGCCTGGTGCGGAACTCGGCGATGTGCTCCCGCCAGTGTGCGGCGAGGTCGAAACCCGAAGGCCACGCGAACGTCTCGGGCAGTACGGTCAGCTCGCGGATCTGGCTGACCCGGAAGGTGCGCACGCCCCGCCCCGCGTGCGCCACCAGGTACCACTTGCCGGCCTTGAGGACCAGGCCGTACGGCTCCAGGCGCCGGTCGACCTCGCGGGTCCAGCCCTCGTAGCGGACCGCCAGCACGTGCTGGCGCCACACCGCGTCGGCGACGGCTTCGAGGTGGTCGGAGCTGTCGCCGTCGTGGTACCAGCCGGGCGCGTCGAGGTGGAAGCGCTGCCGCATGCGGGTGGCCCGTTCGCGTAGCGCGTCGGGCAGGGCGGCGGCGAGTTTGAGCTGGGCGGCGGCGACGGCTTCGGCGAGCCCGAGGTCGGCGGCGGCGCCGGGGAGCCCGGTGAGCACCAGGCCGCGGGCCTCGTCGGCGGTGAGCCCGGTGAGGCGGGTCTGGTAGCTGTCGACGAGCTGGTAGCCGGACGCGTCGCCGTAGACGGGGATGCCGGCGGTGCCGAGGGCGACCATGTCGCGGTAGATGGTGCGCACCGAGACCTCGAGCTCGGTGGCGAGCTGGTGCGCGGTGAGGCGCCCGCGACTCTGCAACAGCAGGACGATGGAGAGCAGCCGGTCGGCGCGCATGTCCCAAGTCTGCCGACCACCCCTGACACAACATGTCAGGGGTAGGGCCATAGCGTCGCCGGCATGACGATCACCGACTTCGACTTCCTTCATGGGCAGTGGAACAGCCGCCAGCGCCGGCTGGTCAAGATCCTCGCCGGCAGCGAGGAGTGGTACGAGTTCGACGCGACCCTGGACTGCCAGGTACTGCTGGATGGCGCGGGCGTCTTCGACGTGATGCGGGCCCCGGAGCGTGACATGGAAGGCGTGACGCTGCGGCTGTACAGCCCGGAGGAGAAGGTCTGGCGGATCTGGTGGGCGTCGAAGACCAGCGGCGGCCACCTGGACGAGCCGGTCGTGGGGCGGTTCGAAGGCAACGTCGGCACGTTCGAGTGCGACGACACCTGGGAGGGCCGCCCGATCCGGGTCCGGTACCGCTGGTCCGGCGTCGACACCGAGCACCCTCGCTGGGAGCAGGCGTTCTCCCCCGACGGAGGCGAAACCTGGGAGGTCAACTGGATCGCGACCTTTACGAAGCGTCCATAATCGTCTGTTAAGAGCCGAACGACCGTTTCCAACCGGAGACTTACTGACCGAAGACGGTTCGGACAGTTTGGGGGCGAGGTCGCTGCCGTTACTGTCGAGATCCAGGAGGGTGCCCAGGGGGGCCGGGCGCCGAAGAGCTGGGGAAACGGCGAGGGGGGAGGGTGGTCGCACCGTCGATCTTGCGCGACCCGGTCCTGCGCGCGCTCATGGCTGGCGCTCTGCTCGCCACCGCGTGGGTCTTCGCCGGGCCGTGGCCGGATGCCGCGTCCTGGCTGGTCCAGGCCGCGCTCGACGGTGTGTTCATCTGGTTCTCCTGGCAGGTGGCGACCCGCCCCCGCATCGACCGCTCGGTACGCCGCTTCTGGCGGGGCACCACGCTGGGCGGCTGCTTCTTCCTGCTTGGCGACCTGTACCAGACCGTCGCCGCCGCCCGCGACCCGGCGCTGAACGCGGCAGCCGGGACGGTGCAGACCGTCCTGGTCGCCGTGGGCCTCGGGAGCATCGTGTGGGTGATGCTGACCCACCCGATCCGCGTTGTCGGTCGCGAGCGCACCCGGCTGTGGCTGGACGCGGCGACGGTGCTGTGCGGCGTGGCGGTGTTCGCGTGGTACTTCTCCCTCAGCGGCGAGTCCACACCGGACACCCCGGCGCAGATCGCGGTGGCGCTGGTCGGGTCCGGGCTGATGCTCGTGTCCGCGTTCGGGATGTGCAAGCTGTTGCTCAGCGGCGCCGCGCCGTTCACGTTCCGCGCCGGCATCGTCGGGGTGACCAGCGCCGCGCTGGTCGGCCTGGAGACCTCCCTGCACACGGTCGTCGCGGCGGCGTCCGAGCCCGGCGTACTGGCTGTCCGCCTGCTGCCGTGCTTCCTGCTGGCCGCGGCGCCGCGGATCCAGCAGCTCCAGATGCGGATCGAGCCCAGCGGCGTCACCGCGCGCAAGCGCCGCCCGTACAGCCGCCTGCCGTACATCGCTGTCGGCGCCACCCAGGCACTGCTGATCGTCGCCCTGCTCGACGGGGGCCTCAACCTGCGCGCGTGGGGCGTGGTGGCCGGCGTGGTCGCGATCACGGCGCTGGTGGTGGTGCGGCAGAGCGTGGCGTTCAGCGACAACGCCGAGCTCCTGATCAACCTGGACGCCAGCATGTTGCGGCTACGCCAGCAGGAGCGGCGGTTCCGGTCGCTGGTGCAGCACGCCTCCGACGTCACGCTGGTGATCGGCGGGCGCGGGCGGGTCACGTACGCGAGCCCGGCTCTGCAGCGCGTGCTCGGCCTCGGCCCGGAAGAGGCGCTCGGCCTCGACCCCCGTGACCTGGTGCACCCGGAGGACCGGCCGATCGCCGACCGGCTGCGGCAGCGTCTCGAAGGCAGCCCGCGCACGACGGTGACCGTCCAACTGCGGGCCGGCAGCGCCGACGGCGCGTGGCGGTGGCTACAGCTCGTGGCCACCAACCTGGTCGACGACCCGAGCGTCGAGGGCATCATCGTCAACGCCCGCGACGTCAGCGAGGAGCGCCAGCTCCAGGAGCGGCTGCGCTACGACGCCACCCACGACACGCTGACCAAGCTGGCCAACCGGGCGTTCTTCGACGAGCGGGTGCGGCTGTTCGCCAGCGAGGCGCCGCATGCCGAGACGACGATGGCGATCCTGGCCGTCGACCTTGACGACTTCAAGCCGGTCAACGACGCGCTTGGTCACCATGTCGGCGACGCGCTGCTGGTGGCGGTCGCCGAGCGGCTACGCCGGTGCGTGCTTCCCAGCGACACCGTGGCCCGGCTGGGCGGCGACGAGTTCGCGATCCTGCTGCCGGCCACCTCGTACACCGGGGCGACCGCCATCGCCGACCAGATTCTCGCCGCTTTCCAGGAGCCGGCGTACGTCGACGGGCACGAGGTGCCGATCCGGGCGAGCATCGGCATCGCGGTGGGCACCGGCGCCGACGTCGACACGCTGCTGCGGGACGCCGACGCCGCCATGTACGCGGTCAAGCACAACGGCAAGGGCCGTTACCTGTACGCGGATCACCGCGGACCATCCAGGTAAGCGCGTTCCGCAAAAGTACCGGAACTTTAAGCGCGCTTTTGAACAGCCGCTCAGCAGGTAGTGACGGGCATCCTGACGGGGATGGTCCCAATTGAGGGGCGTTGATGTTCCGGGAGAATTTCCGGTAGCATCCTGCCATCGAGGCTCATCGAAGCGATGGGCCCGCCTGGCGCCCCCACACACCACCCACGAAGGTCAGGAGAGCAACAACCATGAGCAGACCGAAAGCGAGGCCGGTGAAACGCATCGCGTTCGCAGTGGCCGGCGCCGGTGCCATCGCCGCGTGCGTGTCGATGGTGCTCGCGACCTCCGCCACCGCCGCGACCACGCTCGGCGCTTCGGCCGCCGAGAAGGGCCGGTACTTCGGTGCGGCGGTCGCCGCCAACAAGCTCAGCGACAGCGCGTACACCACGATCCTGAACCGCGAGTTCAACTCGGTCACGCCTGAGAACGAGATGAAGATCGACGCGACCGAGCCGAACCAGAACCAGTTCAACTACACCAACGCGGACCGGATCGTCAGCCACGCCCGCTCGCGCGGCATGCAGGTGCGCGGGCACACCCTGGCCTGGCACTCCCAGCAGCCCGGCTGGATGCAGAACATGAGCGGCACGGCCCTGCGCAACGCGATGCTCAACCACGTCACCCAGGTCGCCACCCACTTCCGGGGCCAGGTCGTCGCGTGGGACGTGGTCAACGAGGCGTTCGCGGACGGCAGCGGCGGCGGTCGGCGCGACTCCAACCTGCAGCGCACCGGCAACGACTGGATCGAGGCGGCCTTCCGCGCCGCGCGGGCGGCCGACCCCAACGCCAAGCTCTGCTACAACGACTACAACACCGACAACTGGACGCACGCCAAGACCCAGGCCGTCTACAACATGGTCCGCGACTTCAAGTCCCGTGGCGTGCCGATCGACTGCGTCGGCCTCCAGTCGCACTTCAACAGCGGCTCGCCCTACCCGAGCAACTACCGCACCACGCTGTCCAGCTTCGCCGCCCTGGGCGTCGACGTGCAGATCACCGAGCTCGACATCGAGGGCTCCGGCACCACCCAGGCCAACACGTACCGCAACGTGGTCAACGACTGCCTCGCCGTCGCCCGCTGCAACGGCATCACCGTGTGGGGCATCCGCGACACCGACTCGTGGCGCGCCAGCGGCACCCCGCTGCTGTTCGACGGCAACGGCAACAAGAAGCCCGCGTACGATGCGGTGCTCTCCGCGCTGAACAGCGGCACCAACCCGACCACTCCCCCGCCCTCGACGCCGGGCAACCCGACCACCCCGCCGCCCAGCACGCCGCCGCCCAGCACGCCGCCGCCCAGCACGCCGCCGCCGGGTGGCGCGGGCTGCTCGGCCACGGTGTCGGTCAACCAGTGGAACGGCGGTTTCGTAGCGACGGTACGGGTGACGGCCGGCTCGTCGGCGATCAACGGCTGGAACGTGTCGTTGACCCTGCCGGGTGGCGCCACGATCACCAACGCGTGGAACGTCAACCGCAGCGGCAACAGCGGCGCGGTCTCGTTCACCAATGTCGGCTACAACGGCCGGGTCGCCGCTGGGCAGTCGACGGAGTTCGGCTTCCAAGCCAACGGCACCGGGGCCGGGCTGACACCCACCTGCACCGCCAGTTGACGGTTCTCCTCGGTAGGTAGGTGAAGGCGCCCCCCACGAGGGGGCGCCTTCGTCTTCAGCAGGTGGGAGCGGGGATCGCGGCGGTCACCGTGGCGCCGCAGCCGCCGGGTCCGCTGTCGATGACGATCTCGGTCGTCAGGTTGCGGCAGATCCACATGCCGCGGCCGCCGTCGAGCCGGGTCGGGTCCGGCCGGGTCGCCCAGCCCATGTCGGCGGTCACCCGCAGCCCCCGGTACGCCTGCCGACCGGGGGCTCGACCTCCCGCGCCAGCACGTCGACCATCTTCGCCGCGCTCCCCTGGCCATTGCCGAGCAGCGAACCGTCCACCGGTGCGATCTGCAGCTGCCCACGGCGCAGCGCGGCGCCAGGCCGCACCGCCCGCTCCGCGAGCTGCCCCGCGAGGGTCTCGGGACGCACCGACTCGGTCCAGCACACGACCTTCATCCAGCTCCTGCCCGCTCGAAGGTCACCACCACGCTAGTCCACGCCCCAGGTAGTTTCTTGCCGGTGTCCCGCCTACGTAGCCTCTCCACCACCACCATCACGCTCGGCCTGATCGTGCTCTTCGTGGTCTTCATCGGCTTCAAGGACGACGCCGCGCTGCTGGTCGGCTGAGCCCGCTGTACTTCCTGAGCTACTGTATCGATTAAGAAAGGGGGTTGACTGTGAGGCCAACACTCCAGACCGTCGCGGACGCCGTCGGGGTGTCGCGCAGCACCGTCTCCAACGCGTACGGGCGGCCTGACCAGCTATCCCCCGAGCTCCGCGCGAAGATCCTCGAGGCGGCTCGGCGGCTCGGGTACTCCGGGCCCAACCCCACCGCCCGCTCGCTGCGCCGCGGCCGGGCCGGCGCGATCGGTGTGCTCTTCACACCCACCCTGTCCTACGCGTTCACCGACCCGTACGCCGTCGAGTTCCTGCGCGGCCTGGCCGAGACCGCCGAGAACCACCGCACCGGGCTGCTGCTGGTGCCGCTGGGCGCCGACGACGAGGGCGCGCTGACCGCGGTCCGCGAGGCGTCCGTCGACGGCTTCTGCGTGTACTGCGTGCCCGGCTGGTACCGCGCGATGGGCGCCGCCCTGGCCCGCGGCCTGCCCATGGTCAACTCCGAGTACCAGGGTGACCTGTACGTCGGTATCGACGAGACGGCCGCCACCCGCACCGTCGGCGAGCACCTGACCGGTCTCGGGCACCGGCGGTTCGCCGTGATCGGCAACTACCTCGGCACCGACCCGGCCACCGGGCCGACCACCGTGCCCGCCCCGGAAGACCTGCCCTCGTTCGTGAGCCGAGAACGGCTGCGCGGACTCCGGGACGCGTTCGCGGCGGCCGGCGTGCCCTGGTCCGACGTCGTCACGGTCAACGCGGCAACCAACACCCGCGAGGACGGGGCCGCCGCGGCGGCGTACGCCCTCGATCGCGATCCGCGTCCCACCGCGCTTCTGGCGATCACCGACGTGCTCGCGCTCGGCGCTTTGGCCGCGCTCGACGAGCGCGGCCTGCGCGCGGGCGCCGACGTGTCCGTGACCGGCTTCGACGACGTGCCCGCCGCGGCGGAGGCAGGGCTCACGACCGTGCGCCAGCCGGCGTACGAGCGCGGCCGGATCGCCGGCGAACTCCTCCTCGACCCGCCGGACGACCCTGCCAAGCGCCGCGTCACCCTCGACACCGAGCTGATGGTCCGCGCCTCCACCGGACCCGCTCCCGCGTGAGGCTGCGCGTCGGCGAGGCCACGGGCGCGCGGCGGCGGGCGCTGTACGTGTACGGGGCACCTGCTGTACGCGACGGCGGCCTGCCGTTATGGTGATCGCCTTGCCGTAGGGCCGGGATCAGGAGGACTCGTGTCCAATGAGGACATCACACGGCACCGTCTACGTGTCGGGGGTTGGCTGCCCTCGTTCGACGGTGACGGCCAGGCCCGGCCCGGGAACGTGGGCACCGACCTGGTGCGATACGTGCCGCCACCGGGAGTAGCGACCCACTCACGCGCGTTCCTGCGGCGGCGGTTGGCGATAGCCGGCGTGACGGTCGTGGTGTTCGTGGTCGCGGCGACCGTGGCCTCCTTTCAGCGCGGCGGCGTCGCCCCGGCGACATCCGTCTCCGCCGGGCCGGACTACCTCTGGCCGCAGGCGGAAGACCTCGACACCTCGGCCGGGCTCGGCACCGCGGAGGCTTCTCCACCGGGTGCCCCCACCACGGCCGCCGTCGACGGCACCGGCCGGCCGGCGGCGCCCGGGCGGACGACGGACGGCGGCGGTGGCGTCGCCACGCCGGCCACCCCTCCGCCCGCCGCGACACCGCCCACGGTGTCCCTGACCGTCGGCGCGAGCGTCGGGCTGGAGCCGGTCACCCATTCCGGGTACCGGGTGCGGCACAGGAACTTCGCCGGCCGGATCGACCCGATCGGGTCCGGCAGTAGCTCGGTGGACAAGGCGGACGCGACGTTCAGGGTGCGGCGCGGCCTGGCATCCAATCAGTGCTACTCACTGGAGTCGACAAACTACCCGGGCTACTACCTGCGGCACCAGAACTTCCGTGTCTACCTGCACCGCGCCGACGGAAGCCAGCTCTTCGCCGCCGACGCCACGTTCTGCGCCGCCACCGGACTCGCCGGGCAGCACACGTCGCTCCGCTCGCTCAACTACCCGGACCGGTACCTGAACCACCGCTCCTCGGAACTGCGCATCTCCACCGCGGACGACAGCAGCACGCGCCGCGCGGCCACATTCGTAATCCGCGCCCCCTTCTAGCGCCGCCCCGCGCCCTCACCCCGGCCGATTCTCAGGCGCGCAGGACAGGGCCTAAGCGCGGAGTTCGGCCACGCCGGCGCCCAGCACTGTCGCGCCCGACCCGTCGAGGCCGTCGAAGCGGTAGCCCGCCCCGTCCGCCCATACCCTCGTCGTCAGGGTGTCGCCGGGTGCGATCGGCCGGGTGAAGCGGCAGCTCAGCCGCGCCAGCCGCGCCTCTTCCGCGCCGGCCGCCGCGAGCACGGTACGCGCCGCGATGGCAAGGCTCGCCAGGCCGTGCACGATGACGCCTGGCAGGCCCGCCGCGCGGGCGACCTCGTCGTCGAGGTGGATCGGGTTGTGGTCGCCGGACGCGTCGGCGTACCGGCTCGGGAGGTCGTGCTGGAGATGGTGGGCGGCCTCGGCCGACGGCGGGCCCGCAGGCGGCTCGGAGGGCAGGCGGGGCGCGGCGACGCCTACGGACAGGTCGGTCGGGACGCCGCGGTAGAACTCCGTGACGTACTGCTCGTTGAGCGGGTCGCCGACCGCGTCGCGGGTGCGCACCAGGATCGTGGCGGTGGTGCCGCTGCGCTTGCCGTGCAGGCCGACCACGGCCGCGCGCACGGTCACCTTCTCACCCACCGGCAAGGGCTTGTGGAGCACCAGGTCCTGCTGTCCGTGTACGACGCGGGTGCGCAGGTCGGCGGGGGCGGCGGTCTCGGCGACCGCGAACACCAGGTCCATCGCCGGCACCACGGCGAAGACCGGGGACGGGCCGCCTACAGCGTCGGCGTACGCGTGGACGGCGTCGGGCGTGACGTCGAAGGTGCGCTCGTCACTCCAGCGGTCCACAACGGACAGATCGAAAGGGTGGGTCACTCGGTCACCTCCACGACGACGGCGCCGGCCGTGTCGCCGGCCGCGCATCCGGTGAACAGGCCACGCCCGCCGCCGCGGGCGCGCAGCGCCTCGATCAGCTCGGCGACGGCGCGCATGCCGGTCGGCCCCTGTGGGTGCCCGTAGACCAGGCTGCACCCGTACGGGTTCATCTTCTCGACCGGAAACCCGGTCTGCTTGGCGAAGTACACGTCGTTGACCGCGAACGGGTTGTGCGTGGTAACCACGTGCAGGTCGCCGATGTCGAGGCCGGCGTCGGCGAGGGCCCGCCGGGCCGCGGGCACCGGCGCCTTCGGCATCCGGGCCCGCTCGGCGCGGGCGAACCCGACGGCCAGAACCCGCGCGATGCCCGCGCCACCGCTGAGCTCGCGGGCGCGCTCCGGCGTGGAGAGCACCATTCCAGCGGTACCGTCACCGGGGTGAGTCTGCGACCCGTAGGTGACCACGCCACCGGGCCGCACCGCAGACAGCTTGGCCAGGCCCTCGGCGGTGGTGTCGTGCAGGCCGAAGTCGTCGACGACCACGGTCTCGGCGCGCCGGCCGGGCACGTGCACCGGCACCAGGTAGTCGCGCGGCCCGGCCGCCGCGATCCGGTACTGGTCGTACCGCAGCAGCGTGACCTCGTCGATCTCCTCTCTGGTGTATCCCTCGTCGGCGGCGACGCCCTCGGCGGTGTCCAGCATGGACCCGCCGGTGTTGGGGTCGAACTTCATCGGATCGAGCACCCAGTGCTCGGTGCGCGGCGCGGCGCCAGGGCTGCCCTGAGCCGACCACACCATCAGCGGCCCGTTGCTGGTGCGGTCGGTGGTGAGCGCCAGCACGGTGCCGTGCGCGCCCAGCTCGACCTGGGAGGCCGCCGACTGGATCACCGCGGCCGACGTGGCGCACGCCTGCGCGATGGTGGGGCCGGTGACCGCGTCGAGCCCGAGCCGGGGCGTGATCGTGGTGACGCCGTAGAACGAGGTTGCCTGCGGCACCGTGGTGCCGAACGAGACGTGGCTGACCTCGCCGGTGTGGAAGCCGCGCGCGGACAGCGCCCGGTTCGTCACGTCGACCGCGAGGTCCACACTGGACATCTCGGCGAGCGGCCCCTGCCACCGGCAGAACGGCGACGACCAGGCGAGGCCGAGTGGCACCGCAACGCGGGTCAGTTTCACGAGCTCATCCCCTCGGCCTGGCCACCGGCGACGGTGAGCACCTGGCCGTGTACGAAGTCCGACCACGGCGTGCAGAGCAGGAAGATGCCGCCGGCCGCCTCGGCGGGCGTGGCGGCCCGGCCGAGCGGGATGCCGGCCTTGGCGCGCTCGCGGACCTGCTCGGGGATGCCGAGCTGGATGCTGCGCTCGCCACGCTCGAACGTGCCCGCCTCGGCGGTCGCCGCCGTCAGCCGGGTCTCGACGAAGCCGAACGCGACCGCGTTGACGTTGATCTTCAGCGGGCCCCACTCCTTCGCGAGGGTCTTGGTCAGCCCGACCAGGCCCGCCTTGGCCGCCGAGTAGTTCGCCTGGCCGACGTTGCCCATGGTGCCGGCGATCGAGGTCACGTTGACGACCTTGCGGAACACCTCGCGCCCCTGCGCCGCGTCGCGCTTGGCCGCCTCGCGCAGCACCGGCGCGGCGGCGCGCAGCAGCCGGAACGGCACCGCCAGGTGGATCTCCAGCATGGCGGTGAGCTGCTCGTCGGTCATCTTGTGGAAGATGCCGTCCCAGGTGTAACCGGCGTTGTTGACCACGATGTCGAGCTGGCCGTACTCGGCGACCGCTCGCGCGACGACCTCGCCCGGCGCGGCCGGGTCGGTCAGGTCGGCCGCCACCGCGACGCCGTTGCCGCCGATCAGGTCGATGGTCTGCTTGAGCGCGTCGCCGTCCAGGTCGGCGCACACCACCTTGGCACCGTGCTCTGCCAGCAGCGCCGCGGTGGCCTGCCCGATGCCGCGCGCCGCGCCGGTGACCACAGCGACCCGTCCGTCCAACACTCCACTCATCGCCACTCCACTCAGGTCTGTCCATTGCTGCCAGCCAGCGTGAACCCGGCGGCCAGCGTCTGCTGCCACCGCGCCCGCGCGGTCCTCTTGTCGAATTTTCCGGTCGCCGTCGTCGGTAACGCGTCGACGAACTCCACGAGATCGGGCACCCACCAGCTCGCCACCCGGGCACGCACGTGCTCGCGCAGCTCGTCGGCGGTGGTCTCGGCGCCGGGCTGCCGCACGACCAGGGCCGCCGGCCGCTCACCCCACACCGGGTGCGGCACGGCGATCACCATCGCCTGCGCGACGCCGTCGTGGTCCATGAGGTGGTTCTCCAGCTCGATCGAGCTGATCCACTCGCCGCCCGACTTGATCAAATCCTTGGTGCGGTCGAGCAGGTGCAGGTATCCGTCGGCGTCCACGGTGCCGACGTCGCCGGTGCGCAGCCAGCCGTCGTGGAAGCGGGTGGTATTGGCGTCGTCGTCCGGTTCGTAGTACTCCGAGGTGACCCACGGGCCACGAACCTCGATCTCGCCGGTCGCGACACCGTCGTGCGGCAGCACCTCGCCGGTCGGGTCGACCACGCGCAGCTCGACGCCGGCGGTGGTGACGCCCTGGGTGGCGTGCAGCGCCAGCCGCTCGGCCTCCGGGCGGTCCTCCAGGTGCCCGCGCACCAGCGTGAGGTTGCCCGACGGGGACATCTCGGTCATCCCCCAGCCCTGCTGCATGCGCACGCCCCGGCGGTGGTACCGCTGGATCAGCTCCAGTGGGATCGCTGAGCCGCCGCACAGGATGCGGTCGAGGCTCGCCAGGTCATCGGCGGCCGGTTCGAGCTGGTCGACGGCCAGCCAGAACGTCGGCACCCCGGCGGCGACGGTGACCCGCTCCTCGCGCACCAGCCGCAGGATCGCCGGCGGGCTGGTGTCGGAGCCGGCGAGCACGAGGCCGGCGCCGGCGAGCCCGGCCGCGTACGGCAGGCCCCACGAGGTCGCGTGGAACAGCGGGGTAAGCGGCAGCACTACGTCGCGCTCGCGCACGGCGAACGAGTCGACGAACAGCCCGCTCATCGCGTGCAGCGTGATCGAGCGGTGCGAGTACGCGACGCCCTTGGGCCGGCCGGTGGTGCCGCCGGTATAGCAGAGGCAGGCCGCCGCCCACTCGTCGACCTCGGCGGGCTCGTCGTCGGCCACCCCCTCGATCAGCTCCTCGTACCCGACCGCGTCCGCGAAGTCCGGGTGCGGCTCGGTGCCGTCGGGCAGGACGACGTAGTGCTGGACGCCGCTGAGCTTGGGGCGGATCTCGGCGAGCCGCGCGGTGAGCGACGCCTCCACGAAGATCACCTTGTCGTCGGAGTGCTCGACGATCCAGGCGATCTGGTCGGCGTGCAGCCGCACGTTCAGCGGCTGGAGCACGGCGCCGGCGATCGGCACGCCGTAGAACAGCTCCAGGTGCCGCAGCCCGTTCCACGCGAACGTGCCGACCCGGTCGCCGGGGCGCACCCCCAGCGCGGGCAGCGCGGCGGCGAGCCGGCGGGCGCGGCTGGCGAACCCCGGCCAGGTCTGCCAGGACTTCTCGATAGGGGTTGCGGAGACCAGTCGAGCATGCGGTCCCATCGCGGCAGCCCGGCGCAGGATCATCCCGACCGACAGGGGCGTCGAGCCCATCGTGCTTCGCATCAGTCAGCCCTCCTCAGGCCCCGGCAGCGACCCCGACACCGGCCCGGACTCGGCGAACAGCGCGCGCAAGCGTTCCGGCCAGGGCGCGCTGCGCCCGGTCTCGGGTTCGAACCACGCCACCGTCATCGTCCCTCGCGCGAGGGCCTGCCCGTCCCGGCTTACCGTGAACGCGTACCGCATCGAGCTGCGCCCGACGTGCTCGACCGACAGGGCCGTCTCGGCGGTCTCGTCGTAGTGCAGCGCGCCGAGGAAGTCGACGTTCACGTTGAGCCGAGGCATCCGCCTGAACTCGTCGTGCCGGATGCCCAGCCGGTGGTGCAGGAGCGTCTCGGCGCTCTCCACGAACCGGAGCACCGCGGTGTAGTGCCACCGGTCCATCGGGTCGGTCTCCGACCATTCCAACCGCCGGCGCGTGACGATCGACGCGGGTGCGAGGGACACGGTCATGTGTCTCCTTAGTACTTGTAGATCGTATTGCCGGGCGGGAGCTCGCGCGGCCCGTACGGTGCGGTGTCGAGCCAGTGACCGAGGCTCTCGTCGCGCTCGGCGCCGAGGGCCGCGCTCTGCTGGGCCGCCCGCTCGGCCGGGCCGGGGCGCAGGTGGGCCAGCGCGGTGCCGGCGGCGTCCCGGTTGAACAGGGCCGCGCGGCGCCGGGAGAGCGCGAAGTCGTCCACGGCGGCCCGGGCCCGTGCCGGTACCGGCGTGGACAGTGCGATGTGGACGGCCGTGGCGGCGGCGTCGGCGTCCGGCACCCCGGAGTTCATGCCGCGCGCGCCGAACGGGGCGAACAGGTGTGCCGCCTCCCCGGCCAGCAGCACCCGCCGCGCCGGGTCGGCGAAGTCGGCGGCCACCACCTGCAGGAACCGGTACGTCGAGGCCCAGCCCACCCGCTCGGCGTACGCGGGCGGCATGACCGCGCGCAGCCAGCCGCGCAGCCCGTCGCCCGAGCTCAGCTCGTCGGGGTCGTCGCCGTCGTGCAGTTGCAGGTCGACGCGCCAGCCGCCGGCGAACGGCACCAGCAGCACGTTGCGCCCGCCCACGGCCGGGTGGGCGTAGTGGAAGACCCGCTCGACCGGCAGCGGGTCGCCGGGGCCCTCCTCCACGTCGACGACCACGTACCAGCCGTCGGAGCGGCTGCCCTCCATCGGTATCCCGAGGGCGGCGCGTACCGGCGAGCGGGCGCCGTCGGCGGCGATGACGTACTCGGCGGTCCAGCGCTCCCCTGATGCCGTGACCAGCGCGACACCATCCACAGTGGACTCCGCGCCGGTCACCTCGGCGTTCCAGACGAACTCGACGCCGGCCGCCTTGCACGCCTGGAGCAGGTACCGCTCGGTCTCCACCTGCGGGAGGCTGGTGAAGTGCGGCAGCGTTCCCGGCGCGGGCGGCGGGTAGGTGCGGGCGAAGACCTGCGTGCCGGCGTAGAAGGTGCGCTTGGTCTGCCAGATCAGGCCGTGCGCGGCCAGGTCGGCGGCGATTCCGGGGCTGGAACGCTCCAGCACCTCCAGCGTGGCCCGGTGCACGAAGATGGCGCGGCTGCCGGGTCGCAGCCGGTCTTCGGCGCCGGCTTCGAGGACGGCGGCGGGGCGCCCGAGGGCACGCAGCGACAGCGCCGCCGCCATGCCGACAGGCCCCGCGCCCACGACGATCACCTGACGGTGGTTCATGAGGCCACCGCCGCCCGTGCGCCGGGGCGGGTGGCGTACGGGCGGGCGTCCGCGCCGCTCACGCCCACTTCGAGGCGGCCGACGCGCTCGATCTCCATGACGACACGGTCGCCGTGGCGGATCGGCCCGACGCCCGCCGGGGTGCCGGTGGCGAGCACGTCGCCGGGCCACAGGGTCATCACCGAGCTGGCGTACGCGATCAGGCGCGGTACGCCGAAGATGAGGTCGGCCGTGCTGGCCGACTGCCGCGGCGTACCGCCGACCCAGCAGCGCAGGTCCAGGTCGCCGGGGTCGCCCACCTCGTCGGGTGTGGTCAGCCACGGGCCGATCGGGGTGAACGTGTCGAACGACTTGCGCGTCGACCGGTCCTCCGTGGACCGCACGGTGATGTCGAACAGGCAGGTGTATCCGGCCACGTGCGAAAGGGCGTCCGCCTCCGGCACGTCGCGGGCGGTGCGGCCGATGACGACGGCCAGCTCGGCCTCCTGGTCGGTGCGCAGGTCGGTGTACGGCAGCTTGACGGTGCCGCCAGGCCCGATGACCGACGAGGGCGCCTTGAGGAAGACGCCTAGTTCGGCGACCGTCAGCGGGGCCGCCATCTCGGCCTGGTGGTCGCGGTAGTTGACGGGTGCCGCCACGATCTTGCCTGGGCACGGCAACGGCGCGAGAAGGTCGACATCGGACAGTGACCGCCGCGGGCGGCCGTTGGGACGCAGCCGAGTCAGGTCGATCCCGTGCTCCAGGACGGCGTGCAGCGGCCCAGCCGCCCCGAAGGCGGGCGCGAGGTCCGTCACATCCACCACGTCGTCGCCATCCACGACGCCGAGCCGCGTGCCGGCGCCGTCCCGGTAGACGCAGACCCTCACCGCGACAGCTCCTCGCGGTAGAGACCCAGAGCGGTCACGGCGGGGGCGTCCGAGTACGAGAACAGGATCGCGTCGTCCGTGCGCGAGGTGTTCAGGTGCTCGTAGGTGGCCCAGCCGGGCACCGCGAACACGTCCTTATCGCCCCACTCCAGGCGTCGGCCGTCCACTATGGTCACTCCTTCGCCACGCACCACGTGGTAGATCGTGCTGGGGGTCTGCCGGCGCGGCACGCCGCGGAACCCGGGGCGCAGCCGCGCGACCCGGCAGCCGATGGTGGGCATGACCGGCCCGCCGTTCCACGGGTTCGTGTACTCCAGCACCACCCCGTCGACGTCGCTGCCCGTCGCGTCGTCGGCGATCGCGTCGAACGCCCGCGAGGTCTCCTCCCACGGGTAGTTGCCGATCGGCGAGTTGACGCTGGGGCGGGGGTCCCACGCCGGCGTGAGCCGCCCGTGGATGAACTGCCGCGAGGAGATGTCGTCGGGCACGGCGGCCTTCTGCGTGCGCTCGCCGTACAGCTCGAAGAACCCGACCTCCAGGGCGTTGACGAGCGGGTAGTCCAGCCCATCGAGCCACAGCATCGGGCCGTCGCCGGAGTGCGCGTGGTCGTGCCAGTGCCAGCCGGGGGTCAGCAGCAGGTCGCCGGGGCGCATGTGCACCCGCTCGCCGTTGACCGTGGTGTACGCGCCGCGCCCCTCGATGATGAACCGGAACGCGGCGGCCGTGTGCCGGTGCGCCTGCGCGGTCTCGCCGGGCAGGATCACCTGGATGCCCGCGTACAGGTTGGTGGTCGTGGCGGGCGGCTCGGTCAGGCCGGGGTTGACGAGCATGAGCACCCGGCGCTCGGCCTCTTCCAGGGAGAGCGCGTCCGCGAAGTGCAGCAGGTAGGGCCGCAGCGCGGAGTAGCTCCACAGGTGCGGCACCGCCCGGCTTTTCGGCTCGGCGGCGAAGAGGTTTCCGAAGTACCGCCACAGCGGCGCGGTGCCGAGCCGCGCGATGGCATCGTACGGGTCGCCGGTCATGGAACTAGCTTGACTCATCGCTTACCTACCGTCAAGACTTGTGTCATACGTCGTGACTGTGTCATACGTCGCTGGACAGCGGGCACGATCCCGTGCGGGAGGAAGAGCACCACGACCACCAGCAGCAGCCCGTAGACCGCGTACGAGAGCACGCTGGGCGCGTAGCTGGGCATCCCGGGCTGGGTGCCGACCGTGTTGAGCACCTGGATCAGCAGCACGATCGCGGTCGCACCGACGAGGGCACCCCACAGCGTGCCCAGACCGCCGACGACCGCCATGACGACGTACTCGATGGACAGCAGCACCGGGAACGAACCCGGCGCGATGTAGCCGAGATAGAACGCGTAGATCCCGCCCGCCAGGCCGGCGAAGGCGGCGGACAGCGCGAACACCGCCAGCCGGTACCCGCCGACCGGCACTCCGCTGGCCGCGGCGGCGGTCTCGCTGGTCGCCAGGGCGCGCAGGCCGCGCCCGGCTCTCGACGCGACCACGTTGTGCGCCACGACCAGGGTGAGCGCGACCGCGGCCCAGGTCAGGTACGCGTACGACAGGTCCTCGGCGAACTCGTAGCCGCCGACCGACAGCCGCGGGATGCCCTGCAGCCCGATCGCGCCCCCGGCCCAGTCGGCCTGCCCGACCAGCGACAGCAGGATCAGCTGCGTGGCGAGGGTCGCGAACGCGAGGTGGTGCCCGCGCAGGCGCAGCAGCGGCACGCCCACCAGCAGGGCGAACAGCGCCGCCGCGACCGGTGCGGCGAGCAGGCCCAGCAGCGGCGGGAAGCTGTGCACGCTCAGCAGGCCGGCCGTGTAGCCGCCGATCGCGTAGAACGACGCCTGCCCGAGCGAGACCTGCCCCGCGTACCCCATCAGCAGCGACAGCCCGATGGTGACCATGGCGGCGAGCCCGAGCAGGATGTACACGGAAAGGTGCCCGCTGCTCAGCAGCGGCGGCAGCGCGAGCGTCCCGGCGGCGACCACCACCCCCGGCAGCCAACGCAAGGGTCTGGCGCTCATGCTGCCTGGCCTTCCATTGATTCTTCCTGCGCGATGGGCTTGCGAGCGGCCTGCCAGATCATCACGGCGAGCATCAGCACCAGCGCGACCTCCATCTGGTACGCCGCGTTGCCGTACCCGGCGACCAGGGCCTGCGCGACGCCGAGCAGCAGCCCGCCGGCCAGGGTGAGCGCCGGGCGGACCAGACCGCCGAGGATGGCGGCGGCGAAGCCGCCGACGATGAGCGTGACGTCGTAGTCGAACGTGACCAGCTGGATCGGGGTGACCAGCACGCCGGCCAGCCCGCCGAGGGCGCCGCCGAGCGCGAACGAGACGAGGCCCATCCGGGTCACGCTGATCCCGACGACTTTCGCCGCGTACGGGTTGGAGGCGCACGCCGACAGCGCCCGGCCGACGTCGGTGCGGGTGAACAGCAGCCCCATCCCGGCGAACACCGCGAGGGTGGCGCCGATGATGAGCAGGTAGTGCGCCTGGAACCGGGCGCCGAACACCTCGACGGCGCCGGGCACGCCGGGGAACGAGCGCGGCTGGTCGCCCCAGATCAGCACCTCGACGGCGTACGCGAACACGCCGAGCCCGAGCGTGACGATGAGCGCCGCGCCGGGCGGTGTGCCGGGCTTGCCGATCGCGACCAGCCCGACGAGCAGCCCGGTGCCGGCGCCGACCGCGACGGCGAGCCCTTCGGCGAGGCCGTGCGGCAGGCCGGCGGCCAGCAGCGTCGACGCGGTGAGGGCGGCGATGACCGCGAACCCGCCCTGCGCGAAGTTGACCACCCGGGTGACCCGGTAGATGGCGACGAGCCCGCTGCCCACGAGGGCGAACGCACACCCGCCCCCGACACCGGTGATGAGGTACTGCACCAACTCGCTCATGCCGCCGCCCCCAGGTAGGCCGCGGCGACCTCGGGGCTCGCCGCCAGATCGGCGGACGCGCCGGACGTGGCGATCCGGCCGGCCTCCAGGACGTACGCGCGGGTGCACAGGTCGAGCGCGATCCGGGCGTTCTGCTCGATGAGCAGCACCGCCAGGCCGCGTTCGGTGTTGAGCTCGCGCAGGTGGCGGACGAGGTCGGCGACCACCAGCGGCGCCAGCCCGAGCGACAGCTCGTCGACCGCGAGCACGTCGGGCCGGCCCATCAGGGCCCGACCGACCGCCACCATCTGCTGCTGCCCGCCAGACAGCAGCCCGGCGCGGCGGCGGCGCAGCTTGGCCAGGTCGGGCAGCACCTCGTAGATCGGCCCGGTGTCGCGGTTGCGGATGCGCCAGCCGCCGAGCCTCAGGTTGTCGTCGACGGTGAGATCGGGGAACATCTGGCGGCCCTCGGGGACCTGGGCGAGCCGCCCGCCGAGCGTGACCCGGCCCGCCGCGGGGCGCAGGATGCCCGACAGCGCGTTGACCAATGTGGACTTTCCGGCGCCGTTGGGGCCGATGAGCGCCACCATCTCCCCCGCGCCCACGGTCAGGCTGACACCGTCGAGCGCCACGGCCGCGCCGTACCGGACGGTCAGGTCTTCGACGTCGATCATGCGACTCTTCATGCCGCCGTCCCCAGGTACGCCGACACGACCGCTGGATCGGCGCGGATCTCGGCCGGCGTGCCCTCGGCGATCACCCGGCCCAGATCGAGCACGGTGACGCGGTCGGCCAGCCGGGTCACGAACGCCACGTCGTGCTCAATCTTGATCATCGTGAGCCCGCCGGCCTTCAGCTCCTCGATAAGCTGTGCGAGGGCCTCCCGCTCGGCGGCGCGCAGGCCGGCGGCCGGCTCATCGAGCAGCAGCAGGCGCGGGCGCCCGCACAGCGCGCGGGCCACCTGCAACGCCCGCTGCTGACCTAACGGCAGCGCCTCGGCGGCCCGGTCCGCCCAGTCGGCGAGCCCGACCCGGCCCAGCGCCTCCCGCGCCCGGTGCCGGATCTCCCGCTCCTCCCGGTGGTGCGGGGGCAGCCGCAGCGTGCCGCGCAGGAACCCGGTGCGGGTGGTGGCGTGCGCGCCGACCATGACGTTCTCCAGGGCTGTCATGCCGCGAAAAAGGCGCGCGCCCTGGAAGACGATCGCGATGCCGAGGCGGGCCCGGCGGTGCGCCGGCAACCGGTCGAGCCGGTTGCCGGCGTACGTGATGGTGCCCCGGTCGGCGGCGAGCTGCCCGCCGATCAGGTTGAACAGCGTGGACTTGCCCGCGCCGTTCGGCCCGATGACGCCGCGCAGTTCGCCGGGCGCGACGGTCAGGTTTACCCCGCGCACGGCGAACACGCCGCCGAACGAGCGGTACACGCCCTCAAGGGTCAGAAGTGGCTCACACTGGCCCGCCACTGTCATTTGCCGGCCACCGTGGCGAGTTGACCCGCCGCCCACTCGGTGGGCACGAACGCGCCAGCCTTGACGGTGTTGATGGAGATGAAGTCGGCGGACAGGCCCGCGTGGTCCTCGGCGCTGTAGGTGTACGTGCCGTTCGGGGTGGTCAGCGACAGCCCTTCCAGGGCCTTCTGGACCTTTTCCGGATCGGTGCTGCCCGCTTTTTCGATCGCGGCGACGAGCAGCTTGACGCCGGTGTACCCGTCCTGGGCGAACTGCGGTGGCGCGTACCCGTACTTGCTCTGGAAGGGTCCGGCGAGCTCCTCGATGGCCTGCTTGAGCGCGCCGTCCGGGAGGGTGCTGCCGACCACGCCGACGGAACTGGCCACGGTGGCGCGCTCGGCTGCCGCGCCGACCGGCTCCAGCCACAGCCTGCTGGCCTGTGCCCCGGTGAACACCACCGGCGTGGTCAGCCCGGCGGTGGCGTACTGCTTGGCGAGGGCCACGCCCGGCGGGCCGGTCGCCCACACCAGCAGCGCGCCGGCACCGGACGAGCGGACCTGGTTGAAGACCGCGCTGAACTCGGTCGTGGTGGTCTGGAACTCGGGTGTGGCGACCAGCGTGATTCCGTACTCCCCCGCCTGTTCCTTGGTGCCGTTGAAGCCGGCCTTGGCGTAGGAACTCTTGCCGTCGTAGGCGACGGCGAGCTTGGTGACGCCCTGCGCCTTGAGGTAGGCGAGGATGCGGGCGGCGTACGTCGCCGAGGTGGCGGGCACCACGAAGACGTACGGATGGATGGGTTTGACCTGCTCGTCGGCCGGCGTGAGGGAGATGTACGGGATCTTCTCGCGGTCGACGAGCGGGATGGTGGCGAGCGCCGAGTTGGAGAACGGCGAACCGATCACCGCCGCGACGTCGCCCTTGATGTCGTTGAACGCCAGCACCGACTGGTCGGGCTGGCTCTTGTCGTCGCGGACGACGAGTTCGAGCTGCCGTCCGAGCACGCCGCCAGCGGCGTTGACCTGCTCGACGGCGAGCTTCACGGACTTCTCGTTTTCGGTGCCGAGTGGCGCGTAGTTGCCGGTCAGCGAGACGATCTGGCCGACCTTGATGGGGCCTTCGCCCCCAGAGTTCGAGCTGTCGGAGGAGTCGTCGCCGCAGCCGGCCGTCACGATGGCCAGAGCTAGCACGGCGAGGTAGAGGGTTGGACGTCGCACGGTTGTCCTCCCTATCGATGTGTTACGCCGAAGCTAGACATCTGTGAATCGCTGGTCAAGAGTTATGCCTAATGTTTTGCGCGACCGAGACCCAACCGTGCGACAGGGAATATGTACAGTAAGCGCATGTCAGCCATGCCGGCCGCGGCCACCGAGAACGAGCTCGACCTGCCCCGGATGCAGGCCGGGGGCAGCCCGCAGCACCTGCTGCTGACGCTGCTCGGCGACTACTGGTACGGCCAGCGCGCCGCGCTGCCCTCCGCAGCGCTCGTGGCGCTGCTCGGCGAGTTCGGCATCACCGAGGTCAGCGCTCGGGCCGCGCTGAGCCGGCTCGCGCGGCGGGGGCTGCTGGAGCAGTCCAAGGCCGGGCGGCGCACGTCGTACGCGCTCAGCGAGCGCGCCGCCGAGGTGCTGCGCGAGGGCAGCCGGCACATCATGTCGTTCGGCAGCGCGGAGTCGTCGTGGTCGGGCCGGTGGACGGTCGCCGCCTTCTCGGTACCGGAGGACCAGCGCGACCTGCGGCACGCGCTGCGCACGAGGCTGGGCTGGTACGGGTTCGCGCCGCTCTACGACGGGCTTTGGGTCTCGCCGCACGAGCGGGTGGCCCAGGTGACGGCGGTCCTCGCCGAGCTGGGCATCGACCGGGCGACGGTGTTCGCGTCCGAGCTCGCCGACGGCAGCCCGTCCGGCGGTCACCCGATCCACGCCTGGGACCTCGACGCGCTGCGCGCCCAGTACCAGCGGCTGCTGGAGGAGTACGAGCCGGTGCGCGTGAAGTGGGGCGAGGGCAAGGTGGGCACCGCCGAGGCGCTCGTCGCCCGCACGGCGCTGATGGACGACTGGCGCAACTTCCCGAACCTCGACCCGGAACTGCCGGCGGGCCTGCTGCCGCAGCGGTGGCCCCGGGAGCAGGCCCGCCGGCTGTTCATCGAGCTGTACGACGGGCTGGCGCAGCTGGCCGAGCAGCGCGTGGTGCAGGTGGTGGGCCAGTTCGACGCCGACCTGGCCCGTCTGGTCCGCAGCCACACCAGCGACTTCACCGGCTGATCAGTCGAAGGTCAGGACCGCCTTCACCACCTCGCCGCGCTCGGTCGCCAGCACCGCCTTCTCGATGTCGACGAAGGGGTAGTGCCGCACGAGCTTGTCCAGCGGGAACACGCCGCGCGCGACCAGGTCGGCCAGCAGCGGTAGGAACCGGCGCGGGTCGGCGTCGCCTTCGGTCACGCCCACGACCCGCTTGCCGCCGAGCAGCCCGTTGACGTCGACCGGCACGGTGGTGCCGAACGCGGGCGCGCCGACGATCGCGCAGGTGCCGCGCAGCGCGAGCGCGTCGATCGCCGCGGACAGCGCGCCGACGTTTCCGGACGCCTCGACGGTGTAGTCCACGCCGGCGCCGCCCGTCAGGTCGCGCAGCGCGGCGGCGACCTCACCGCCGCGGGCGTCGACCACGTCGGTGGCGCCGAGCTCGCGCGCCAGTTCCAGCCGCTCGGGTACCACGTCCACGGCCACGATCCGCGATGGCCCGCCGAGCGCGGCGGCCATGACCGCCGCGAGCCCGACCGCGCCGACGCCGAAGACGGCGAGCGTGCTGCCGATCTCGGGGCGCAGCACGTTGAGCACGGTGCCGGCGCCGGTCTGCATCCCGCAGCCGAGTGGCGCGAGCAGGTCCAGCGGCGCGTCCGGCGCCACCTTGACCAGGCAGCGCTCGTCGGCGAGGGCGTACGTGGCGAACGACGACTGCCCGAAGAAGTGCCCAGCGACCGGCCCGGTGACCGGCCCGCCGTCGCCGCTGAGGGTGCCGCTGCCATCGGCGCGGGCACCGCCGAAGTTCAGCGGCAGGAAGCCGGCGCAGTACGCGGGGTGCCCGGCCAGGCAGTTACCGCACGTGCCGCAGGAGGTGAACGAGAGCAGCACCTTGTCGCCGGGGGTCACGCTGGTGACCCGGTAGCCGACCTCCTCCACGAAGCCGGCGCCCTCGTGACCGAGCACGACCGGGAACGGCGAGGGCAGCTTGCCGGCGCGTACCGACAGGTCGGTGTGGCACAGGCCCGCGGCGACCAGGCGCACGACCACCTCGTCTGGGCGGGGCGCGTCGAGGGTGACGCCGGTGAGCGCGAACGGTGCGCCGATCTCGGGGACGACGGCGGCGGTGGCGGTGCGAGCCATGTCGAAGACCTCCTATGACACTTTCCCTTACGAGCGTCAGAGCATAGCTCGAATATGGTTCGCGCGGAATGTTGACATCTTGTTGTACGTGCGTCACGGTTGTTGGCATGACTGTGACGAGCGCCCCTGGACGGCTCTACATAGACGGCGCCTGGCACACCGGCCAGGGCGCCACGCGCGAGGTGATCAACCCGGCCACCGGCAAGGTGGTCACGACCGTGCCGGACGCCACCCCGGGCGAGGTCGACGCGGCGGTCGACGCCGCCCGGCGCGCCTTCGACTCCGGCGTCTGGTCGGGGCTGGCCGGGCGGGACCGCTCGCGCGTGCTCTACCGCGCCGCCGCGCTCATCGCAGAGCACGCCGAGGAGCTGGCGCTGCTGGAGACCACCGACACCGGCAAGCCGCTGCAGTTCAGCCGCATGGTCGACGTGGGCAACACCATCACACACTTCGAGTACTACGCCGGCCTGGCGTACTCGATCGACGGCGCGACCCGGCAGACCGCGATGCCCGCCCTGGCGTACACCGTGCGCGAGGCGATCGGCGTGGTCGCCGCCGTGACCCCGTTCAACTTCCCGATGATCCTGTCGACCTCGAAGATCGCCCCGGCGCTCGCGGCCGGCAACACGGTCGTGCACAAGCCCGCCGAGGACACCCCGCTCACGGCGCTGCGCATCGCCGAGCTGCTCACCGAGGCCGGCCTGCCACCCGGCGTGCTGAACGTGGTGACCGGCGCCGGGCCGGTCGGCGACTCGCTGGTCCGCCACCCCGGCGTCGACAAGGTCGCCTTCACCGGCTCCACGGCGGTCGGGCGGCGCATCGCCACCGCCGCCGCCGAGACCCTCAAGCCCGTCACCGTCGAGCTGGGCGGCAAGTCCGCGCACATCGTGTTCGCCGACGCCGACCTCGACGCCGCCGGGCAGGCCGCGGTCAGCGGGTTCGTCTTCAACACCGGCCAGTTCTGCATGGGCGGCGCCCGCCTGCTGGTCCAGCGCCCGGTCTACGACGAGATGCTGGCCCGGGTCGTCGGCGGTGCCACTCATGTGCCCGTCGGCGATCCGCTCGCACCGGAGACGGTCGTCGGCCCGATGGCCGGCCAGCGCCACCTCGACAAGGTCCGCGGGTACGTCGAGCTCGCCGCGTCCGAGGGCGCCACGGTGGTGGCCGGCGGCGACCGGATCGACACCCTCGACGGGTTCTACTTCGCGCCGACCGTCATCGCGGACGTCGACCAGGGCTCCCGCCTCGTACAGGAGGAGATCTTCGGCCCGGTCGTCACGGTCCAGCCGTTCGACACCGAGCAGGAGGCGGTCGCGATGGCCAACGGCACCTCCTTCGGCCTCGCGGCCGGCCTGCACACCCGCGACGTGGCCCGGGCACACCGGGTGGCCGGCGCGCTCAAGGCCGGCCTGGTGTGGGTCAACACGTGGGGCATGCTCGACGTCACGGTGCCGTTCGGCGGGTACAAGCAGTCCGGCTACGGCCGCGAGTACGGCCCCGAGGGGCTGCACGAGTACACCCAGACGAAGTCGGTGCTGCTGCCGCTCGCCTGAGGGCGCTGGCTGCCCTAACCCACCAGGGCCGGCGGGCGGCCCGCCACGGCCGGCGCGAAGCCACCCAGCAGTGTCCACAGTGCACCGCCCGCGTGGGTGGCCACCTGAGGGTCGGTGTGCCGCAGGAACGCCAGATGCCGGCAGGCGTGCGCCGCCACGTCGACCGGCCGCACGACCGCCGGGCTGGGCGCGAGCGGGTCGGCGCCGTGCACCGCCGGCAGGTCAGGGACCGGCTCGGCGGGCGCCGCCGGATCGGGGTCGGGCAGCGCGGCGTAGGTCAGGACGATGCCGCCCGCGGCGTACCGCCACGAGGTGGAGTGGAGCAGCCCCACTCCGGCACCGGCCAGGCTCCGCGCGTAGGCGTCCGGATGCTCACCGGTGCCGAGCCACCCCGTCACGGTGCGGAAGCACACGCCACCGCCCCGCGCGCTGAGCAGCACGACCTCGACCAGCACCCGGACGCCCGGGATCATCGCGGCGGAGCCCGGCGACGAGTCGCCGCCAGATTCCATCCCGACACCCTACCTTGCTGCCACTGATTGGCAACAACAACACGGCTACGACAGGCCGAGTGGCCGCGGACCCACCCCTGGGCGCTCGTGCGAGCGTGTTGAACGGTAGGGAGGTGTCCAGCGGTTGAGTCCAGAAGAGTCGTTCCGGGCGTACGTCGGCGGTCGCATCGCTGCGCTCTCGCGGGTGGCGTACCTGCTGACCGGTGACCGGCACAGCGCCGAGGACCTGGTGCAGGTGACGCTCGTGCGGGTCGCCCGGCACTGGGAGCGCCTGATCAGAAGCGGTGACCCCGACGGGTACGTGCACAAGACCATGTACAGCCAGCACGTCTCGCTCTGGCGCAGCCGCCGGCGCGACGCGCCACCGGTGCCGGCCTTGCCCGACCGCGCCGGGCCCGACAGCACCGCCAGCGTGGCCGACGCGCTCGTCATCCGGCAGGCGCTTGCCCGGCTCACGCCGAAGCAGCGGGCCGTGCTGGTCCTGCGGTACTTCGAGGACCGCACAGAGGTCGAGGCCGCCGCGGTGCTGGGCTGTTCGGTCTCCACGGTGAAGAGCACCACCCGCGACGCGCTGGCCCGGCTCCGCGCACTCGCCCCGGAACTCGCCGACCTCGCCGGTACGGCGAGCAACGTCAGCGCGGCACCCAACGAGGGAGGTGGCCGATGACCGCACGACTGGCGCGGGCACTGGCGGACCTGGCCGAGCAGATGCCTGCGGCGCCGGTCCAGGACGACCTGTGGCGGCGGGGGCGCCGGCAACGACGCCGGCACCACCTGGCCGTCGCCGCGTGCGTCGTGGTCGCCACCCTGGCGGTACTGCTCGCCGTGCCGGCCCTGCTGGCGCGGCCCGCGCCCATGGAGTTCGGCGACGGCACCGGCGCGGTGCCGAAGACCGTGTACCTGCCCTGGATGTGGCAGGCGACGGTACAGCAGGACCCGCGCGGCCCCGCCGCACTGCTGCTCAGCGGAGACAGCATCGGCCTGCGCGGCACGGACCTCATCGACCACGAGGGCAAGATCGCGGTGGTCGGCCGCGACGGCTCGTACCGGACGCTGCTGTACGGCGGCTCCGAGCGGGTGGCCGGCGAGGACACGGTGCTCTCACCGGACGGCCGGTACGTCGCGCAGGACTACCTGGCCGGCGAGTCCTACGGCCGTGTCCTGGTCACCGACCTGACCACGGGAAAGACCAAGCGGTACGACGGCCCGGACGGGGCAGACTGCTGCGCGGTGCCGGTCGCGTGGCGGCCCGACGGCGGCGCGCTGTTGCTGGCGCAGCTGCGCGCGGGCAGTCCCACCGAGGCCGACCCGGTCTCCGGCAACTACCTCCGGCCCGGCCGGCTGGTGCAGCTCGACCTGGCCACCGGTGCGGCGCTCTCGCTGGTGCCGTTCGACGACTTCGCCAAGGTGCGGACGGCCTCGCTCGCCGCGTACTCCCCCGACGGGCGCCGGATCGCGGTGGCCACCGGTGAGCGGCTGCGCCTGCTGGATGCCGGCACCGGCGCGACACTGTGGACGGCGGAGCTGGGCGAGCGCCGCTACCTTTCCGGGCCGGGCGCCTTCACCGCGGACGGGCAGCGGATCGCGACGGTGTCGCTCGACGGCTGCCTGGACCAGTGCGACTCGGCGCGGCTCGCGGCCCGGCAGTGGCGCGTCGACTACCTGGACGCCAACAGCGGTGCGGAGGCGACCGGGCCGGCCATGGGGCCGGTGACGGCGATGGCCGTGCGGGCCCTGGGCTGGCGCGACGGCACCGACCTGGTGGCCGTTACCTACCGGCCGGAGAACGGGGTGCGCAAGGACGCCTCGACCGGCTGGCGGGACACCGGTTTCTGGGAGGTCGGCGACGCCTCCCTGGTGGCGCTGCGGCCGGACGGCACCGTCGAGACGCTGCTCGACCCGCCGGACGCGGTGCTCTCCATCGACGTGGCCCGCGATCTGCTGGAGGCGGGGCGCTTCGGGGGCGAGGCGCAGAGGCCGGGCGTGTTCCCGGCGCGCTGGGTCATCGTCGTGCCGGTAGCCTTCTTCGGCGCGCCCGTGGTGCTCCTGGCCGGCGGTGTGGTGCTGGGGTGGTGGCTGTGGCGTCGCCGGCGACGCCACAGCCTGACAGTCCGGGCATAGTCCTCGGGTTTCAGCGGCCGCTCTTCGAGCCGGATTTGAGACCGCCTCGCACTCGGTTGCCTACCCGGGTGCTGGCGGAGAACGCGGCCGCTCCCGCCGTGCCGGCGGTTGACGGCGTCGCGGTGGTCCGGACAGCCTGTCCGGAGCCCCGCCGGGGGGACGACGCCGCGCGCGGCGCGGCGGAGACAGCCGGGTGCCGCCGTGAGCGGCCGCGTCGCGGCGAGTCGGGCGCGGCCTGGTCGGCGGCTGGTGCCGGCAGGAAGGTGCGCGGCCCGGGAGCGAGCTTGGTGAGCAGCGGATCACCGGGTTGCAGGCGGGTGGTCGCCGGCGTGATGCCAGCCGATCGGGCCAGATCGCGGACATCGTGGACCTGGTCGTCGGTCATGAGGGTGACGACAGTCCCGGAGGCACCGGCGCGTGCGGTCCGGCCGGATCGGTGCAGGTATGCCTTGTGCTCCTGCGGCGGATCAGCGTGGATCACCAAGGCTATGTCGTCGATGTGGATGCCACGGGCGGCGATGTCCGTCGCGACCAGGGTCGTCGCGCTGCCGCTGGAGAAGGCCAGCAGGTTGCGGCTGCGCGCCGCCTGCGCGAGATTCCCGTGCAGCTCCACCGCCGGCACGCCCGCGTCGACCAGCTTCCGGGTCAGCGTGCGGGCGCCGCGCTTCGTGCGGGCGAACACCAGCGTCCGCCCCGGCGCCGCCGTGAGATCGATCAGGACCGGGAGCCGGTCGTTGCGGCTGACGTGCAACAGGTGATGTGACATGGTCGCGACCGGCGACTGCGACGAGTCCACGCTGTGGGTGACCGGGTTGGTCAGGAACCGGCGGACGAGCACGTCGACTCCGGCGTCCAGCGTCGCGGAGAACAGCAACCGCTGGCCAGCTCGCGGGGTCTGGTCCAGCAGCCGTCGAACGACGGGGAGGAAGCCGAGGTCAGCCATGTGGTCGGCCTCGTCCAGCACGGTGATCTCGATCGCGTCAAGGCGTGCGTGTCCCGCTTCGATGTGGTCGGCGAGCCGGCCCGGGCAGGCCACCAGGACATCCACGCCCGCGCGCAGGGCGCGGATCTGTGGTGCCGGGCCCACTCCGCCGAAGACGGTGAGGGTACGCAACGACAGCGCCTGCGCCAGCGGGGCGATCGCCGCCTCGATCTGGGTGGCGAGCTCCCGCGTGGGCGCCAGGATCAGCGCGCGCGGACGACCCGGGCGTCGCGGCACGGCGCTGGCCGCCAGCCGGGCCAGCAAGGGCAGGGCGAACGCGTAGGTCTTGCCCGAACCGGTGCGGCCGCGGCCGAGAACGTCGCGGCCGGCCAGACTATCCGGAAGCGTCGCCGCCTGAATCGGAAACGGCGTGGTGACGCCACGGGCCGCGAGGGCCCGGGTCAGCGCGTCGGGTACGCCGAGGTCCGTGAACGTGGTGGGCGTGGTGGTTGGCGTGGAGGTGGACAGGGGGGTGGCGCGAGGGCGGCGTGCCGCCATGAAGTCTCCGAACGTAGAAGGGCCGCCCTACCCGCGCGGGCCATACAGGCCGCGGCACTTTTGGAGGTCGTCGTCGAACGCAACCGAGGCAGAACGCGTGAGCCGTGATCACCTAGCCTACCCCAACCGGCGGCCGGTGGTGTCGGGGACATCTTGACACCCGTCGAAGTGGCGAGCACCCTGTTCTGCACCCTACGTGAAAGGAATTCATGATCACCGCCTCGCGTCGACGGCCGGTCGCTCTCGGCCTGGCCGTCGTAGTGTCCGTCGCGGCCCTGGCGGTCGCCGCCGTCCCCGGTGCGTCCGCCGCCACGCGGATCACCGCCGCGGCCGACGCACTCGATGGCGTGTGCGCCACGCTGGAGATCTACAACGGGTCACGGTCGCTCGGCCACGTGGTGCGCGACGGCTCCGGGTACCGCTTCACATCCGCCGCCTCGTCGGCCACGCCGTTCCGGCTGGAGGCCACCCAACTGTCCCGGTACGAGCTGCTGGACCCGACCGGCGCGCCCGCCTACCAGAGCGTCGTCGGCTTCATCCTCGCCGGCGACCGGTACGGCGACCGGGCCGACTTCACGGTGACCGCGAGCGGCGACCGGTACCGCTTCGCCGCGACCGCCACCGGCCAGGTCATGGGCTCCTTCCTGTGGCGGCTCGGCGCGGGCGGGTCGGCCGACACCGTCGCGCTGGCCGCCTCGGCCGGCTGCCACACCCCGCCCGACATCGCCACCGGTGTCTCCGGCGCCGCGGCACCCGGCGTCGACAGCAGCGGCAAGATCGTGGGCACGATCGACGCACACGCGCACGTCACCGCCGGCGCCGCCTTCGGTGGCCGCCTGCGCTGCGGCGAGGCGTGGGCCTCCGGCGGGGTCGAGGTGGCGCTCGCCGGCTGCGCCTCGCACGCCAGCCTCAGCCTCGGCGCGCTGCTCGAAGCGATCATCGGCGGCACCGACCCGGTGAACTCGCGCGAGGACGGCTGGCCGACGTTCGGCGACTGGCCGCAACACAACTCGCTGCTACACGAACAGGCGTACTTCCGGGGCATCGAGCGCTCGTGGCGGGCCGGCCAGCGGGTACTGAACGCTCTGCTCGTGGCCAACCGCGTGATCTGCGACCTGTACCCGTCGCGGGACACCTCCTGCGACGAGATGGACCAGCTCCGCGTCCAGGCGCGATACCTGTACTCGATGCAGGACTACGTCGACGCGCAGAGCGGCGGCAGGGGCCTGGGTTGGTTCCGCGTCGCCACCACGCCGGCGCAGGTGCGCGCCATCGCCGCCCAGGGAAAGCTCGCCGTGGTCGTCGGCGTCGAGAACTCGGAGCTGTTCGGCTGCCGGGAGATCAGGGACGTGCCGCAGTGCACCCGGGCCGACATCGACGCCGGCCTCACCGAGCTGCGGGCGATGGGCGTCTCCGGCCTATATCCGGTGCACAAGTTCGACAACGCGTTCGGCGGCACCCGCTTCGACTCCGGCGTCACCGGCGCAGCGATCAACGTGGCGAACCTGCTCTCCACCGGCCACTGGTGGACGGCGACCAGCTGCACCGGCCCATCCGACAACGAGCAGCCGCTGGTCAGCGACGACTTCGCCGAACTGCTCAAACTCGGACCGCTGAACCTGCCGGCGGGCACGCTGCTGCCGGTCTATCCCAGCGGCAAGATCTGCAACACGCGCGGTCTCACCAGCCTCGGCCGGTACCTCGTCGAGCAGGCGATGGCGCGCGGCATGATCATCCACATCGACCACATGGGCGTGAAGACCGCGCAGGCCGTGCTCGACATGGCCGAGGCCGCCGGATACCCCGGCGTCACGTCGGTGCACACCTGGTCGGACCGGGCGATCGTGGACCGGATCCTCGCGCTCGGCGGGTTCGTCGCCTCGTACGCCTACGCGGCCCACGACGCGGGCAACGACCTGCCGGACTTCCTGGCCGAGTGGCGCGCCAACCGGGCCCTGCCGCACGGCGGCGCGATCACCGGGTACGGGTTCGGCAGCGACGTCAACGGCCTGGGGCCACAGGCGCCGCCGCGGGTCAACGCCGGCGCCAGCCCGCTGGCGTACCCGTTCACCGCACCCAACGGCACCACGGTGAGCAGGCAGGTCTTCGGCACGCGGACGTTCGACCTCAACCTCGACGGCGTGGCGCAGTACGGCCTCTACGCGGACTGGACCGCCGACCTGATCCAGCAGGCCGGCGGCGAGGGCGCCGCGCTGCGCGCCGACCTGATGAACGGCGCGGAGGCGTACACCGTGATGTGGGAGCGGGCCCTGCCCTAGCTGCCACCAACTGTTCTGGGCGACGAAAGGACCCTGGGTCAGCCGCCGACGGCGACGCCCATCGGGCGGACGGTCACGCCGACGATGAGGTTGGCGGCCGCGTACGGGTCGTCCAGCAGCATCCGGCGCACGGCCAGGACGTCCTCGCCCCGAACGACGAGGACCGCGGTGTCGACCGGGTCGAGCGTCGCGCCGGCCAGGACCATCCGGCCGGCGTCGGCCAGCTGCCGGAGCCAGTCCAGGTGCGCCGGCCGGTGCTCGGTGCGTCGCTGCTCCATGTCCGGGACGTACTGGTACATCACGAGGAACGTCGGCAAGGT
Organism: Micromonospora sp. CPCC 206061; assembly: GCF_036906915.1. NCBI lineage: Bacteria > Bacillati > Actinomycetota > Actinomycetes > Micromonosporales > Micromonosporaceae > Micromonospora > Micromonospora sp. CPCC 206061. Next base: position 43,260 of record NZ_JBAKHX010000037.1, read on the forward strand.
CTCGGCCATACCCGCGATCATGCCGTACCGGCGACAGGTGTGGCGCGGTGGCCATTGGCCGCCGCGCCACCGGTGCCCTGTGCCCGTGTCAGCCTGTCGCGCAGCTCGCGGTGGGCGTGGTGTTGTTCCCGTTCTTGTAGAGCGTGATGCCGAAGCTGTTGCCGTTGCCGTTCGGCCGCGCAGTGAGGGTGCCGGTGCTGCCGCTGACCGACGCGTTCCAGCTGCTCTGCAGGCTCTGGCCGCCCTGGGCGTTGATGCTGACGACCCAGTTGCTGCTGCCACTGACCGAGAGGTTCACGTTGAACCGGTCGGTCCACTCCTGGCCACGGCTGACGCTCACCGTGCAGCCGCCGCCCGGGTTGGCAGTGGTGGGATTGGGGCCGGGCGTGGAGCCGCCCACCGTGATGTTGGAGCTGCCGCTGCTCTGGAACCCCTCGGTCGCCATGATCTGGTAATCGTGGCTGCCCAGGTTCATGCCCCTGCTGGCCCAGGCGTCGAAGTGAGTGCCGGCGTTGATGGTGCCGCCCACCCTCTTGGACTGCCGCACGCTCCAGTACTGGTAGAACGTTCGGGTGCCCTCGATGGAGGGCTGGTTGACGCGCTGCGTGCGGTAGATGTCGTAGGTGCCGCCGTCGCTGGTGACCGTGCCCATGTGGCCGGAGCCCGGTGGCCGCCAGCTGCCCCAACTGTCGACGATGTAGTACTCGATCAGCGGGTTCCTCGTCCACCCGTAGAGGGTCAGGTACGAGTTGCCGGACGGGTTGAAGGTGCCGGAGTAGGTCACCGTCCTGCGCGTGCCCGGGTTCCAGCCCTTGCCGGCGACGAAGTTGTTGACGTTGCTCCACTGGGTGCTGTACTGGCCGCCGTTACCCATGGTCATGGAGACGTTGCCGCTGTCTTTCCAGAACGAGTAGTAGTAGCCGTTGTGGGTGCCGGTCGAGTTCGTGGTCACGGTCTGTGCGTGAGCGATACCGGGCAGGATGGCCGCGACCACGACCAGCGCCACGGCGCAGGCGCCACCGACGAACATCCTGGTGCGGCCGCGTCTGCGGCTCCTGGGGTGGACCGGAGCGTCGTTCATCTGCGCGTTTCCTCCTCGTGAGCGCTGGCGGTCCCGTGGGGGTGATTCCGATCGACAGTGATTGATGCCTGCCGATGGCACAGTATTGATTTGATCTGTCCGTGTTGTCAACGATTTCCGGAAGGATTGCGGAACTCAACTTGAAACTTCCGGAGCGGAGCGCGGGCTCGCACGAGTGGCCGGCGGGTGGCCGGGATGTCACACTTCGGGCAGGTGCGAGCCGTCACGATGAGGTGGGACGATGCCGCGACCCGAGCACGGCCTGCGACCAGCGGCCGAGACGTTCGAATACGCCGGCTGCCAGGTCAGCGTGGTGGGCTTCGACGAGATCGTGGCCGCCGCGGCCGACCAGCCCGTCGATCTGCTGCACGACGCCGCACTGCCATCCGTGATAGCAAACGCCCGGCTGTCGATCTCCGCCGCGGCACGCGACGGTCAACCGGCCTACCTCCTGGATACGTCGATGCGCATCGGCCGCGAGCCCCAGCCGGCCTTCGGCGTGCTGGGGCGAGACCCTGTCGGGGTACTGCTGGCGCGCCGCGCGGCGGCCGGCGACGACTGGGCGATCCGGGTCGTGGACGGCGTCGGTGCGGCGGTCTCCGAGGTGTCTCGCTGGCTGGGCCGGGACCGGCCCGGTTCTACGTCGACGGCTCGCGAGGATGAGCCGGTGCGGTCCGTGGTGCGGACGGATCCGGCGACCGGCCTCCGCGCCACCGTGACGTACCACCGGCCGCCCTCCCGGTTCGCCGGCGGTGGGCCGCTCGTCACGGCCCAGGCGGCGGTGCCGTCCGGGCAGCTGTCGCCGAAGCACCTGGTCGCGATGCTGGGCGTCGTGCTGGACGTCGCCGGACGGGCCGCGGGAGGTGAGCGACCCCACGGCGAGTACGTGCTGTCCCGGTACCCGATGGGCCCGTCATCCGCCGCGGACGCCGCGGAACGCGTGACGCTGGACCAGGTCGGCGGCCTCGACGCCGTGGTGGCGCAGTTCCGGCAGATCGCGGTGTCGTTCCGGCATCCGCAGGTCATGGCCCGATGGGGAGCGCGCCGCCCGCAGGGCATCCTGCTGTACGGGCCGCCAGGCACCGGCAAGACGATGCTCGCCCGCGCGCTCGCCGCCGAGATCGGCGCGACGTTCCGCGAGATCCGGACGCCGGAGATCCTCGACAAGTGGCTCGGCGGGTCCGAGCGCAACATCAAGCGGATCTTCCGGGACGCCCGCCGCTACCGCGAACCGACCGTGATGCTCTTCGACGAGTTCGACAGCATCATCAGCTACACCGGCGCCGGCATGGACGCCGCCAGCCAGGCGATCAACGCCGTGGCCGGCATCTTCAAGCAGGAGATGAACGACCTCATCGAAGAGAACCCGAACGTGATCGTGGTCGCCACAACCAACTTTCCGGAACGCGTCGACGACTCGCTGGTCCGTTCCGGGCGCTTCGACATCAAGCTCGCCATCCCCCAGCCCGATCACACCGGCAGGGCTCAGATCATCGCCAAGATGATCCGGCAGCTGATGACGCGGCACGAGACGGCCGGCTTCCGGATGTTCGCCGACGACATCGACGTCGACGGCCTCGCCACGGCCAGCGCCGGCATGACCGGCGCCGACCTGAAGGAGGCGCTGCGCCGGGCACAACTGGCCAAAGCGATGCAGGAAGCCCGCACCGGGGTCGCGGCGACGCCCATTAACCAGCACGACATCGCGGACCGCATCGCCGAACTCCGCCACGCCACCACGCGATAGCGGCGACGACCCCTGGGACACTCGTTCGGTGACGACAGGCGAACGCGGTGCGCGGATCAGGGAGGTACGGCAGCGGCTGGCGGAGGAAGGGCCGCCGTGGACACGGCCGCACGAGCGGGACTTCGAGACGGTCTCGATGCCGGAGCGCGACTGTGACCCGGTACGCGACCTGCTGATCGCGGAGGGCGTCGAGACCGTCGTCGAGGTCGGGCTCGCGTACGGCAGCTCCGCGCTCGCCATCGGCGAGGCGCTCGTCGCGCTCGACCCACCCGATCCTCAGCACGTCGTCGTCGACCCGTTCCAGGAGACCGCGTACTCCAATGTGGGCTGGGACCTCATGCGCGACGCGGGACTGGACTCGATCGCGCCGCCGATCAAGGAAGTGTTCACAGATCAAGGGCAAACGCACGTGGAATGGAGATCAAAGCACGTGCGTTCGCCCTTGATCGACGGAGAGGGCGGCGGCGCGCGGACAGGGCCGGGCGAGCGGGGTGGGGCGGGCGGACAGGGCCGGGCGAGCGGAGGGGGTGCTAGGGGGGCGGGGGGCGGAGGAGCCATGCTGTCGGGTGTTGGCGGATCTGGTCTATCGCCGTCAAAGCGGCGCCTATGACCGCCGCGTCCGGGCCCAGCTGCGCCGGGCGGACCGTGATGGGGGCCCACGCGGCGGTGAGGACGCGCTGGTTGAGCTCGGTGCGGGCGGTCGCGGTCAGCCACGACGACAGCAGCGAGAACGCGCCGCCGAGCAGCACCGTGTCGATGTCGAGGATGTTGATCATGTCGGAGAGCGCGATGCCCAGGGCGGTGCCGGCGGTGTCGAGGGCGGCCAGCGTGCCCGGGTCGCCGGCGTCGGCACGGCTGGTCACGGCCGCGTCGGGGGTGCTGTGCGGCGGGACGGGCTCGTCGCTGAGGATGGCCGGCAGGCTCGCGTACGTCTGGAGGCAGCCGCGCGAGCCGCACGGGCAGGGCTTGCCGTCCGGGTACACGGTGACATGCCCGAGCTCGCCGCTCCAGCCGCGCACGCCGCGCAGCAGCTGTCCATCGAGGACGATGCCGGCGCCGATGCCCAGCCCACCGGAGACGTACACGAAGCTGCTCAGGGTGTTGTCGCTGGCGTAGAGCTCACCCAGCGCGGCCAGGTTCGCCTCGTTGTCGACACCGATGTTGTCGACGGAGATGGGCAGGTCGAGGTTCTGGGTGGCGCCGCGCAGGAGCGCGCCCGCGTCGACGTTGCGCCAGCCGAGGGCCGGCGCGGACCGCACCAGGCCGGCGTCGACCGGGCCGGGCACGGCGAGGGTGGCGGTGACGACGGTGAGCTCTTCGGCGGCGGTGGCCTCGATGGCGGTGCCGGCCATCCGGGCCAGCTCGGCGAGCACCGCCGGCGCGCCCTGATCGGTGTATGTGGACGGTGCGAAGGCCAGGTGCCGCACGGTACCCGTGAGGTCGACGACGCAGGCCGCGAGGCCGTCGGAGCGGATGTCGAGTCCGAGGCCGGCCGGGCCCTTGTCGGAGATGGTCAGGCCGACGCGCGGGCGGCCCGCGCGCCCGTCGTGGGTGAGGCCGGACTCGGTGATGAGCCGGCCGGCGAGCAGCTCCTCGACGATGCGGCTGATCGTGGGCCGGGTCAGGCCGGTGCCGGTGGCCAGCTCGGTACGCGAGATGGGCACCGACGCGGCGAGGATGTGCCGGAACACCAGTTCGAGGTTGAGGCTGCGCAGGCCTTCCTGCCGGACCGGCTCGGCGGGCTGGCGCGGGCTGCTGGGCCGGATGTGGGCCTTCATGGGGCCCGCCGGAGGGTCGCGGCCAGCTCGGCGGCCGCGCCCGCGGAGAGGACACCGTCGACGACGACGGCGACGACGCGGCGGGCGACGCTCTCGCCGGGCGCCAGCACCAGCGGCTCGTCCCAGGTGAGCGAGGAGCAGACGCCGATGTAGTCGCGGGCGCGCACGAACCACCTGTCGCGCGCGGTCGTCTCGTCTCCGGGCACGAAAAGCATGGTCCAGGCGTCGCCGCTGACCGCGACCCAGGCGGCGGTGGTGCCGTGTACCGATCGCACGTCAGCCCCGGCGGCGCTGAACACCCGCGCGGTGCCGGCGACGGCCGCCCCCCGCCAGAAGACGCCGCCGTAGCCGGCGCCGACGCGGCCGTGCGCGGCGGGGCTGCGGATCGGCAGCGGCCGGTCGAGCGCGTTGGTGAGCTCGGTGCGCACGGCGAGGGCCCACGCGGTGTCGGCGACCGGCCAGCAGCTTATCGACCGCTCCTCGCGCAGCAGCGGAGCGTGGTGAGCGCTGGTCCACTGTAGAGTGTGCGTCAGCTCGGTGTCGGTGCGGCGCAGCCACCGCTGGTGCGCCTGGGTGCCGTGGTTGTCGAGCCAGGCCGGCCCGTGGCCGGCGATGAACGTGCGCCCACCCCAGAAGTTCTGCCCGTCGACGTCGGGTGCGGCGACGCTGATGCCGAACTGGTGCGGGTGCGAGTCGGGTGCGGCATCGGTGACCGTGGTGCCGGCGAACGTGCGCACCGGGTGCAGATACGGCCGCGGCGAGCTGCCGGGCGGCACCTCCGGCTGCCACACGTACCGCGCGATGTCGTGCCCACGCAGGCGCAGCATGGCGGTGCCGCGTGGCTGCTCGACGACCACGGACCGCGGTGCGCCGGGACCTGCCATCGTTGCCTCGCCGCCTCTCATCACCCGGCCTCCGTACCCGCCAGGACCGCGCCAGCGAGCTCGGCGGCTTGTCCGGAGCGTAGCCTGCCGTCCGCGACGACGGTGACGATCCGGCGGTGGACGCGCCCACCGGCTGCCACGACCAGTGGTTGGTCCCAGGCCAGCGACGAGCCGACGCCGGCGTAGTCGCGGCTGCGCACGAACCACATATCGCCGCGGTGCGCTGACGCGACGGCCACGAAGACCAGGGTCCAGGGGTCGGTGCTGCTGCCGGTCAGCGCCAGCCACGGCGACCGCCGGCCGTGCAGGTGCCGCTCCCCCGTGCGGCTGGGGCCTAGGACGTGGATGCGCTGGTGGCCGCGGCGGGCCCGCCAGAAGAACCCGCCGTAGCCGGCGCCCGAGCGCCCGTTGGTGGCCGGGCTGGCGAACGTGAGCGGCCCGGCGGTCACGTTGGTGAGCGCGAACTCGAAGTCCAGTGCCCACGCCTGCGCGCCGACCGCCCGCGCGGCGATGCTGCGGCGCTCGCGCAGCAGGTCGTTGCCCTCCGGGCCGATCCAGCGCAGCTCATGGGTGAGGTCGCCGCTGGTGCGGTTGGTCCAATCGTGGTGCCGCTGGACGCCGTGGTTGGGCAGGTGCACCGAGCCGCGGCCGCGCACGAACGTGCGCCCGCCCCAGAAGTTCGCACCGTCCACGTCGGCGACAGCCACGCTGACGCCCAGGTGGTGCAGGTGGTCGTCGGGCATGAGCTCGGTGACCTCGGTGCCGCCCAGCGTCCGCACCGGGTGCAGGTAGGGGCGCGGCGAGACCTCCGCGGGCAGTTGCGGGCGCCAGACGTACTCGGCGACCGCACGCCCGTCGAGGCGCAGGCTCAGCGTGCCGGGCAGGGTACGGGTCATGCGGTGACCCGCGGGTCCGAGAAGTCGGCCGTACCGCCGTCGCCCGTGGCGAAGATGCCGAGGGTGGCGCCGACCCACCTCCCGCCCGTCGCGGGAAACGGCGGCCCCACCGGCTCGTCGCCGGCGCGGAACCGGCAGGTCCCGTCCGGGTGCACGTCGACGCCGAGCGTGACCGGCGTGTCCACAGGGGTCGCCGGCGCGGCGTCCACTTCTGCTGCGCCCTCATCCGCCACCCGGTGCACCAGCCGGTCGCCGTCCACCGTGCGGACGACACCGATCCAGGCATAGGTGGCGCCGAGCACGGTGAACCCGGCCCGCGCGCCGGCTGAGGCGCCGGTCAGGCCCAGCGTGACGGTCGCGCGGAACCGGTCGGCGGGCAGCCGCCGGCCGAGCACGTTCGGCAGCGCGCGCAGGTCGTCGCCGCCCGGCACGCAGGCCATCCGAAACCCGCCGCCGGGCAGCGGCGTCGCCCACCCCAGCTCCGGGTTGGCCGACCACGTCCACTGTAGATCGGAGATCTCCGCGGTACGCGCGGTCCCTGGGCCGGCATCGGCGACCGCGGGTTTCGCGTGACCTGGTACGGGTTTCCCGGCCGCGCCGATCTCTGGCCAACCCTCAGCACCCCATCGCATGGGTTGCAGGTGGACGATCCGCCCGAACGGGCCACGTTCCTGGAAGTGCAGGAACCAGTCCTCGCCCTTCGAGGTGGTCACCCACGCGCCCTGGTGCGGCCCGTTGACGTCGGTGTCGCCCTGTGCGAGCACGATCCGATCCTCGTACGGCCCGAACACGTGCCGGGACCGGAACACCGACTGCCACCCGGTGGCGACCCCGCCCGCGGGGGCGAAGATCCAGTACCAGCCGTCGCGCCTGTACCACTTGGGACCTTCGAGCGTGCGGTACCCCGGCAGGGCGTCGCCGTCGACGACGACCCGGCCCTCGTCGAGCAGCTCGGTGGCGTCGGGGCTCATGCGGTGGGCGGTGAGCTTGTTGTTGATGCCTGCGCGGCTCTTGGCCCAGCCGTGCACCAGATACGCGGAGCCGTCGTCGTCCCACAGTGGACACGGGTCGATGAGGCCGCGCCCACCCTTGAGCAGCCAGGGCCGGCTCCACGGGCCGGCCGGGTCGGTGGCGGTCACCACGAAGATGCCCCGGTCGGGGTCGGGGTAGACGATCCAGAACAGCCCGTCGTGGTGCCGGAGGGCGGGCGCCCACACCCCGCAGCCCCACTGCGGCGTGCGGAACTCCTCCACCGGCTCCAGTCGCGGCAGCGCGTGGCCGATCACCGACCAGGTGACCAGGTCGCGGCTGTGCAGGACAGGCAGCCCGGGTACCCGATGGAAGCTGGACGCGGTCATGTAGAAGTCGTCGCCGACGCGGACCGCGTCGGGGTCGGACCAGTCGGCGTACAGGATCGGGTTGCGGTACGTGCCGTCACCGTTGTCCGCGATCCACGGCGCTGCCATCTCAAACCTCCCCCGTCGTCAGCGGCGGCAACCCGAGGTCCGCCACGTACACTGCCTGCCCGGTGCGCAGCGACTCGTTGCCCGCCACGCCGACCAGCACGCTGGCGGCACCGTCCACATAGCCTGCCTGCCGCCGCAACGGGTCACAGATGTCGGGCCCGCGAAACACGTCGTCGAGCAGCATCGCGTCGCCGCCGCCGTGGCTGCCGGTCCCGCTCGGAATCGGTACCTCCTCGGCCGGCTCCCAATGGCGTTGCAGCAGAAGGCGGGCGCCGCGCGGCCGCGGACCGCCGCCGTTGGGGTGTGCCACGGCGGCGCTGGGGTCGACCACGGCGGTGGCGGCGCCGATGGCGGCCCGGGCCGTGGCGGGGACGACGTGGCCGCGCTCGACGACGTCGAGCTCGATGCGCCCGGCGGTGCCGTTGACCGCGACCCGGTACCCCTCCCAGGGGCTGTGCGCGTGCAGGGTGTACGCCATCGAGGCGCCCCGCCGGTAGCCGACGACGACGCTGAGGTTGTCTTCGATGGTGATACCGCCGGAGAACACGTCCCGGTCCCGGATGTACCCGTCCAGGTGCTCGCCCGCGTGGTACAGCTCGCGCAGCTTGTCGTCGGCGGTGATGTCCAGTCCGAACGGGTCGCCGGGGTCGGCGGCGTCGCGGCTGCGGTCCGGGCGCGCACCGAGCCCGCGTCGGCGGGCGTTGTCGTCGCCGTAGAAGCGCAGCCCGCCGCGCGCGAAGGCCACCTCGGGCAGGTCGGCGAGCCACCAGTTGACGAGGTCGAAGTGGTGGCTGGCCTTGTGCACCAGCAGCCCGCCGGATGTGGCCTTGTCGCGGTGCCAGCGGCGGAAGTAGTCGGCGCCGTGCACGGTGTCGAGGCACCATTCGAACGCCACCGACGTGACCTCGCCGATCGTGCCGTCGGCGATGAGCCGCCGCACGAGCGTATTGCGCGGCGAGTACCGGTAGTTGAAGGTGACGGTGAGCCGCCCCGCGCCGGGTGCCGCGAGCGCGTCGCGGATCTGACGCAGCCCCGCGAGGTCGGTCGTCATGGGCTTCTCCACGACGACGTCGGCGCCGTGGCGCAGCGCCGCGCCGACGTACCCGGCGTGCGTGGCGTCCGGCGAGGTCACCACGACGACGTCCGGCCGCTCCCGCCCCAGCAGCGCGTCGAAGTCGCCGGCCGGGTAGTGCGGCACCCGCAGGTCGGGCCGGGCGTCGGCGACGACCCGGTCGTGGTATGCCATGCGCACCTCGTTGGTGTCGCAGAACGCCACCGGGTACCCGGCGCCGGCATGCGAGCCGAGCAGCGCGGCAAGGTACATCTGGACCCGCGAGCCGGTGCCGACGAACGCGTACCGCCTCATTTGAGCCCCGTCGTGGCGATGCCCTTGACCAGGTACTTCTGGCCGGCGATGAAGAACCCGATGACTGGCGCCAGGGACAGGAACGACATGGCGAACATCTGCCCCCACTGGGACTGCCCTTCCGAGTCGATGAACTGCCGCAGCGCCAGCGGCACCGTGTACAGCTCGGAGTCGGTCAGGTAGATGAGCGGGCCGAAAAACTCGTTCCACACCGAGATGAACGTGAAGATGGCGGTGGTGGCGAACGCCGGCAGGCACAGCGGCATGATGACGCTCCAGAACGTGCGGAACGGCCCGCAGCCGTCGATCCGGGCGGCGTCGTCGAGCTCGCGCGGCAGCGACCGCATGAACTGCACCATCAGGAAGATGTAGAACGCGTTGGTGGCGAGGAAGTTCGGCACCAGTAGTGGGTAGTACGTGTTGATCCAGTCGAGCTTGGCGAAGACGATGTACTGCGGCACGAGCAGCACGTGACCGGGCAGCATCATGGTGCCGAGCATCAGGACGAAGAAGAGCTTGCGGCCCGTGAAGTTGAGCCGGGCGAACCCGTACGCGGCAAGCGAGCACGAGACCAGGTTGCCGATGATGCTCAGCACGACGATGACCAGCGAGTTGACCATGTAGACGGTGAACGGCTGCTCCAGCGCCGTCCAGCCGTCCGGGTAGTTGCTGAAGTCCCAGTTGGAGGGCCACAGCGATAGGTCGGTGAAGATGTCGCGGCTGGGCTTGAGCGAGCTGGAGACCATCCACAGCAGCGGGTACATCATGACCGCGCCGACGAAGCAGAGCACGACGTGGCGGGCGAACCGCTTCCTAGTTGTCATAGAACACCCAATACTTGGCGGCCAGGAAGTTCAGGGCGGTGAACGCCGCGATGATGACCAGCAGCATCCAGGCCATCGCCGACGCGTATCCCATGTGGAACTGCGAGAAGCCCTGCTGGTACAGGTACAGGTTGTAGAACATCGTGGAGTCCGCCGGGCCGCCGGTGCCGCCGCTCATGATGAAGCCCTGCGTGAACGTCTGGAACGACGAGATCAGAGACTGGATGAGGTTGAAGAAGATGATGGGGCTCAGCAGCGGCAGCGTGATCGAGCGGAACTGCCGCCATCGCGAGGCCCCGTCGACGGCGGCGGCCTCGTAGTACATGGTGGGAATCTGGCGCAGCCCGGCCAGGAAGATGACCATCGGTGAGCCGAACGTCCAGACGTGCAGGATGATGAGCGTGGTGAGCGCGTAGTCCGGATCGGACGTCCACCCTGGACCTTCGATGCCCCACCAGCCCAGGAACGCGTTGACGATCCCGTTTAGGCCGAAGACGTACCGCCACAGCAGCACGATGGCCACGCTGCCGCCCAGCAGCGACGGCAGGTAGAACACCGCCCGGTACACCGGCAGGCCCCTGATGCCCTGGTTCAGCACCATCGCCACGCCCAGCGCCACGACAAGCGACAGCGGCACCGACACGAACGTGTAGATGAACGTGACCTTCAGCGACTGCCGCAACAGCGGGTCGTCGAGCATCTCCCGGAAGTTGCCCAACCCGATCCACTGTGGATGGTTCAGCAGGTTGTAGTCGGTGAAGGCCAGGTAGAGCGAGGCGAAGAACGGGACGACCGTGAAGAGCATCCCGATGAACCAGGGCAACAGGAAGAGGTACCCGGCCCGGTCCTTGCGCTTCGTGACCCGCCGCCGCGGCGCTGCCGGGACGTCACGTGTGACGGACCCGGCCGGCGCGTGCGTTGTCGTGCCCGACGTCACTTGCCGAGCGCCTTCCGGCCCGCGTCCAGGAACGCCTTCGCGGCCTGCTGCGGGGTCTGGCGCTTGAACTCGACCTCGGTGGCGATTGTCGCGAGGCTGGACGCGATCTTGGAGGAGCCGGGCGGGTAGGTGTACGAGCGCGGCAGGCTCTCCTTCTGAAGGCCGGCCAGGTACTCGGTGGCGAGCTGGTCGTCCTCCTGCAGCCCGGGCTTGATCTCCTCGGCGACCGTGGAGTTCGGCGGCACCCCGCGGGTGGTGCCGGTGGCCTTCGACGCCTCAACGTCGTTGACCAGGAAGTTGAGCAGCTTGAGCGCCTCGTCGCGGTGCTTGGACGCGGACGCGATCGACCACAGGTGCGGGCAGTCGACGGACTGGCCGCGCCGCGCCCCCTGGGTCTCCCCCGGTATCCGCAGCAGCTCCAGGTTGCCGCCGGCCGCCGCGTTGTACGACAGGAAGTTGTTGGTGGGGATGATCTGCGACGCGATCGCGCCCTTGGCCAGATACGACTGCTCGGCGGAGGCGCCCACGTTCTCGATGAAGCCGGGCGGCGGGAACCCGCCAGCGGCGCGCATGTTGTTGATCATCTCGAACCAGGCCACCACGGTGGCCTCGCTGATGCCCAGCCCGCCCTCGGCGTTGTAGAAGTCCTCGCCGCGCTGCCGCGTGAACACGATGATGTTGGCCAGCGTGGCCGGCTCGAACGCGGTCCCGTACACCTTCTTTCCGCTGGCCTGGGTGACCTGCTTCGCGAACGCGGCCAGGTCGGCCCAGCTCCACGTGTTGCCGTCGGGGATGGTCACGCCGAACTTGTCGGTCAGCGTCTTGTTGACAACGAAGCCGATCGCGTTGAGGCCGGCCGGTACGCCGTAGGTCTTGTCGCCGACCTCGGCGAGCGTCCGGGCGCTGTCGCTGAGGCCGCCCAGGTCGACGGCGCCGCCGTGCTGGCCGAGGTCGAGCAGCGCGCCGCGGTCGGCGTACTCGCGCAGGCTGTCCATGCGCATCGCCATGATGTCCGGCGGGTCGCCGGCGGCGAAGCGGGTGGCGAGCTTGTCCTTGTAGGGCCCGCTGTCCTGGTACTCGGTCTTGACGGTGATGCCGGGGTTCTTCGCCTGGAAGGCGGTCAGCGCGGCCTGGGTCTTCTCGGCACGCTTGGCGTCGCCCCACCAGACCATGTTGAGCTGGACGGCGCCGCCCTCCGGCTCGTCGTCGCCACCGCCGAAGCCGCGGCCGCACGCGGACAGCCCGAGGCCGGCGAGACCGGCGAGCCCGGCCACACGGATGACATCTCTGCGGTTAACGGATCTTGGGAGTCTATCGACCATGGGGGATGCGATCCCTTCGGAGAAAAGTGCCCGCTGTCGATGGGGGATTGGCGCCGGACACCGCTCCGCAGCAGGTTACGGCGGAGTTTCGGGTTACGTCAACCCATGAAACAAACCCGGAGAGTGATTACCGAAAGCCAATGGCCCTAATCTTTGCCGTCCCTACAGTGGTGCCCCAACACCCGGCCGCCGACGTGCCCGCGCTGCTGCGCACGTACGCCGGTCCCCAAGCCAGCATCGGCAACTAGGCCGTGCCGCCCGGCGGGTCTGCCACCGCCGGCCGGTGCCTCCGCTACCCGGTTATGGCCCGAACCTCCACATTGGTGAAGGCGACCTCGAACGGCGGCTGGTGCTCGGTGAGCTCGGGGTAGATGCCCAGCACGATGCGGCCCTGCGCGAACGTGGCGTCCGTCAGCTCGCCGATGCGGTAGCCGTCGCGGTCGAGCGCGATCGACGAGCCCCGCACGGTGATGGCGATCCGGGTCTTCGTGTCGAGCGCGATCGGGGTGATGAACGGCATCGTGCGCAGCACCGTCACCTCCGCCGCGTCGTTGACGCCGTGGGTCGCCACGTAGAAGCCCTCCGGGCAGATCCGCGCGAGGTACCCGGCGTTCTGCGCGAAGCGGAACCACATGCCCGCGCAGCTGCCCTCGGTGAGCAGCCGCACGTCGACGGAGAAGATGAAGTCCGTGTACTGGTCCATGGGACCGCGGCACCGGTACGGGCCCTGCTTGCCGCGCGTGACGACGAGACCGCCGTCGTAACCGCACGTGGCGAGTTGCACCGGCTCGTCCCGGGTCGGCCACAGGCTCGGCTCGGTCAGCGGGTCCAGCAGGACGACCTTGCTGGGCGGCGGGCTGACGACGGTCGGCGAGGCGGCCGGCGCGCTGGGTGCGGCGCTAGCCGTCGCTCCCGTCGCCGACGGGCTCGCACCGCCGGCCGATGGACCGCCGATCCGGCCCAGCGGAAGCACGCCGGTGGCCACACCGGCGACGGTCAGCGACGTGACGAGCACGGCGAGCGCCACCGCGAGCACGGCGATCCGCCCGCTCCGGCCGCCGCGCGTGGGGGCGACGGGCGGTGCGGCCGGTGCCGGTTCGCAGAAGCCGATCGCCGCGAGGGCCGGCGTCTCGTCGCCGGCCGCGGGCGCGACCCTCGCGGCGGGCTCGGTCTCGCCGGCCGCGACATCCGCCAGGTACGCCGGCGCGGCCGCGGCAGTGAGGTGGCGCGACGCGTGCGGCTCGGTGGCCGCCTGCGCCTCTTCGGCGGCGACCCGCAGCGCGGGCTGCCGATCGAGCGCCGCCGCCAGCTCCGGCGAACGGTCGGACGTGGCGCCGAGCAGCAGGTCGAGCAGCTCCCGGGCGGTGGGCCGCTCTGTGGGCGTCTTGGAAAGGGCGCGCTCGACCAGGTCGCGGATCGGCGGCACCAGGCCGGTCAGGTTGGGCGGCTGGGTCAGGATGCGGGCCGCGATCACGGGCGGCGAGTCGGCGGCGAACGGGGTGCGGCCGGTGCCGGCGTACGCGACGACCGCGCCCCACGCGAAGACGTCCGCCGCCTGCGTGATCTCCGTGCCGGCGTCGGGGCCGAACCGCTCCGGAGCCATGTACGCCACGGTGCCGAGCATCTGGTTGGTGTCGGTGTGCCGGCTGGTGGGCTCGACGGCGCGCGCGATGCCGAAGTCGATGACCTTCGGGCTGCCCGGCGCCAGCAACACGTTGCTGGGCTTGAGATCGCGGTGGATGACGCCCGCGCCGTGGATCGCGGTCAGCGCGGTCGCCACCCCGATCGCGAAGCTGTGCAGGTTGGCCGGGCTGAGCGGGCCGCGCTCCTCGACGACGGTCGACAGGTTGGGCGCGTCGACGTACTCCACGACGAGGTAGGGCCGCTCGTGGTCCGGGTCGGCGTCGAGCACCTCGGCGGTGCAGAACGGCGGCACCTGCCGGGCCCGGTTGACCTCGCTGCGGAAGCGCCGCCGGAACTCGTCGTCGAGCACGTCGGCGCGTACCACCTTGAGCGCGACGAGCTTGCCGTCCGCCGCGCGCGCGAGGTACACGGTGCCCATGCCGCCCTCGCCGAGCCGCCCCAGCAGTTCGTAGCGCCCCAGCCGCTCAGGGTCGCTCGGACGCAACGGCGCCGTCCGGGACCCAGGCTCGCCCGTCATCGAAGGTCACCCCGCTCGTGCGCGACCCCGGCGGGGCCGCCTCCCCGTCACACTCCGCGACAGCATGCCACCCCACCCGCCACTCGCGACAGTCCCCTAGTTCGTCCGGTTTTATCCACCAGTTTGTAAGGACGTCTTTCCAAAGTCCACGCAGCTCCGCTAATGTCTCGTGCCCGGAGATGGGAGAACAACATGATCGATCGTCGGCGCTTTCTGCGTACTACCCTCGGAGCCGCCACCGGCGCCGCGACCGGCATCGTCGCTGGCCCACTGGTCGGCTCGGCCGCACAGGCGGCGCCCGCCGTCGCCGCGGCCGCCGAGACCACGCCGGCGGCGCTGCCGTTCGTCGACTCGTACAGCACCAACGAGCTGCCCAACATCACGCCTGAGACGAACGCCGCGGTCCGCATCCTCACCGGCATGCAGCGCCTGTGGAAGACCGGCAGCACCTGGGACAGCGGCATCCCGCTCGACCTGGACATCCTGCGGGCCAACCTCCGGTACTGCGCCCGCGTCACCGCCACCCGCACCGAGGCCCAGGCGAAGGAGGCGTTCATCGTCGACCGGCAGCACCAGAGCTACTCCATGATCGCCGGCCTGGGCCCACTCGCCGCCCTGTACCGGACCGGCGCCAAGGCGGTCACCGGCATCACCAGCGCCCCCGACGGCACACCGCCGACCACGATCAGCGACACCCTGCCAGCGGACGCCCCGCCCGGGTCCGCGCTCGGATCCGGCGCCACCGACTCCGCTCTCGGCCTGGTCGCCCAGCTCGTCAACGCGGTGCGCGGGCCGTTCACGTCGAGCAACCCCAGCAAGTACGGCTACCAGTACCCGCGGCCCTGGCGACTGAATCCCGACAGCGAGGTGGTCGACACCGGTGCCGTCGACGCCCTGGGGTACCCGATCTACGAGACCGACGTGATCGTGGTTCCGCAGTTGCTCCGCCAGCGCAGCAAGAGCCCGGTCGACGACGGCGGCTTCGTCAGCGGCCACACCAACGCCGTGTACCTGGCGGGGCTTGCTTACGCGTACGCGGTGCCGGAGCGCTTCCAGGAGCTGATGGCCCACGCCGCCGCCGAAGCGCACACCCGCATCATCGCCGGCATGCACTCTCCGCTGGATGTCATCGGCGGGCGCATCCTCGGCACGGCGCTGGCCGCGGCGACGCTGTCCAACCCGGTGAACGCCACCCTGAAGGCGGCTGCCCGCGCCCAGGCGCTGGAGTACTTCGCCGCGCAGACGGGCACCACCGACCTGTACGCGTACGCACACTCATCCACTGTGGACATCGATCCGTACGCGGACCGGGAGGCCAACGCCCGCGCGCTCACGCCGCGACTGACGTACATCCTGCCGCGCACCGGCCGCCCCGCGAAGATGGTCGTACCCAAGGGCGCCGAGGTGCTCCTGGAGACCCGCCAGCCGTACCTCTCCGCGGCGCAGCGCCGCGAGGTGCTGCGCACGACGGCGTTGCCATCCGGGTACGTGCTGCTGGACAGCCCGGAGCTGTGGGGCCGGTTGAACCTGTTCGCCGCGGCGGACGGCTACGGCGCCTTCGACTCCGGCGTCGAGGTGACCCTCGACGCGGCGCTCGGCGGCTTCCACGCGGCGGACGCGTGGCGCAACGACATCGCCGGCTGCGGCGGTCTCACCAAGCGGGGCAGCGGCACGCTGACCCTGTCGGGCGACAACCGGTACAGCGGCGGCACCACAGTCGCGGCCGGCACCCTGGTCGCCGGCTCCCGGGAGGCCTTTGGTCGCGGCAACCTCCACGTCGGCGCCGCCACGCTCGCGGTGACCGCCAGCACCAACGGCCCGCCCTCGCTGGTAATCGGCGGAGCACTCACCCTGGCCCGCGACAGCACGCTGGAGGTCCGGCTGGACCCCAAGCACGTCCCCGCCACCGGCCGCACAGTGCAGCTGATCCGGGCCGGCTGGGTCCGCGGCACCTTCGGCACCGTAAGGGTCGCGGCAAGCGGCCTGCGCGCACTGCCGGTGTACAGCAGCACCGGCGTAGCGATCCGCCTCTTCCCCGCATAACGCGAGAGCGAGCAAGCGCGCCAGCGGACACGGCCATGTGAGGATGGCGCGGTGAGGTTTGGACTGCTCGGCCCGCTGGTCGTCGAGGTCGAGGCCGGGGGCGCGAGCGTACCGCTGGCGTCCGGCCGGCAGCGCACGCTGCTGGCCGCGCTGCTGCTCCAGCCGGGCGCCTCCTGCTGGCAGCGCCGTCGGCCCCATGACTCGGGTACTGCTGGGCCTCTGAGTGGCTTCATGGGCAACAATGCGACCCATGCCTGTCATCGAGGCGATGATTACTGTCGCTGTCCCCCCGGATCTGGCCTTCGCCGTGTCCCAGACCAGCGCGCCGGTCCGCTACCGGTGGGACCCGTTCGTGCGCAAGCAGTACTTCACCGGCGGTGCCACCCGACCAGGCAAGGGCGTGCGCACCTTCACGCAGTCCCGGCACGGCCTGACAATGGTCAGCGAGTACGTCTCCTTCGCTCCGCCGACCCACGTCGGCATGAAGATGGTGCAGGGGCCCTGGTTCTTCGAGATGTTCGCCGGCGGGTGGCGGTTCACGCCCGCGGCCGAGCCTGGTCACACGGTAGCTACCTGGCGATACAGCTTCCGCTGCCGGCCGGCCCTGCTGCGCCCGATCGCCGACCGAATCGGTACGTTAGTGCTCCGCCGCGACATCCGCCGTCGGATCGCCGGATACGCCGCAGGGTGCGGCGACCCGATTGTCATCGCAGCCGCGCGGCAGATGCTGGCCGATCCATCAACCGAGCACGCACGGCACGGCGACGGCGAGCAGCCCGAGCACACCAGGCGCGTCACATAGATCCTTGGGTGCGGGAATCTGAACACGAAGGTCAGGTTTTCGGGCCGCGGTTTTGAGTCGTGCGCGGGTGATGTAGTCCTCGACGTGCTGGTCGATGGTGGTCAGGGCTTGGCGGAGGGCGGGTGGGGTTTGGGGTTGGTCGGCGGCTGTATCCGGTAGTGGTCGTAGGAGCCGGTTGTGGAGTTTGGTGTAGACGACGGCGGCGTCCCAGCCGAGGCGATCGCCGCGTACGCGGCGGTGTTCGCTCAGTACCCGGTCGTATGCGCGATGCTGCAACCCGATCGTGCGGGCATCGTCGTGGCGGAGGGCGCGGATTGGACGATGCCGGCGCACTCGCCAGGACGGCGGCTACGATCTTGGTCGTGCATCCCGAACCCGCCCCACCCGGCCAGATCCAACCCGCCGAAGGAAGACCAGCCGACCAGCGATTCACCGAAACGCCTCCGGCCAGGTTCGGTTCGAACGGATTCGGCCCGGCCGGGGCGCCGCCGACCGGTTCCACCCCGTGGGCGGGAGCCTGGCCTGCGGGCAAGTCGGCTACAAGGACGGCGCTGGTGGTGCTGCTTGGCCTGGCTTTCATCGGGCTGAACACCGCCATCGCGTACGCCGCGGTGGGGTCGAAGGTCATTTCGATCGTGACGGGAGTCGCCTTCTGCCTGGTCTTCATGATCGTCGTACGTATGCTGCACCGGGCGATGTGGCTGTCCTTGCTCTCGTTCCTTCCCGCCCTGTTCGTGCTCGTGGGGTCGGTGGAACTCGCCCCCGACCTGGCGCTGGAGAAGCGCGGCGTCCGCCAGGAGGTAACCATCGTCGACGCCGAGGTCGCCGGTAAGCGGCACACGTTCACGCTCGAGGGCGATGATGGGCCGCTCGGCGAGCCGCTGATCTATCAGGGCAGCAACCCCGGCTACCAGGTCGGCGACATCCTGACCGTTCTCACCGATCCGGACGGTGTGATCGCGCTCAAGGTGGCCGATCGGGTCGACTCCACCTCCACGCTGGGGTCGCTGGTGCTCGGTGGCAGCGGCTGGACTTTCATCGCACTGGTGGCGGGATGGCGCGGGCACGTCCGCCGCCGGGAAGGCCGGTTCGACACCCTGGTGATATAGCGGGCGCTGATCCAGCGGGAACGAATGAGCCGCTCCGCGCGTTTCGGAAACGGCGAACCGAATGCCGGAAAGGACCGGAGTGGAAAGACGAGAGCTGAGGATCGATGGGCACAGGTGACAAGCGGAGGACCGTGTCGACGGGCGCGAGTCTGACACACGATCGTGCGGGCATCGTCGTGGCGAGAGCGCGGATCTGGACGGTGCCGGCGCACTCGCCAGGAGCGTGGCGCCGAGCCTCGGTGCCGCCGTCGAGGTCACCAGCGACAGCGGTAACTGATCTGTGGCTGGGGCTGAGCGCGGCATTGTAGGCGATCGATGACCGCCGTGCCGCGCTCTATCTCCCCTCGAAATCGTCGATGCACTCGAACTCGGCCGAGACCACGCCTCGACCGCAGAGCCGTCTCGGCATGGGGCCTGGCATGCCCGGCCGGACGTATCACGTTCACCGTGTGTAACTCGTGGAGCCGGCGCGTCTGGCTGGGCGTGGGCGCGTTCAGGCGCAACGGCTGGGAGCACCCATGGAGGGCACGCTCGGCCACGCGTCTGGACTGCGTTACCCGCGCGCCAGGGCCGCGTCTTTGTACGCGCTTGCTACGCGTTTCGGCATGGCGAGCATGGGCAAGCCGAAAGTCCGGAGCCGCCGCGTCGCGCGCTACTGGAAACGCACGTCGTTCCTCGCGCCGTCGCCGGCAGCAGGTGGAGCGATGAGATCAGCTTGAGAGGTCTCGTAGGCGCCTGTCCCGTGACTGCCCGTGTCACTCGGAAGGTTCAGCCATCTCGGGTAGTGCCGGTCTCAGTGAGGAACTCGATCGATGCCCGCGGTGTCGCTGATCCTCCTGGGGCTTGGCGCTGGGCGGCGGCGCCGGCGCCGCCGCCGGTCGGCCAGGGCCTGACGGTGTGCTCCTGAGTAGACCCTCGTTCGGCCGCGCTCCGGGGCTGACGCACACTATGCCGACGACACGACAGGAGAATGCTGTGACAGTCCGCGGAACAGGCCGGCCGTCGACCCGACTGGAGATCGCCAAGGAGCACGACGGCCGAGCCGGATGGCGGAATTCGATCGCGGTCGATCGCGTCCGACGGGTCATGGCAACCGGCCGTTTAGCGACCCGCATCGCGGTGGTGGTTGCGCTCGCCGTCGCGATGGTGGCAGTCGATCCCGCGAGGTCCGGCGCCTGCGCCTGCGGGGCGTTCGTCGCCAACGACAAGCTGCGCGCGCAGCAGGAGACCGCGCTGGTGGAGTTGACCGGCCGTACTGAGTCGATCACCCTCTCGGTGCAGGCGCGTTCCGAGGCGACCCAGGCGGCGTTCCTGATGCCGGTTCCCGCGCGCGCCCGGTTCGAGGTGGCAGACGGGAAACTGTTCACCGAACTCGACCGGATCAGCCGCCCGGACGTCGAGGTGCGGCGCGTGACGGTGGACGGGGACGGCGCGGGCGCACCCCCGCAGTCCGATCGCGGCGCCACCGTCGTCGACCACGTCGAGATCGGGCCCTACGAGGTCGCCCAACTCGCCGGCACCGACGCCACCGCCGTCACGAACTGGCTGGGCGACAACGACTTCACCCTGCCCGCCGCCCTCGAAGGCGCGCTCGGACCGTACCTCTCGGAGGGTTGGCTCGTCGTCGCGGTGCGCCTGGCCCCGACCTCCGGCAGCCTCGCCGCCGGACTACCGCCGATGCGGCTGGCTTTCGAAACCGACACGCCGGTCTATCCGATGCGACTGTCGGCCACAGCCGAGGGCAGGCAGCCGCTGCGCCTGTACGTGCTGGCCGACCACCGGATGGACATCAGCAATCCGGCGCCCAGGGGCAGCGCGCCCGACCTGACGTTCGCGGGCGAGGTGAAACCGGACCCGCAATACCCGACACTGTCCGCGGCGTTGGTCGGCCCGCGTTTCCTGACCCGCTACGACGGGGAGTTCAGGCCGGCGCAGATCACCGACGACATCCGCTTCACCCGCTCCGCGACCGATGAGCCCCACCGCGCGGTCGTGATCGTCAGGGAGTACGTCCGCTCGCCGTGGCCGATGCCCGCGGTGCCGCTGATCCTGCTGGGCTTGGCACTGGTCGCCGGCGCCGTCGTGATCGCGCGCCGCCGGTCGGCCAAGGCCTGACGGTGTGCTCCCGAGTGGACCCTTGCCCGGTCACGGTCCGAAGCTGACGCACACTATGCCGACGACACGACAGGAGAATGCTGTGACAGTCCGCGGAACAGGCCGGCCGTCGACCCGACTGGAGTTCGCCAAGGAGCACGCCGAGCGCGTGCTCGGACGGCGAACCGCCAAACGGTTCGCGGCGTTCGACAACGGCGCCCTGTATCATCTGCGGTGATCGCGAGCGCGTTCGATGGTGGGGGTGTCACCGGGCGGTTCGCTGGTGAGGACCAGCATCGACCCCGCGCCACCCGACAGCTCCACGTCGCGGGGATCCGGTGACCCGTCGCTACGCCCCTGAGCCCGTACGAATACCGGGTCCGGCCGGGCTCACCGGATGGCGGCGCCGCAGCTGGCCGAGTACGCCGTCGGCGACCCCTCGACGACATACCTGGTGGCCCTCGGCCAGGTGCTCGCCGTGGCCGTGCTGGGCGCGGGCGGATTCGCGGCCCGCCGACGTCAAGCTGGCGCACCTCGCGCTGACCGCCGCCGTGGCCCCCTCGGCGATCCTCGCGGTGACGGAAGCCTGGCGCCACCTCACCGACGTGTAGCTGTGCGTCAGCGCCGCGCTCGGTTCACCATGACGAGCCCGGCGATGAACGACCCGAGCAGGACGGGCGACAGCACAAAGAGGATCCCCCACGCCATGAGGCCGAGATAGCCATACGCAGCCGAGCCGTACGTCGGGTCGGCATCGGCGACCGCAAGGAGTCCCGCGCCGAGCGCGACGCCGATCATTGTGAGCGCGACCGGTGCCCACAGCAGCACCTGGGCCCACACGCGGTAGGCCCGGCTACGCGTGGCCGGGGAAGGGGGCATCCACGGCGTGCCTGGCTGAGGGGGATATGCGACCGGTTCGTTCATGCCGTAGTTGTAGCAGCCGGGGGTGGCCGGCTCACCACCCGGTCGCGCGCCGACGGGCCGCCGTCGTGGAGGCCAGCGACGAGACGCGCTCTTCAGCGAGGGTGCAACAAAGACGAAGATCGAGGACGTGGTCGGCGAGAGTAGCCTGCACGGTCGCTACATGTCGTCGACCAATCTTCTCGTGTTCAGTGACGCGGGCGAGGTGGTGGCGCTGACCGGGACAAACCCTGACGTGTTCATGGGCGAGTACGTCGTGCTGTTCGGCCCGGAGGCGGTCCTCACCCCCTGATGAGGCCTGGGACGGGTACGTCCGGCTGACTGACGGCAACTGACAGCGCCGGCCGGATCCTGTCCACGGCGTCGCCGCTACGCCCCTCTTCTCGGAGCAACGCCACTGCCTCCGACTCGTCACCCGGCAGGTCCACGTTCGACCGTGCTCAATAGGGCGCCAATAGCGCCCTGGGCCACGCCTGGACCGCGATCGGTCCGCGCCGTGACGCGTCTCGGTACGCGCCTGCTACGCGTTTCGGCACCGCCGGGGTGGGCAAGACGGCACTGTCCGTCCACTGGGGACACGCCGCCCGCCGGCACTTCCCGGACGGGCAGCTCTACATGAACATGGGCGGGTTCGCGACCACTCCCCCGGTGCCGCCGGCCGGCCCCCTCGCGCCCTCCCCGGCCTCGCCGCCTTCCGGCTCGCCGCTCCGCCGCCTTCTCCCGTCGATCAAGGGCAAACGCACGCGGTTCGATCTCAAAACCACGTGCATTCGGCCTTGATCGATGCAACCTGCCTTGATCGATGACGGGCTTCGCGCCGGATTTGCGGCCAACCGGACCACGCCGGCCCAGCGCCCGCGCACCGCCGGCGACCGCGCGAAACGCAGCCTCCGCACACCGCCGACAACCGCGCCAAACGCAGCCTCCGCACACCCCCGCAGCTCGCGCGAGCGCGGCGCCATCCACGGCCGACAGCGCACGAGACGCAGCGCCCGCCGGACGCCGGCAACAACCGTGCCGATACCGCGCCCACCCATCGCCGAGGATCGCGCGCACACAGCACCCGCTCACCGCCGAGGACCGCACGGACACAACGCCCACCCACCGCCGACAACCGCGCGGGCACACCCCCGCCCACCGCCGACAAACCCCGTTCAAGCACGGCGCCCACCCCCGGTCTACCCCCCGACCCCGACAGCGTGTCGCAGCCCGGCCGCAGCAACCTCAAACCACCCCCGCCACCACCCGACAACCCACGGGAACTAATTTCGTCGCGTCGGCGTGTCGTGTCGGGCGAATGTGGACACCGAACGCAAACCCCGGCGCAACCTCTACCACCGACGAACATAGAAGACGTCCGCCCATCCGCACCCCGACAGCACGACGCAGACCGGGGAAGGCACCACGAGGAGGATGGCCGTGACCGTCATCGACAAGGTCGCTTGGATCCGGCTGGAGGACGGGGTGATCCTCAGCTCCCGTTCACGCGGAAAGGACGTCTACTACATCCCTGGAGGGAAGCGAGAGCCCGGCGAGAGCGACCTCGACACCCTGACCCGCGAGATCCGCGAGGAGCTCAGCGTCGCGATCGTCGCCGACAGCGCCGCGCACCTGGGGACGTTCCACGCCCAGGCTCACGGGCACCCGGACGGCAGGATCGTGCGGATGACGTGCTACACGGCCGACTATCAGGGCACGCTGCGCCCCGACAACGAGATCGAGGAGATCGCCTGGCTCACCCACGCCGACCGCCACCGCGTATCCCCGGTCGACCGGGTCATCTTCGACCACCTGCGCGCGACGGCGCGTCTACTCTGATGCGCGGAGGGCGGTGTGCCACGCCTCTATGTTGGCGTCCAGGTAGTCGGCGGTGGAGCGCCAGTACGGGCCGTCGTCGACCCAGATCCGCGCCCACGGTTGGCGCTGCTCCTCGGCGGCCTGGCGGAGCATTTCCCACATCGCGCCGGCGCGCCGACCCAGCAGGGCGGGCAGTGCGGTGCGCCCGTCCTCGTCGAGCCCGTAGCCGCCGGCGAAGGCGCGGAGGCGGGCCGCCGACTCGGATACCGGGCGGTTGGCGCGCAGGCCCGCCATGCTCTGGGCGGCGTACGCCACGTCCCACAGGCGGGAGCTGGGCGCGGCGGCGTCCCAGTCGATGAGCACCCAGCCGCGCGCGGACCGGATGAGGTTCCACGGTGCCACGTCGTTGTGGCAGATCTGATCCGCACGATCCGGTGGGATCAGCTCGTTCCACGTCGCGTCCGCGGGTGGCTGGAAGGAAGCTAGAGCAAGATGCAGGTCGGCGAGCATCCGGCCGATCGAGGCCAGTTCGGCCTCGGTGTAGGTGCCGGTGACGTCGCCGACCTCGCCGGGCACGTACTCCAGGACCTGCCGCCCCTGCGCGTCGCGCCCGAGTGGCCGGGGCGCGCCGTCGAATCCGACCGCCGCTAGGTGCGACAGTACGGCGTCGACGGCGTCGCTCCACGGTCCGGCAGGGCGGCGCACGGTGTCACCAACGCGCACCACCCCGGCTGTGGCGTTGCCAGGTAGCGGTCCTTCAAGCACAGCTTCAGTATGCCAACGCGCGGATCGCGAAGATCGACCGGCTGCCCGGGTACTCGGTCAGCCCCCAGAGTTGATCACGAGCCGCCCAGTACGACACGTCTTCCGGGCCGATGGGCAGGTGGTTGTTGTACGTCCTCACGGACCCGCCGGGGGTGTACGTCCCGACCTCGCCCCGCCCGGTGGAGGTGTCGCTGATCGACAGGTAGAACTTGCCCTTGATCGAGGTGGCGCCCTGCATGCTCGCGATCGACATGTCGTACGCCTGCGTGCCCCGCACGAGGCCGTCGCTGGACGCGGTGAGCATCCGCGTGTCCGCGTCGATCGGGAAGCGCACCAGGCGGGTGCCGTCGCCGCCGCCGTCCCACTCGCCGACGATCACGCTGTCGAGGGTGCTGGTGCGGTCGAGCGACGCGAACGAGAAGCGCAGGTCGGCGTACCCCCCAGCGGTGGAACGGCTGTACGTCAGCGCCTGCGGCAGCACGTACTTGTATCCGTACGCCTGGTAGGTGCCGTCGGTTTGCAGGCCGATCGCGGCGCCGTTGGCGGTGCTGGTCTGCCAGAGGTGGCGCATGTCGAAGACCCGGAAGCCCTGCGTGGTGGCCGCGACGTACAGGTAGTGGCCGTACCAGAAGATGCCGCCGGCGTGCACGTTGACGGCGCGGAACGAGACCTTGCCGTCACTGCGGGTGTACGGCTCGACGAGCAGGACGTGGCGGTAGGCGGGTGCGGACGGCGTCGAGTAGTCCACGAAGGACACCCGGACGCCGCGCTCGACCCCGTCGGTGCCGTCGTCGTACCAGCTCACCAGGATCGCGGTGGCGCCCTCGTACGTGCCGGCGCCCAGCGCGTCGGCGCTGGTGGTGACGCCCTGCGGGTACCAGTAGGTGACCGAGTTGTCGCCGGGCGCCCAGCAGAACGAGGCGACCCGGTTGGTGACGGTGGGCGCGCAGGTCTCGGCTTTCCTGTTGGCGTCCGCGAGGACGGCGGGAACGGTGACGTTCGGCAGGGCGGCGTCGAGGTCGTCGATGAGGGTGGAGTAGGCGCTCGCCCGCAGCCGGAAGTTCGACGCTGTCAGCGCGGTCGCGGCAGACGCCGCGGGCGCCACGATCACACCTACTACGATCAGTACCACCGCGGCCGCGG
Organism: Micromonospora sp. CPCC 206061; assembly: GCF_036906915.1. Taxonomy (NCBI): domain Bacteria; kingdom Bacillati; phylum Actinomycetota; class Actinomycetes; order Micromonosporales; family Micromonosporaceae; genus Micromonospora; species Micromonospora sp. CPCC 206061. Next base: position 68,396 of record NZ_JBAKHX010000037.1, read on the forward strand.
CGGCGCACAAAGCTCGCAACATGCGCCATACGGTGCGGCCCGCAGCGTGACCCGTCAATGATCAACGTAATATTTTTCCACCATTCTCACGATCTATGGCAAGGACCTACAGATGGAGACCCTGGCCGAGGACGAGTCGTTCGCGCACGAGGACTGGTACGGGGACGAGTTCGTCGAGCGCGTCTACCGGCGGTGCGACTTCAACAACGTCGACCTGACCGAGGCGCAGACGCGCGGCACCGTGTTCGAGGAGTGCACCTTCGGCAACGTGCGCTTCAACGCGTCGCGGCACGCCGACTCGGCGTTCCTGCGGTGCACGTTCACGCGGTGCAACTTCTTCGAGGCCGAGTTCGACGGGTGCAAGCTGACCGGCAGCACGTTCCGCGACTCGCCGGTGCGGCCGCTGCGGGTCAAGGGCGGCGACTGGTCGTTCGCCGCCCTCGCCGGCGCCGACCTGCGCGGCGTCACCTTCGACGGGGTACGCATGCGCGAGGTGGACCTCAGCGGCGCGAACTGCGCCGCCGCCACCATCACCGGCGCGGACCTCTCCGGCGCCAACCTGCGCGGCGCCGACCTGCGCGGTTGCGACCTGCGCGGCAGCGACCTCACCACCCTCGACCCGGCGAGCGTCGAGCTGCGGGGCGCGGTCATCACGCCGGAGCAGGCGGTCGTGATCGCGCAGAACATCGGCCTGGAGATCCGCTAGCCGTGGATACGGAACTTCGCGCGGACTGCGCCCGGTGCTTCGGGTTGTGCTGCGTGGCGCCCGCGTTCTCCAAGTCGGCTGACTTCGCGATCGACAAGCCGGCCGGGCACGCCTGCCCCAACCTCCAGGGTGACCTCCGCTGCGGCATCCACCGCGACCTGCGCCAGCGCGGGTTCCCCGGCTGCACGGTCTTCGACTGCTTCGGCGCCGGGCAGAAGGTGGCGCAGGTGACGTTCGGCGGGCGAGACTGGCGCGCGGCGCCCGAGACCGCCGCGCCGATGTTCGCGGCGTTCGCGGTCATGCGCGAGCTCCACGAACTGCTCTGGTACCTGCGCGAGGCCCGCGCGCTGCCCGCCGCCCGATCGCTTCGGAGCAGGCTTGACGCGGCCTTCGACCAGGTCGAGGCCGCGACGCGAAGCAGCGAGCTCACCACGATCGAGCCCAAGGTGTACTGGGAGACGGCCGACCCCCTGCTCCGAAAGGCGAGCGAGCTGGCGCGGGCCGGCGTGCCGAGGCGGCAGGAGAAACACCGCAGCGACCTGATCGGGGCCCGGTTGCGGGGTGCCGATCTCCGGGGCGCCAACCTGCGCGGCGCGTACCTCATCGGCGCGGACCTGCGCGGTGCGGACCTGCGGCTCGCTGACCTGATCGGGGCCGACCTGCGCGCGGCGGACCTGCGCAGCGCCAACCTGCGCGACAGCCTCTTCCTCACCCAGCCGCAGGCGAACGCGGCCCGGGGCGACCGCACGACGCGGCTCCCGCCGTCGGTCAGCCGTCCGACCCACTGGCCGAGCTAGGGTCGGCGACCCACGCGGAGAACACCGGCACGCCGTTCCACGGCCCACCGCCCGACGCGACGGCCACCACGGCGTACGGGTGGGCGAACCGCAGCTCGGCGGTGCGCACCACGCCCTCGCGCGGCATCACGAAGCCGGTCGTGGTGAACATCGCGGACACCGCGGCCGCCTCGAAGCCCACCCTGCTGTAGCGAGCCACCGCCGACTGCCGCGCCTCGTAGTCGTAGTCGGACAGGCCCAGCAGCTCCGCGATCGCCCGCGCCCCGGCCGGGAAGCCGAGGTCGGGGTGGCCCAGATCGAGCTCGCTGCGGGCCGCCCACGCCGGGAGCACGGCGCTGCACCGCTCCTCCCGCCCGCTCGCGGCGGTGACGGGCCCGTGCCGTTCGCTGACCGTCCACAGTGGCCCCTCGCCGAGTGGCAGGTCGAAGAGCGACCGCCCCGCGACCTCGCCACCGGCCACCTCGTACGCCGCCGCGAGCACCTCGGCGGCGGGCACGTCCGGCGCGGCGGCGACCGACGTGACCGACAGGCCCTCACGGGCCCGGGCGGTGTGCACGATGATGTCGCCGGCCCCCGGAGTCGACGCCACGAACTGCCGGTGGCCGTGCCCGTCCGGGGTGCGCAGCGCCGTGTCGACCCGCCCCGCGAACGGACCACCCAGCGCGGAACCCGGCACCAGGTCGAACGGCGTACCCCACGACACCTTCGTGGCGAGCGCGGTGGCCAGCACGACGACGGCGGTCGGCGGCACCTGGAGCGGGAAGCTCTCGATCAGGCCGAGGGTGTGCTCGCGGGCCCAGGCGTCGAGGCGGTCCTGGCCCGGCAGGTCACCGGTCTCGACGGCGGCCGGCAGCCAGCGCAGCAGCGCGTCGGCGCGGGCGCGTGTCCAGACCGCGGCAGCCGACAGCACCGCGTCGTGCGGGGTGCCCAGCAGCTCGGCGGCGAAGGCGAGCGCGTCGGCGCGGTCGAGACCGAGCGCATCGTCGATCGACTCGCCGCCGGAAGGAGCCGCCGCGCCGCACAGGGCCAGCAGGAGCCACGCTCCCAGCGGCGACGCGACGTGGTGCTCGCCTCCGGCGACCGCGTGCAGGCGCCCGGCGTACCGGGCGATCGGGGTGTAGGTCTCAGCGGCCGTAACGGGCACGCACCCACCCTACCCCCGGCGTGCTTCCCTTCCATGGTCAACATGACGTACCGTGCGGGCATGTTCGTCGACTGGCCACTCGATCAACTTCAGGAGTACCGCCCGGAGCGCACGGAGCCAGCGGACTTCGACGCGTTCTGGAAGTCTACTGTGGAGCAGGCGCGGGCGGCCGGCACCGAGCCGAGGTTCGAGCCGCACCCCACCCGGCTGAAGACCGTCGACGTCTTCGACGTCACGTTCGCGGGCTTCGCGGGGCAGCCGGTGCGCGGCTGGTTCCTGCTGCCGAAGCACGCCGAGGGCCCGCTGCCCTGCGTGGTCGAGTACATCGGGTACGGCGGGGGACGCGGGCTGCCGCACGACTGGCTGCACTACAGCGCGGCCGGATACGCCCACTTCGTCATGGACACCCGCGGCCAGGGCAGCGGCGGCTACCTCGTCGGCGACACCCCCGACCCGGACGGTAGCGGCGGGCCGCAGACGCCCGGCTTCATGACCAGGGGCGTCACCGACCCGGCGCACTACTACTACCGCCGGGTCTTCACCGACGCGGTGCGCGCCGTCGACGCGGCTCGCGGTCACGAGCGGGTCGACCCGGAGCGGGTGGCGATCGGGGGCGGCAGCCAGGGCGGCGGCATCACGATCGCGGTGTCCGGGCTCGTGGAGGGCCTGGCCGGCGTGATGCCGGACGTGCCGTTCCTGTGCCACTACCGGCGGGCCACCGAGATCACCAACGCGTTCCCCTACCAGGAGATCGTCACGTATCTCAAGACCCACCGAGACCACGTCGACACGGTCTTCAACACGCTGTCGTACTTCGACGGCGTCAACTTCGCCACCCGCGCCAACGCCCCGGCCAACTTCTCCGTCGCGCTCATGGACGACGTCTGTCCGCCGTCCACTGTGTACGCGGCCTACAACCACTACGCCGGGCCGAAGGCCATCAACGTGTGGCCGTATAACGGTCATGAGGGTGGTCTGGCGTACCAGCGGGCGAGTCACCTGGAGTTTCTCGCGGAGATTCTGGGCTAACGCCGCCCCGGGTCGCGAGCACCGAGCCGACCAGGATCAGCGCGAACGCCGCGCCGACGCTCAGCGTCAGCGGCTCGCCGAGCACCACCGCGCCGAGTGCGACCGCGACCGCCGGGTTCACGTACGTGATCACGGTGGCGCGGGCCGCCCCGACCTCCTTGATCAGTTCGAAGAACAGCACGAACGCCAGTGCCGTGCAGAGCGTGGCCAGCCCGGCGAGCGCCAGCAGCGCGCGCCCCGACGGCAGGCTGTCCGGCCACGTCCACGCCGCCGCCGGGGCGTAGACCAGGCTCGCGAACGCCAGGCAGGTCGCGGTGACCACGAGGCCGGGCACGTCGCGCAGCGCCCGGTCGGCGATCAGCGGCGCGCCCGCGTACCCGATCGCCACCAGCAGCATCTCGGTGACCGGCCAGGCGCCGCCGCTCTCCACGGTCGGCGCGGCGAGCAGCGCCACGCCGCCGAACCCGAGCAGCAGTCCCGCCCAGCGCACCGGCGTCACCCGCCGCCTGTCCCCCGCGATCCACGCGATCAGCACGCCGATGATCGGCACGGTGGCGATGAGCAGGCCGGTGGTGCCGCTTGACAGCGTCCGCTCGGCGTCCGAGAGCAGCAGCCACGGGCCGACGATCTCCGCGGCGGCGAAGGCGATCAGCCACCACCAGCGTCCGCGCAGCGTCGCCAGCTGCTTCCGGTGTACGACGACCGGCAGCAGGACGACGGCGCCGACAACACACCGGACGAACACCACCATCGGCGGCGACACCTCGTCGACCGCGATCTTGATCATGAGATACGGCGTGCCCCAGATGAGGCCCATCGCAACGAACAGCAGCCATCCCCGTCGAGTCACCCGGACATGATCACTGGCCGCCGCGCCCGGTGTCTTGAACGCTGTTGCGGTACACCGCCGGGGTCACCCCCAGTACCCGCCGGAACCACCGCGTCAGGTGCGCCTGGTCGGCGAAGCCCACCAGGCCCGCGACGTCGGCCGGCCGGTGACCGGCCAGCAACAGCGCTCGGGCGCGCTGCACGCGATGCTGGGCGAGCCACGCGTACGGCGGCATCCCGACCGCCTCCCGGAAGGCGCGCAGCACCTGGTACCGGGACAGCCCCACCTCGTCGGCGATCTCCGCGAGGCTCGGCGGCGCCACGATGCGGTCGCCGAGGCTCGACATGACGGCCGCCACGAGCCGGCCACCGAGGCGGCGCTCGGCGGCGGTCACGCCAACGGCGTACCGGCAGACGACCGTGTCGAGCGCGAGCAGCAGGCGCGTCTCTCCCTCAAGCGAGTCGGCTTCGGCACCACAGCGCATCAACGCCCGGTACGCGGCGCCGAGCATGCGCGCGGCGTCCGGGTCGGTGACCACCGGCTCGGGGAAGTGCGGCGGTCCGTCGCCGAACAGCTCCGGCGGCACGTACGCCGCGTCGTACGCCCAGCCGCCGCTAGCGGCCGCCTCGCCGGTGTGCGGCTCACCCGGCTCCAGCAGCACGACCGTGCCGGGCACCGCGATGTGGCTGGTGCCGCGGTAGTCGATCCGCTCGGCGCCGCTGGTGCACACGCCGATCGAGTACTCGTCGTGCAGGTGCGGCGCGTACCGGTGGCCGACAAAACGGGCGCTGAGCAGGTCGATGCCGGTCTCCCAGATGCCATCGACGCGCGTCCACACCGCGCGCTCCTCTCCACCGTCCGGCATGGCACCATCATCGCCGGTAGGCTCGGAAGCGGCATGCATGTGGCGACGAGCCCCAGGTCGGCGGCGCTGGCGCCGTTCGTCTCCTCGTTGGGCTACCTCGAGGGGCGGTTTCCACACGCGCGGGAGCTGTCCCTGCCCACCGGCACCGCACAGCTGCTGGTCAACCTCGACGCCGACGCGCTGCACGCGTACCCGATCAACGGTGGTGGCGCCCAGAGCGCGCCGGGCGCGGCGCTGCTCGGCGCGCACGGCCGCCCGAGCCTGATCGACCCGGCCGAGCAGCGCGCGATCCTGTGGGTGGCGTTCCGGCCCGGCGGGACGTACCCGTTCTTCGCCGCGCCCGCCTCGGCGACCCGCGACCAGCTGGTGCCGCTCGACGAGTTGTGGCCCGGCGCGCGCCTGCGTGAGCGGCTCGCGGAGGCCGGGTCGCCGGCGGCGATGCTGGCGCTGCTGGAACGCGCGCTGCTCGCCGCGGCGTGCCGGCCGCTGTCGCCCGACCCGGCGACCGGCGTGGCGGTGCGGTCGCTGGCGCGCGGGGCGAGCGTCGCCGAGACCGCCGACCGGCTGGGATGGACGCCGCGCGGGCTGGCACGGCGGTTCGTGGAGCGCGTCGGGCTGGCGCCGAAGCGGTTCGCGCGGGTGCGGCGGCTGCAGCGGCTGCTCGCGACCGACGGCGACTGGGCGGGGCGGGCGGCCGCGTGCGGCTACCACGACCAGGCGCACATGATCCACGAGTTTCGGGAGCTGGCGGGCATGCTGCCGACCGGATACGCGCCGCGCTCGCCCACCGAGGCGAACCACGTGCCGGTCTGATTCCTACAAGCGCGGCGCTCGCTCCGGCGCGAGGATGGTGGCATGTTCTATCCACGCCTTGTGGTGCGAGACGCTGCCCGCGCCATCGAGTTCTACGTTGCCGTCTTCGACGCCAAGGAGACCGCCCGTCACACCGACGCGAACGGCAAGATCGTGCACGCCGAGGTGGTGATCGCGGGCGCGACGGTGGCGGTGAAGGACGAAGACGACGCCGACCGGTCTCCGGTCACGCTGGGCGGCACGCCAGTGATCATGGCCCTGTACGTCGACGACGTGGACGCCTTGGGCAACCGCCTGGAAGCGCACGGCGCCACGGTGATCTACCCGATCGCCGACCAGCCGTACGGCGAACGCGGTGGCCGCTTCGAAGACCCGTTCGGCCATCAGTGGATGGTGGCCCGCCCCCTCTAGCTCAGCTGTCACCGCGCGCCCCTTCGCCGTCGATCAAGGGCATACGCACGTGGTTGGATCTCTTTCCGCGTGCGTTCGCCCTTGATCGATGCGATCTTCCTTGATCGACGGCGCGGGCCGGCCGCGCGCCGCCGCGCCGGATGCCGCAGGAACGCTGACGTCGTTCTCAGTCGTCGTCTTCGGTGCGGCCCAGGCGCCAGTAGCCCATGAAGGCGACCGCCTTGCGGTCGACGCCGCGCTCGCTCACGAGATGCCGGCGCAGCGTCTTGATCACGCCGGCCTCGCCGGCCAGCCACGCGTACAGATCACCGCCCGCGCCCTCGTCCGGCACCTCCCAGAGGATCTCCCGCTCGACGTCGATGTCGTCGAGCGCGGTGCCGCCCCCGACGCTGGCCAGGGCTGGCGCCCTGACGGGAGCGAGCAGGCGCGCCGCCGCCTCGGTGACGGCCGGGACGAGCCGGCTGCCGTGCCCGCCGCCCTCGCGGGCCAGCCAGGTGACCCGCAGGCCCGGGGGCGCGCCGAGCTCCAGGACGTCACCGGACTCGGGCACCTCCAGCAGCGCCTCACCGCGCGCGTCGCGGGGCAGCCGTTCGACGATTGAGGCGACCGCCGGCACCGCCGTCTCGTCGCCGGCGAGCAGCAGCGTGCGCGCACCGGCCGGCGGGTGGAATTCGATGCCGCCGTGCGGGCCGGTGGCCTCGGCGTCCGGCCCGACCAGCCCCGCGATGTCGCCGGGTCGCACGGTCTGCGCCCAGCGCGCGGCCGGCCCACCGTCGCCGTGCAGCACCACGTCGAGGTCGACCTCGCGGAGCGCGGGCCGCACGTAGCGCACCGTGTACGTGCGGATCGGGTTGCGCCGCTCCTCGGGCAGCTCACGCCAGCGCGCGTACCAGTCGGGGCCGACCGGCATGTGCGCGACGCCGCTGCCGGGCAACGGAAGCACCAGCTTGATCCGCTGATCCCAGCCGGTGTCCTCGAACGCGTCGAGGTCGTCGCCGGTGAACGTCACGCGCAGGAAGCTCGGGCTGAGTTTGCGCACCGCCCGCACTTCAACCCCAAAAACCCGAAACGTCACAGCGACCCTCCATCGATTAGGTATGCCTACCCTAACTGATCATGATGGCGCCGCAAAGTCGGTGACGTACCAGCGCTCTCGATCATCGCGGCCAAACCGTCCAGCAGCAGGCGCAGGCCCAGCTCGAAGATGATGTCGAGGTTCAGGTCGAAGTCGGGGATGTCGTCGAGGCTCGCCAACATCGGGAAGCGACCCGAGGCGAGCAGCCTGCCCAGCGTGAGGTCCTGCGCCTCGTACCACTCCTCGTTGCTCAGCCCGCTGTCCTGCTCCGCCTCGACCTCCTGCTCCAGGTGCATGGCGGCGCCGACCACGTGGCCGGCGATGGTCACCGCCGCGTGCACCATCGTCGCCCTGTCGAGGCCGGTGCCCTCCAGTGCCCGCAGCGCAGCCTCGGTGTGCGCCATCCCGTTCGGCACGGCCATCGGGCGGGTGATCGAGACACGCCGGGCCACCCACGGGTGGCGGCGGCAGATCGCCCACTGGAGATGGCACAGGTCTTCGAGGCTGGTGCGCCAGTGCGGCGCGGGCTCCGGGAGCGGATCTTCGGCGAACACCGCGTCGACCATCCGCAGGATCAGGTCTTCCTTGCTCGGCACGTAGCGGTACAGGGACATGGTCGGGACGCCGATGTCGGCGGCGACGCGCCGCATGGAGAGCGCGGCGATGCCCTCGGTGTCGGCGATCCGGACGGCGGCCTGGACGATCCCCTCGAGGGTGACGGCGGGCTCGCCGGTCCGCACACGCCGCGGAGCGGCCGGTGGCGCCGGTGCCACACCGGCCACAACCGTGCCCACCCGGGGAACGGCGGTCACGACACCCTCCTGGCGCAGCACGGCGAGGGCCTTCGTCGCGGTGGCGAGTGCGACGCCGAACTCGCGGGTGAGCTGCCGCGTCGACGGCACCGTGTCACCTGGGCGCAACTCCCCCGCCGTGATCCGCCGGCGGATCTCGTTGGCGATCCGCAGGTACGGCGCGCCTGTACTAGTACTCATGCTCCTACACTAGTACAGTTTGCGCGCTGTTACCACTGCTTGTACGGTGTACGCATGGATTCGTACAATGTACCGGCGGTCGAGGTGACCGCCTTGGAGAAGTCGTACGGCGCCAACCGTGTGCTCGCCGGCGTCGACCTGCGGGTCGCGCCCGGCACCCTCTTCGCGCTGCTCGGGCCGAACGGCGCCGGCAAGACCACGATGGTGCGCATCCTGGCCACGCTGATCGAGCCCGACGGAGGCCGGGCCACGGTCGCGGGGTTCGACGTGGTACGCGACCGCCACCGGGTGCGCCGGGCTATCAGCCTCACCGGCCAGTACGCGGCGGTCGACGAGCTGCAGACCGGCGCCGAGAACCTGCGCATGACTGCCCGCCTCACCGGGCTCGGCCGGTCGGAGGCGCGGCGGCGGGCCGCCGAGCTGCTGGAGCGGTTCGACCTGGTGGACGCCGGCGACCGCCGGGTCGGCGCGTACTCGGGCGGCATGCGGCGCCGCCTCGACCTCGCCGCGAGCCTGGTCGGCCAGCCGTCCGTGATCTTCCTGGACGAGCCGACGACCGGGCTGGACGTGCGCAGCCGGCAGGCCATGTGGGACGTGGTCAGCGACCTGGTGCGCGGCGGCGTGACGGTCTTCCTCACCACGCAGTACCTGGAGGAGGCCGACCAACTCGCCGACCGCATCGCGGTACTCGATCATGGTCGCCTGGTCGCGGACGGCACCGCGGCCCGGCTGAAGGAGCAGGTCGGCGGCCAGCGCCTCGACCTGACCCTCGCGGACCCGGAGGCGTACGACGCGGTCGCCGCCCACCTCGGCGACCGGCTGCTGCTGCGCGACCCGGCGCGGCGGACGCTCGGCGTGGCCACCGACGGCAGCGCGGCGCACGTGCGCGCGCTGCTGGACGAGATCGATCCGGGCCGGCGGGCGGTAGACCGGTTCGCGCTACACGCCGCGACCCTCGACGACGTGTTCCTCGCGCTGACGGGAACCCAGGCACATGAGAAGGAGACAGCACATGTCTAGCGCCGTCGTTATGATCGACCGCTCGGTACGCCTGTCCCGGCGCAACCTGGACGCGCTGCTCACCGCCCTGATGCTGCCGATCATGCTGATGCTGCTCTTCGTGTATCTGTTCGGCGGCGCGATCGAGACCGGCACCGAGTACGTCACCTACGTGGTGCCGGGCGTCATCCTGCTGTGCGCGGCGTTCGGCGCGTCCACCACGGCGGTCAGCGTCAGCCAGGACGTGACCGGGGGCATCGTCGACCGGTTCCGCTCGATGGACGTCGGTGGCGTCGCCTTCCTCACCGGCCACGTGGTGGCGAGCGTGGTCCGCAACCTGGCCTCCACGCTGCTCGTGCTCGGCGTCGCGCTGATCATCGGGTTCCGGCCGGCGGCGGGTCCGCTCGACTGGCTCGCGGTGGCCGGCGTCCTGCTGCTGTTCGTGTTCGCGATCTCGTGGCTGTCCGCGGCGGTGGGCCTGCTCGTACGGTCGGCGGAAGCGGCCGGCGGCTTCACGTTCTTCGTGATGTTCCTGCCGTATCCGAGCAGCGCGTTCGTGCCGATCGACACGATGCCCGGCTGGATACACGGGTTCGCCGAGCATCAGCCGGCCACTCCGGTCATCGAGACGCTGCGAGGGTTGATGCTCGGCACCGACCTGGGCACCGCCCCCTGGCTGGCGCTGGCCTGGAGCGCCGGCATCCTGCTGGTTTCGGTGGCCGCGGCCGGCGCGCTCTTCCGCCGCCGCACGGCGGTGTGAGCACAGCTCAGAGGTACAGGCTCAGAGATACAGCAGCGCGCGGATGGTGGTGCCGTCGGGCGTGGTGTGCACGCGGACCAGGTCGCAGAGCTGGTTTACGAGCACCAGCCCGCGCCCGCCATTCGCGCTGTCGAGCGGCGGCGGAACACGCCCGGCCAAGGGGTTGGCGATGTGGCCGCCGTCGCTGACCTGGGCGACCAGCGCGCCGTCCTCCGTCCACAGCGCGAGCGTGCCCGCCCCACCGCCGTGCTTGACGCTATTGGTGGCGAGCTCGTTGACGGCAACCGTGAAGTCGGCGATCCGCAGCGCGTCGAGGCCGGCCGCGACACCCCGCGCGGCGACCAGCTGCCGCACCGCCGCCAGGCTGCCACCGTCGACGGTCATGGTGGCCGCGCCGAACGGCGGCACGGCCAGCGGCTGGTTGAACCGGGCCGCCACCAGCGTCGGATCGTCGTAGAAGCGGCTGGTCTCGCGCCCGGCGGCGGTCGCGACGATGGGATGCGTCCGGTACGCGTCGTCGACCACCTCGGGCGCCAGCCGCCCCACGTCGTACGGGCACAGGATCGCGCCGTGCCGGTCCGCGAACGCGGTATTGATCAACGCCTCGTGCTGCACGCAGGCCGGGTACTCCAGCGGGGTCCGCCCGGCCCACACCGGCTCGCCGATGACGCGGACCGGCTGGTCGGGGTACGCGGCGGCGAAGGCCAGCAGCACGCCCGGCAGGATGCGTCCGGGGTTGCGCCCGGCCTCGCCCATGTCGCGCAGCAGCACCTGCCCGGCGTCGTCACCAAGGCCGTCCCGGAGAAGCTCCAGATTGGCATGCGGCACCGCGACCAGCACCGGCTCGCCCGCCGCCAGCCCGGCCTGGATGAACGGCAGCGTGCCCGCCAGGTACTCACCGGCGTCGCGGTAGAGCAGCGCGGGGTGGTCGAAGCTGGTGGACGGTGCAGGGCTCATGGTGCTGTCCGTTCCGGGCCGATGATTCCGCCAACGGTACCTTCCCCGATCGACACCGTTTCAACCCGATCTCTCGCTGCAAAGGTTTGCACCGAGGACGTCCGTTTTGTGTCGCTCACGCACCCAACAGGTGCGCCACCGCAACCCATTTGAAACCAAGATCCGTTGACACGCCAGCAACCGTTTGCATTAATTGGCCGACCCGTGACGACCGCCACATGCCCATGGACGGAGAACGACTGTGCCCGCCACCATCCGCGACGTCGCCCGCGCGTCCGGCGTGCACATCTC